>NZ_BAABEM010000005.1:0-299003 GCF_039540155.1 Gibbsiella greigii
AGTGCGGACAAGAATACACTGGATACCGGCACGCTGGGGTTCAGCGATATCGAAAACAAGGCGGACTACCAGGTGGAACACCAGAGCGTGGGTATCAGCTCGGGCGGTAGCATCGGCGGGCAGTTCGTGGGGAATATGGCGAACGGCCTGCTGACCGGAGTGAACGGTAGTGGCGGCGCGCGTTCGACCACGCAGTCGGCGGTGAGTGAAGGCACAATTATTATTCGCGACCCGGTGAACCAACAGCAAGATGTGGCAGACCTGAGCCGGGATGTTGAGCACGCCAACCAGACGTTAAGCCCGATATTTGATAAGGAGAAAGAGCAGAACCGGCTAAGGGAAGCGCAACTGATAGGGGAGATTGGGAATCAGGTGAGTGATATCGTGCGCACGCAGGGGCAGATAGAAGCCACCAAAGCGGCGAACGAGCGGATGCAGAGCGTGACGCCGGAGCAGCTGAAATCCGCCGAGGCGGAGTGGCGCAAAACCAATCCGGGCAAGGAACCGACTGCAGACGATATCAGCGGCCAGGTGTACCAGAATTTCTACAATCAGGCGTTTAACGCGTCGGGTTACGGCACCGGCGGCAAGTATCAACAGGTAATCCAGGCGGCGACGGCGGCGGTGCAGGGATTGGCGGGTGGCGATCTGGCGAAAGCCCTGGCGGGCGGCAGTGCGCCGTATCTGGCGGAGGTCATTCATAATATGACCACCGACCCGGCCACGGGCAAAGTGAACACCGAAGCTAACCTGATGGCCCATGCGGTGCTGGGAGCGGTGACCTCGGCCATCAATGGCAACAGTGTGTTAGCGGGAGCAAGCGGTGCAGTGATGGGTGAATATATCGCCCAGCAGATGTACCCTGGTATCAAGCGTGAAGATCTGACGGAAGAGCAGCGGCAGACTATCAGCGCCCTGGGCACACTGGCGGCAGGGTTGGCAGGTGGCGTGGTGGGTGACAGCAGTACTAACGCGGTGGCGGGAGGTCAAGCAGGCAAGAATGCTGTTGAGAATAACTCGCTTGGGAGTGTTTTGGCGGCAGCGAACGCCAACAAGCCGGGAACTATCAGCCAATGGCAGGCAGACAAACAGGCCGAAATAGAAAAAGCCTGTAGTGGTGACACACCGGTATCTTGCCAAACGATGGTCGCTGCAGCAGGAACGTTGCTTACCTGGCCATTGACATCCGGTGCCGCGTTAACTGCCGGAGGAATTGGAGCGGGGGGCAATGTCGGTATTCAATATTTGGTCAATGGCTCTGTTGATCCAAATGATGTTATTCTGGGCTATTGGACTGGTGTAGCAACAGCAGGAGCCGGGTTCTGGGGAACCGTAACAGTCAATAGTATAAGTGGCGCAACATCCAGTTATATCAAGGGCGATGACCCACTTAAAAGCGGTGTAATAAATGGTGCTGCTTCGGGTGTCGGATATGGTGTTGGTAAGTTAATTCAAGGGCCTATGAGCTCTGTTATTAATCCTAACTGGAAAAATTATGAATGGGTTGATATAGGGGGAGGCATATCTAAACCCTTGCCGTTAAATCCATTTCCAAGCATATCTGGTAATATAGGTTCATCAATTGGCTCAGAAGGCTCAAACGTTTTCATCCAAGAGCAGATAAAAAGTAAGCAGGAGGAGAAACAATGAAACTAAAACATCTTCTCTTTCGCTTTTTATCAACAACGATCATCTGGTTTTTTGCCATATTCTTTATGGCGGTGTTTATATTCTTCACTATAAGAGTGATTGCATTTTATTTGATCGGAGGGGAGTTTTTATTCTCTTTTAACGACGTCATAAAATCTCTAAATATTAGCATGCTGTGTAGCCCACTGTGTAGCATTGGAACTTGGATATTGTGCTGGAGTGGAGAGTAATTTCTTTAGCCCGGACAGTATGCCAAAAGAGTTGAGAATAACTACTGCAACGACCAGCGGGCGCGACACTACCCTGACCGGGGCGCAAGTCAGTGGCGATAAAGTGATGATGGATGTGGGGCGCGGCCTGACGTTAACCAGCGAACAGGACAGTGACAATTACGACGCGAAGTAGCAGAACGGCAGCGGCAGCGCGCGTTCGACCACGCAGTCGGCGGTGAGTGAAGGCACGATTATCATTCGCGACCCGGTGAACCAACAGCAAGATGTGGCAGACCTGAGCCGGGATGTTGAACACGCCAACCAGACGTTAAGCCCGATATTTGATAAGGAGAAAGAGCAGAACCGGCTAAGGGAAGCGCAACTGATAGGGGAGATTGGGAATCAAGTCGCCGATATTGCCAAGACGCAGGGGGATATCAACGGGTTGAAGGCGGCGCAGGCTAAATGGGGCCTTCTGAAAGAGAATGCCACCGAGGAAGAGCGTAAAGAGTATATGGCGATGCTGCGCAACTCGGATGAATATAAAGCCGAGATGCAGCAGTACGGCACCGGCAGCGCGCTCCAGCAGGGTATCCAGGCGGCGACGGCGGCGGTGCAGGGGGTGGCGGGTGGCGATTTGGCGAAAGCCCTGGCGGGCGGCAGTGCGCCGTATCTGGCGACTATAATCGCGCAGACGACAGAGGAAGGCACTTCGCGTCTGATGGCCCATGCCGTGGTGAACGCGGTGCTGGCAGCGGCGCAGGGCAACAATGCATTGGCGGGTGCGGCAGGCGCAGTTAGCGGTGAGGTGATGGCGCAGCTGGTGATGGAGCGGCTTTATCCCGGTAAAAACGTCAGTGAACTGAGCGAAAGCGAGAAGCAGACAATCAGCATGTTGGGCACACTGGCGGCAGGGCTGGCAGGAGGGTTGATTGGAGAAAGTAACGCTGATACGTTAACGGCAGCACAGGCCGGGAAGACGACCGTTGAGAATAACGCTTTGGGCGCGGATGCCGGTACGGCATTTGGGTTCTGGTTTGGTAAGACTCCTGATTGTGATACGGATTGTAAAACTGAGATAGCGAAAGAGACCGCCAAAGGTAATGCGGTAGTGTCTGCTGGTATTGCCAATACGGCGGGAGTTGCCTCGTTAAGTGTGCCTGCTGCAGCCATGTGGCTGTTGGGAGCAGGAGCAAATGCTGGCGTTCAGTATGCCGATAATGGGGAAGTGAACCCTGTCAACTCAGCGATTGCGGGTTGGGTGAATGTTATCAGTATGGGTAATGGCTTTTGGGGAACTGTAGGCTGGAATGCGGCCGGTGGCGCACTGACCAACACGATCAATGGGGACGATCCGTTAACCGGGGCAATAACGACAGGTGCTGGTGCAGGTTTGGGTTATGGCGTGGGCAATTATATTGTGAAGCCAGTGGCAAATGCGGCAGGTAAGTGGGCCACAGTCGGCTGGAATCCTAAATTCGATCCCAACCTACTGAAATATACTGAAGTCAAAGGGCAGTTAGGTATCTCTAAAGAAATGTTACCGAGTAAGATCCCTGGGGCAATGGGGAATGCCAGCGGTAGTTTTTCATCTGAGCTTGGAGGTTCTGTCATTCAGAAAGAAATAGATGGAATAGAGGATAAAAAATGAAGAATTTTCTATTCTTAATCATATTAATGACAGTGTGCATATTAGGGTTATTGCTTGTCGGTATGATTTTTTATCTTTTCTTGGAAATTTTTTTATATTTTCATGTAAATACTCCGATATCTTTTGAACATTTTCAATTCAAAAGAATTCTAAGGATGAGTATCTTGGGAGGGGGTATTGTGGGTTTAGGAATTGGTTTATTACGTCTTTTCAAAGTTAAAGGATTTTAACTCATTATAAATGGAAGTTGGTCTGGTCAGTTAAGACCTGTTGTTGAGAATAACTACTTCAACCTGGGTAAAGGATTGCACGATTACAGCCAGTCGGTGTCATCGTTGTATATCAACACCAACCTGACGGATGAAAACGGCAACGTGTTGAATCCTATAACGGAAGAAGAACGGCAGTATGCCGCGCATAAGCTGCTGACGGGGACGATGCCGGAAGGGCAGGATCCGGTAAGAGGGCTGTTAACGGTATGGGGCGCGGGAATGTCGGTGGTAGCCGCACCGGTATTTTTGCTCAGTATGCTGAGTGCAGGAACGATTATTGGCGGCGGTGCAATCATCGCGCAGACGACAGAGGAAGGCATTTCGCGTCTGATGGCCCATGCAGTGGTGAACGCGGTGCTGGCAGCGGCGCAGGGCAACAATGCATTGGCGGGTGCGGCAGGCGCCGTTAGCGGTGAGGTGATGGCGCAGCTGGTGATGGAGCGGCTTTATCCCGGTAAAAACGCCAGCGAACTGAGCGAAAGCGAGAAGCAGACAATCAGCATGTTGGGCACACTGGCGGCAGGGCTGGCAGGAGGGGTGATTGGAGACAGTAACGCTGATACTTTAACGGCAGCACAGGCCGGGAAGACGACCGTTGAGAATAACTATCTTAGCGTGTCTGAAAAGACAGAGCTTGAGATAGCGAAGCAGAAACTCAACAGTAAAGATCCGGCTGAACGCGAAAAAGCGCAGCAGACTATCAATGACCTACGTGAAAAAGATATTGCCAGTGACAAGGAAATTATTGATGCATGCGGTAATGGCAATGCGGAAAGTTCAGCGTGTGCTGGTGCAAGACTGAAAGTCATTGCGTCAAAAGAGGGGTATGAAGATGGCCCTTATAACTCGAAATATAGCCAACAGTACGCTTATGCGTATGGTCAGATAGTCAATCTCCTCGATATCACCAGCGTTGATGCACAGAATCAGCAGCAGGTGAAAGACGCCATGATTAACTATTTCATGGTCACCAAAGGGGTGGATCGTCAGACCGCAGAAAGTTATACCGAAACGAAGCTGGGCCTGGAGTTCATTGCTGCTTCGGTGACACCAATTCTGGGCTCTGCTGCGGCAAAACAATTAAGTAAAATCGTTGATGCTAATCTTAAGGTCGTGGCGAAAGGTAATGTTGATGGAGCTAAGTTCACTGATACTAACCAAGGGGCAAGGCATTCCAACTTAGCAGATGTGAATAAGCCAACACTTATTGATGGACGAATCCAAGCTAAAATAGATAAGCAAAACAAGCCTCTTCCTAATGGCAATATGGCTACAGCTCATGCTGAAGTAGGTGTTATCCAGCAAGCTTTTGAAAAAGGTATGTCTCAAGGGCGTGAGATGACAATGAGTATATCTAAAGAGCCTGTATGTGGTTATTGCCGCGGTGATATAGCAACTATGGCTGATAAAGCGGGGCTAAAATCTTTAACAATTTATGAAGAAGCTACAGGATCAGTCCTCTACTGGCAGCCTGGTATGAAATCTCTCAAGATTAGGGATTAAAATGAATTTTAAAATGAGTTGGACACTGTACGAAACAGGTGGAAATAAACAGATCTCAAATTGGGATATGGTATTAAATCGTTTTAAACAAATTCAGGGGAGAAAAGGAACCCTTACTCTTGATATACTGAACAGCGACGATGATGGTGTTGAAACGCTTCAGGTCAGAACGGAGAATGGTTATTACTTAATAACATTAGGTGAAATTGTCGAAGATGAATACCAAGTAAGAACGTACTGGGATTCATCTAAACCTGATACAGGAATGGTGATTCTTGGAGATTACTGGCCGGAATCTCAGCTTACAAAAGACTGTGAATTTATTGTAAAGATCTTAAAAGAGTTTTTTGATACTGGCAACGTATCAAAGGAACTTCTTAATTGAAATATAAATCCAAGACTTCGGTGTCCGCAGTGATGCTGTAGTTTGTTGGAATGATGCTGGAGTGACAGATACGAGTCACTCTAGGGCGGTAGCGTATTCAGGCCAAAAATGCGCGTTCGGGAAAAATGTTGAAAGCGCCGAAAATCCTTAACAAAAATGGATTGTAACCTGCTGGCTGCATTGGGAAATCATCCATAAATTCTCAATAACTGTGTCGGAACGAGTTGTTGTGGAGAATAATGTGCTGAGTGACATTATTGAGAACAAAGTCTCTGGTGTGTCTCAGGAAGAGAAATACCAGAACGCCCAGAAACAACTCATTGCCGCTGTTGAGGAGTTCAAGGCTAAGAACTGTGCTGGAATGAGTGCAGAAGCGTGTTCGGCGAAGATAAGTGAACATCGTGATGAGTTGCTGAAAGGTGCTGCCGGTTTTGGTTTAGACTTTGTTCCTGTTGTTGGTGATATTAAGGGCTTTGCGGAAGCGCAAAGTGCGCTGGATTATCTGGTTGCGGCTGTAGGGCTGATACCGGGAGTCGGTGATGCGGCGGGCAAGGCGATTAAAGCGGCAGAAGCGGCGCTGAAGAAAGGAGATGTTGCTGAAGCATCCCAATTACTTAACAAAGCCAGTGATGAAGTATCAGCTTATAACTGAGCTACCTATCCGAAGCTGAAAGAGGAGTTGAGGCAGCAAAATCTTAATAACATCGCGAAGCAAGAGCCACGGTTGGAAGCAGTGGTCAAGGGTGATAATGGTAATAATGGTAAGTTGAATTATGGGCCAGACCAACGAGTGATGGTTCAGGGTTAGTAAGTGCTGATGGAACCAGGATTTATCGTTCCCCAAAAGAAAAGACAAATACACCAGGTTCATTAAATCCGACGGGAACTCAAGCTAACTTTGAAAGTTATACAAAAAATATTGAAACAGGGAAAATGGATAAAGTTGGTAACGGTCACTTGAATATTTTAGATAGAAAATAAATGAAAGCATCTCTAAGAAGTATTGGCTGTGATTGGTTTGATTTATCAACTTATCAACCTGAGCAGGATGATTGTTTTCAATTTTTAGCTCATTTATGTATTGGGCCTGTAGGGGAAGAAGGAATAAATCATTTTGATGTTTACGTCTGCACCCCCGAATGGCTCTGTAAGCACCATTGGGTGCCAGAGTTAATGCGCCATACCTTACTGGTTCGCAAGTATGATCTTGAAGAGATCACGAAAACCATCACGGATTATATTGAGCAGTGTGAAGGTAGTGACTGGATGGAGGTAGCGCAAAAACTCTCCCGCGTCTTTGCCTGGGAATATGAAGACTACCAACCGTAAACACAAATCCAAAACGCACTGCTATGATGCGCTTAGTGGATGGGATAATCTGTTAAAAGGGTTGATGGACTATGGTCAGTCAGCGTCATCATTAGCTGTGTCGATGTCGCAGGATGAAAAGTCCCCACAAGAGATTACAGCCGCATTGTCTAAGCATGCGAAAGGTAATCTTCCGGAAGGACAGGATCCTGCCAGAGGTTTACTGATTGCATGGGTAGGATCAACGCTTCGCCTTCTAATCTAAGAGAAAAGGATGACGAACGGCAAAGACATGTTTCAATATTAAAATACTATTGAAGTGACTATTAGTGAAATCAATATGTTTGGGATGGCATTGCAGAGTGAAATTTAATAAAACAAGGAGTAAGTAATGAACTGGACTCATGTGTTACTGGCAGGTTACGTAGGGGCGGTAATTGCAACTGTAGTTAGTCTGATACGTAAAAAAAACTGGATTGGGAGAGGCGGGGCTATAGCCTTAACTTTAGTAGCGATTGCTATATGGAATATAGTTGATATTCATTACTTACGAAAGTCCACAGTGCAAGTAAGTACACAAAAACTAGATGCTGCGCTGCAGGGTTTCCCAACTTATAAAGTAATTGAAGAACAAGAACCGCAAATTTTTTCACATATTCGAAATCAAATATTGAAGATGACTAAAGATGGAAAAAGCGAACAGCAGATCATAGATGTGATCCAGCCTCAAGTAATCGCTCTACAGCGTCAGAGGTTACAGTTTGCACCGGATGATTTGGTAGTTGCTGTGATGAAATCAAACATGGAACAGACTGCTGCTATACAATCGGTAAGCGATGAAGATTGTTTCCGTTTTCTTTTTCCAGAAGTTAAGGGAGGGATCAATTCCGCAAGAATTTTACCACACGAAATAATAATGAAGCGTACCAACACTGATGTTGCGATGATGCGTTCAGCATATGGAGAAAATAAACATACTGTCACGGATGAAGAGCGGTTGAATGCGCAAAATGACCTAAGGTTAGTAATACAGAAAATGATGCTAAAGTATGGTCAGGATCTCATCATAATAGGCGAACCACTCAAGGGTATCGGAAAGGAAAAAATTGCCTGTGAACTAGTTCAAGAACTATGGAGTAACGTTTTTCAGTTGCCTGAGAATAGATCATCTGGTGTTATTAGAATGGTAATGGAATAATAATATTTTATTGATTTTTACATATGATGTTTAATTTACTTACTGGTAAGTATGAATTAATTGTTATAAATTAAATTTAACTATTTTTTAAATAAAACCCGAGTGTCCCGCTCTTTCTTGCGGGATTTTTATTGGTGCCAAAGAATATAAACACTTCCCACTTTTCTTTAGTGGCTGTTGCAATTATCTCTATTTAAATAATTTCTATCTATCTCATATTTTACTTGCTGAATTTTTTTCTTCATCAATTGAATGCTCGTATAATTGAAATTCATTATGTTTACTTATTAATTCAGCTAGTTGAGATGAATGGCTTGTAAGTCAGATTTGTGAATATTGACTGGCTTCTGATATTAAATTTGCTAACGCAGGTAGCATCTGAGGATGAAGGCCATTCTCTGGCTCATTGAGTACAATTAATGAAAGCGGGCGTATGGCTCAACAGAGCCACGGCCAGGCATAAAAGTCTGATATTGCCATTAGACATCTCGTTTATATGTATTGGTTGAGATAATATTTTACGATTCAGTATGATGTTAAATCACACATTGTGCATTATTTTTGGTGGTGGAAATATGTCATACCTTGAGGTGAGAAGGAAAGTATAATAGCTGCTTTGATTTATTGGTGTTATTAATTAACTTATATTGTTATCTTTAGCATTTTCGAAAAAAAGAGTAAAAATAAATTTTGCCAAATAGTTTACTCGTTGTATCTGCACATCGAAGCCGGGTTGTGCCCGCCTATGCATAACCTACCCCCTTTGTATACATACCTGCATGCTTGGCATTGTTTTTATCTACGTTATGGCAAAGCTTTCTCTAATCCCGCCACACGGCACCAATGATTTACAACCCTTGCCGCTGGCAGTATCCTGTTTAGAACTTAATAAAGTTTTAAGTGAAAATTTACAGATTTATCAAAGACTCGGGGTGCCTTTGTGCAATGCGCATTGGCTGAGATTTTACCCGTATTACCTGAACTGGATAATGCCAGCGTAGGGAAGTCTCGGTGCCCCAACCGGTGCCCGCCTTCTTGAACGCCGGTTGGGAGGATTATGAACGCTCGACCAGATACCTTACCCGGCGCACGCGCCGCGGCCTGTTTCCACCAATTCAAACAACACCCACCGCTGGTGCATTGCCTGACCAATGATGTCGTGCAGTCGTTAACGGCCAATGTACTGTTGGCGTTGGGCGCTTCGCCGGCGATGGTGGTAGAGCCCAGCGAAGCGGCGGCGTTCAGCGGCATTGCCAGCGCGCTGCTGGTGAATATTGGCACGCTAACCGAAGCCAGTGCGGCAGCCATGCTGGCCGCCGTTAAGGCGGCGAACCAGGCGGGTACCCCCTGGGCGCTGGATCCGGTGGCGGTGGGTGGGTTGCGCTATCGCACCGAGTTTGCCCGGCAATTATTAACGCTAAAGCCGGCGGCAATTCGCGGTAACGCATCGGAAATTATGGCGCTGAGCGGCCAGCGGGGCGGTGGGCGCGGGGTGGACAGCACCGACGATTCACTGGCGGCACTGCCCGCTGCGCAGGCGCTGGCGAGTACCAGCGGCGCCGTGGTGGCGGTAACCGGTGAAATTGATTATGTCACGGATGGCGTGCGCAGTTGGGCGGTAACCGGCGGCGATGCGCTGATGACGCGGGTCGTGGGCACCGGTTGTTCACTGTCTGCGGTGGCGGCGGCGTTTTGTAGCCTGCCGGGGGCGCGCCTTGATAACGTCGCGACGGCCTGCCGGGTTATGGCGCTGTGTGGTCAGCGGGCCTGCGCGAAAGCGGCGGGGCCAGGCAGTTTTACGCCAGCCTTCCTCGATGCGTTGTACCAACTGCGCGCGGAGGATCTGCAATGAAACGGGTTAATGCCTTGACGATTGCAGGCACCGATCCCAGCGGCGGCGCCGGTATCCAGGCAGATTTGAAAACCTTCTCGGCGCTTGGCGCATACGGCACCAGCGTGATCACCGCGTTGGTGGCGCAGAATACGCGCGGCGTGCAGTCGGTGTATAACATCGCGCCGGAGTTTGTGGCGGCGCAGATGGATTCCGTGCTGAGCGATGTGCGTATAGACAGCGCTAAAATAGGCATGTTGGCCAATGCCGAGATCGTGCAGGCAGTGGCGGAACGTTTGCGCCGCTATCAGCCGCCTTTTATCGTGCTGGATACGGTGATGCTGGCTAAAAGCGGCGATCCTTTATTGGCGCCGGAGGCGGTGGCGGCCATCCGGCAGGTTCTTTTGCCGCAGGTGGCGATAATTACCCCGAACTTGCCGGAGGCCGCCGCTTTGCTGGGCTGTGCCCCGGCGGAAAACGAACGGCAAATGCGCGAGCAGGGCAGAGCGCTTTTGGCCCTGGGGTGCAACGCGGTGTTGATCAAGGGCGGGCATTTGAGCGAGCAGGAAAGCCCGGATTGGTTGTTTAGCGCCGAGGGGGAGCTGCGTTTCACTGCGCCGCGTGTTGCCACGCGCCACACTCACGGCACGGGCTGCACGCTGTCTGCGGCGCTGGCGGCATTGCGACCACGCCATGCTAATTGGGCGGAGGCGGTGGCGGCAGCCAAGGGTTATCTGCAAAAGGCATTGGAACAGGCGGATACGCTGGAGGTCGGGCACGGCATTGGCCCGGTGCATCATTTCCATGCCTGGTGGTGATTGAGGATTCCATTCTGGTTTCCGCCAGTGGAAGGGGGCAGGGGTTTTCCCCCTCGCCCCGGCCCTCTCCCAGAGGGAGAGGGGGCAGAGTTGGCCTGGGGCGTTTTTCCCCTCACCCCGGCCCTCTCCCAAGGGAGAGGGGATAGAGTTGGCCTGGGGCGTTTTTCCCCTCACCCCGGCTTTCTCCCAAAGGGAGAGGGAGTATTTTCGGCGTTGGGCAGAGGGCGGTTAGCCAATTCCGGCCTGATGCAGATCGTGCAGGTTGATGGCGCCAACCAGCACGCCATCCAGATCAACCACCGGCGCGGCGCTGATATGTTGCTGATGCAGCGCTTCCAGCGCCTCGCCCGCACGCCACTGTTCCGGCAGGCGGTAGCCGGGGCGGGTGATTGCCGGGGCCAGGCTGTCGTTAAGCGAGTTGCCTTTGACCAGCCAGCGGCGCAGGTCGCCGTCGGTAAATACCCCCACGACCTTTTGCTGTGCGTCGCACACCGCCACCAACCCAAGCCCGGTGCGGCTTAGCTCCAACATGGCGGCCATTACGTCGGCATCTTCATTGACCTTGGGCAGGCGATCGCCGGTGCGCATCAGGTGATGCACGCGGTTAAGCAGGCGGGCGCCCAGGCTGCCGCCGGGATGTGAACGGGCGAAATCCTCGGCGTTGAAACCGCGCTGGCGCATCAGCGCCATGGCTAACGCGTCGCCGATCATCAGCGTGTTGACGGCGCTGGAGGTGGGGGCCAGGCCCATAGGGCAGGCTTCGCGCTCCACGCTGATATCCAGCAGGCAGGCGGCGGCTTGCGCCAGCGGCGATTCTTTACCGCCGGTAATGGCGAGCACCGGGATCTGGCTTTCCGCCAGCAGCGGCAGGATCAAATCGAGTTCTTTGGCGCGCCCGGAATAAGAGATAAAAATCACCACGTCTTGTTTGCCGATCATGCCCAGATCGCCGTGCAGCGCTTCCGCCGGGTGGACGAAAAAGGCCGGCGTGCCGGTGCTGGCGAGTGAAGCGGCTATTTTCTTGCCGATATGGCCAGACTTACCGATGCCGGAAATCACCGCTTTGCCGCGGCAGTGCAGCAGCAGCTCACAGGCACGCACAAAGTTGCCGTCCAGCCGGGCCAACAGGCGCTGCGCTTCCGCCAGTTCGATCTCCAGGGTTTCGCGAGCAAAATCAAGTAACGCATCGGCTTTATGCATTGCGGCCTCCAACCAGAATGGTCTTGATCCCTCTTTCCTGCAGGGCGGTGAGGTAATCCGGGGGAATGTCATTATCGGTGATTAAGGTATCAACCATGCCCAATTCGCACACCACGTTTGGGCTTTTGCGGCCGAATTTGGAGGAGTCCACCAGCAGGATGATGCGGCCGGCGGCTTCGCACATGGCCTTGCTGACGTTGTGTACTTCGTTGAAGGTGGTTACGCCGGCGTTAAGGTCTACCCCATCGGCGCCGATAAACAGTTTATCGAAGCTGAACTGATGAAAGGCGGATTCCGCCAGGCTGCCGTGGAACGATGCCGATTTTTTGCGGTAGGTGCCGCCCGGCATCAGGATGGTTTGATCGTTATCCAGTTCCACCAGCGCGTTAACGATGTGCAGGCTGTTGGTCATTACTGTGATGTTGTTGAACTGCGCCAGGTGCGGCACCATTTGCAGCACCGTGCTGCCGGCATCGAAAATCAGCGAATCGCCGTCGTTGATCAGTTTGGCGGCGGCATGGGCAATCTGGCGTTTTTTTTCGGTATTGATGTGGGTTTTGCGATCGATGGGCTGATCGCCGTCATCACGGCTGAGCACCACGCCGCCGTAAGTACGGATAACCGCGCCTTCCTCCTCCAGCAGGGTGAGATCCTTACGGATAGTGGTGCCGGTGGTGGAGAAATGTTCGGCTAAAACGTCTACCGCCGTTTTGCCATGCCGCTGTAGATACTCGAGGATAGCGGCTTGCCGCTGCTTTGGTTTCATAGCGATTCCTGTTCACAAGAGTTAAACATTCCCTCCAGCGAAGTATTCACTATGAAAGGTAATGTCTTTTAATGTGAAAATATCATGTTTTCGGTGCGATCGCTAACGTTAGTGCTATTTGGCATTGCCGATCCTTAGGGAAGATCACATCCGGGCGTAAATCCCGCTGATGTAAACCATGCAAGCGGGGAAGGGGCTTGGGTTGGGCGAAGATGGTCAAGCCGCGCATAATCATGCTGCCGCACACCCGTTGCTGGGCGTCAAACGCCAGCGCCAGCACCACGCGCGGGCGCATCCGGCCGCCGCTGCGCCCAACGCCGACGGTGCCAAGCCGGCAAAGCCGTTCGAATGCACGGTTGAAACGTTGCAACTGCCACCAGCCGAGGGCGATTTGCATCAGCCAGGCGATAATAGCGAAGGTAATCAAGGCGCTGCTCATGGTTGCTCCTGAATGTGTGCCCCGGCCAATCGCGGCCGGGGCGTTAGGGTTAAAACATCACTTGGCCGCCGGTGATGTTGATTGACTGGCCGGTGCAGTACGCGGCTTTATCGCTGGCGTAGAACAGCAATGTGTTCAACACGTCCTGGTAATCACAACCGCGTTTCAACGGCACTTTATCGATATAGTACTGTTCAACCTCTTCCGGTTTGATGCCGAGCTTTTGCGCATACTGTGGCAACAATGACTGGAACATTGGCGATTTCAGCAGGTTGCCTAGCATCAACGAATGAACGGTAATGCCGTATTCCGCCAGATCGAGCGCCAGCGACTGGGTCAACCCCACGCCGCCGAATTTGGCGGCGCTGTAGCCGGAGTTGTGCTTGCTGCCGACCTTGCCGGATTTGGAATTGATCTGAATAATGCGGCCCGCCACGCCGTCGCGGATCATCAAGCGCGAGAACTCGCGGGCGCAGAGGAAATACCCCACCAGGTTAACCTGCAGCGAGCGATCGAAATCCCCCAGCAGGAAATCGGTGATCGGCGCTGCCTTGGCGATGCCGGCGCTGTACACCAACAGATTCGCCCCGCCAAAGGCGTTATCCACCGCCTGGGCCAGCGCGATGACGCTGGCTTCGTCGGTGGCGTCGGCCTGGAACCCCACGGCGCTGCCTGCGCCGTACTCTTCATTGATTTGCTGTGCCACCTGATGGGCGTTGTCGGCATTCAGATCGGCCACCGCCACGCGATAACCGGCCTGTGCCAGGCCTTGGCAAAGGAACGCGCCTAACGTTTGGCCACCGCCAATCACTACAGCTACTTCAGACATGGTCTACTCCTTATGCGATAAATTTCAGCGTACTGCCTAACGGTATATCTGCCGGCGTGGGGCCGGATACGTGGATTGAGCCGGGGAACTCCGCTAACGCTTCACCGTCGAAACGCACCGTAACGTGGCCCAGTTCGCGCAGGTTTTGGGTGGCGACGCTACCGACCGCGGTGATTGGGTAGCGCCGCTCGGCCAGCTCCATCACACCGCCCACTTGCAGCTCGCCGGTGGTATTGCCGTGCTGATGGATAAAGCAAAACGCTTCGATATCGGCGGGGGCGCCTTCCCGGAAAGTGATCAACATATCGTCCTGCAATGCATCACGCGCGCAGCCGCCGATGTGTGTGATAGTGGTTTGGAAAATGGTGTTCATAGCACGCTCTCTGCAGAGTGAAGGTTACTGATAAATAAAGGCCGAAGCCGCCCAGGCAATCAACACGGTGGGGGCGCCGGTCAGGAAACGGCCCACCAGAACGGAAGGCACCCCAACGCGCACCGTGTCTTGTTTGGCTTCCGCCAGCGACAGCCCCACCGGGATGAAATCGCACGAGGCCTGGGCGTTAATGGCAAACAACGCCGGCAACGCCAGCTGCGGCGGGATATGGCCAAGGCCGATCTGCACGCCGACCAGCACGCCAATCACCTGAGCGATCACGGCGCCTGGGCCAAGGAACGGAGAAAGCAGCGGGAAGGAGCAGATCAGCGCCAGCGTCACCAGCCCGATGGGGCTGTTGGCCAGCGGCGTCAGACCGTGCGCGATGAAATCGCCCAGGCCAGAGGCCATGATGATGCCGATCAGCGCAGAGACGAACGCCATAAACGGCAGTATGGTTTTCAATACGGTGTCGATGGTGTCGCGCCCGGCCTGAAAGAACACCGCCACCACCGAGCCCATCCCCATCCCCACTTTGGCCAGCAGGCCGTCGCTCTGTTCGGTGATTTTCTTGCTGGTGTCGTAATCGCGGGCCTTGGGGGCGTCTGCTACCGGCGCCGCAACGGCCGCCGCTTCGCCTTCCTGGCGTTCGATACGGCGGATGTTGTTTTCGCGCACCCCGGAAACGTAGATGTCTTCAAGAATATATTGCGCCAGCGGGCCGGATTGGCCGGTCGCGTGGATATTGATCGTTGGGATACGGCGCTTTGGGTACAGGCCGCAGCGCAGGGTGCCGCCGCAGTCGATGACGGCCAGGGCGATCTCCTCCGCCGGCGGTTCACCTTCTTTGAAGCCGTCTACCGCCGGCCAACCGGTGAGATCGCTTAACAGATCGATGATCGCAGGGCGGGTACCGGCGGTGATATAGACGATTTTTTTGCCCGGTGCTATCGGCAGCTCCAGTGGGCCGCCCCAGCCGCTTTCACCTTTCTCGATACGGATATAAGCACTCATGATGCACTCCACGGATTAAAGTTGAACCTGGCGATCCAGGCGGATGCCCATCTTGCGTTCGAACAGGCTGGTGGTGAGATCGGTGATCCAGCCGCGGAAGAAGTTGGTGAACAGACCGACCAGGAAGTAGCTCACCGCCAGCGGGCCAAGCGGCAGCCCCAGGGTGGTCAGGCCGCTGGCAATGCCGAGGTAAACGAACAGTTCGCCGGGGTTGATGTGTGGGAACAAGCCGTTCATTGAGTGGCAGTTGTAGGAAGCCGCGGCGTAGTAGCTGGGTTTGTATTTTTCCGGCATGAAGCGGCCAAGGCTTAGGGTCATTGGGTTGCAGAAAACGAAGGTACCGATCAGCGGCAGCAGCAGATAGCGCGAGAATGGGTTACCCGCGCAGCGCTGCGCCAAGCGTTCGATACGATCCTGGCCGACAAATTTGATCAGGGCATTCATGATGACCAGCAGGCTGATCAACAGAGGTAGGATGCCGGTCACCATGCCGACAAACACTTCACCGCCTTTCTGAAACAGGCCGATAAACCATTCGGCGCCGTGGGTTATTAGCTCAATCATTTTTTTCTCCTGTAATGGACGGTATGGCCCGGAGCGGACAGCGGCTCTGTCGCCATGGCCCTTACAGTAATCATTTTGCTTATCCATTTATTTTAAATAGATCACAATATGAAAGATAAATATTTTATTTTGAAAGTTTAAAGTGAAAGAAAAATAAGGTTAAGAATGGGATGTTAAGCGGTTGGTGGCATTGGTAACAAAAGGGGCTGGCTTGAGCGTGGCGGCGGGGATAGGAACAGGGGAAACGGCAGGCTGGCCGTGCTTTCTCATCCCCTGGAAACAACAAGGCCCAGCAATGCTGCTGGGCCAAATGTAGCCGACAAATTGCGGGATATCAGGCGATGGTAACGCTTTGATCCAGATAAGTATCCTGCACCGCATTAATCAACGCCACGCCGTCTTTCATGGATTTTTTGAACGCCTTGCGCCCCAGGATCAAGCCCATGCCGCCGGCACGTTTGTTAATCACAGCGGTGCGTACGGATTCATGCAGATCATTATCCCCGGCAGCGCCGCCGGAGTTGATCAGCCCGGCACGGCCCATATAGCAGTTTGCCAGTTGGTAACGCACCAGATCGATAGGGTGATCGGTGGTGAGTTTGTCGTAGACGCGATCGTCGGTATAACCGAATTTAATGGCGCGATAGCCGCCGTTGTTTTCCGCCATTTTCTGCTTAACGATATCGGCGCCAATGGTGGCGGCAAGGTGGTTGGCCTGGCCGGTCAGATCGGCGCTGGAGTGGTAATCCACCCCGTCTTTTTTGAACGCCGGGTTGCGCAGATAGGCCCACAGCACGGTGACCATGCCCAGCTCATGCGCGCGTTCAAACGCCGCGGAAATTTCTTCGATCTGGCGGCGCGACTGCTCGGAACCAAAATAGATGGTGGCGCCGACGGCGACGGCACCCAGGTTGAACGCCTGCTCAACGCTGGCGTACAGCGTTTGATCGTATTGGGTTGGGTAGCTTAGGGTTTCGTTGTGGTTCAGTTTGACCAGGAACGGAATTTTGTGCGCATAACGGCGCGAGACGGCCGCCAGCACCCCGTAAGTAGAGGCAACACAGTTACAGCCCGCTTCAATCGCCAGTTCAACGATATTTTTGGGATCAAAATACAGCGGGTTGGCGGCAAAGGACGCCCCGGCGGAGTGTTCCACGCCCTGATCGACCGGCAGGATGGAAAGATAACCGGTGCCGGCCAGGCGGCCGTGGTTGTAGAGGGTTTGCATCGAGCGCAGCACGCTGTTCGGGCGGTTGTTATCGATCATTACCCGATCAACGAAGTCGGTGCCAGGCAGGTAGAGATTTTCTGCAGGGATGGTGGTACAGCGGTGTTGTAACAGGTCTTCCGCTTCCTTACCTAATAACTGTGCAATATCAGTCATGATTAACTCCCGATTTGGCTTTTTCCTTACCGCCGCCACAGGTCATTGCGCTTGTCGTCTTGGGCCGGGTGGCCATCATATATGCTGTATATCCACCCCAAGAGGACAGGTGTAAAGGTTACGGCGTTATGAAAAAGCAGTGGTTGAAGCCGCTAAAACAAGATTAATGAAATCCCGATAACCAGGAGAAACAATAGATGCGATCGTCGGGAAATGCCATTTTGCAAAGCGAAATTATCATGACGAGTGTCCAGTTATCTGGACATGGGTGACCAGCCCGCCCTAAAAGGAAGGGGGCGGGGGTTATTCGCTTTCAAACCACGCGTCGTTCTGTTGGCTGATCGGCGTGATGGAGTAAATCATTTCTTGCAGGTGGGCATGGATAGCGCGTTCGGCGGCGTCGGGATCGTGGGCTTTCAGCGCATCGAAAATTCGGTGGTGCTGCAGGATCAGGCTTTCCGGCGGTGATACTTCGCTCAGGCTGAGAAAGCGCACGCGGTCCATAGTCGCCTTGATGGTTTCAATGGTTTCCCATGCCAAGGGGCAATTGGCAATCTGAGTCAGCGATTGATGAAATGTGTCATCCAGCGCCAGGAATTCGCGGATCTGGTGATTCTGCGCCGCCAATGTCTGGCGGTGTAGGTTATGCTCCAACTGCATTAATTGCTGTGGCGTAATGCTGGTGGCGGCGCGGCGCACGATGGCGCACTCCACCGCCTGGCGGATAAAACGCCCGTCGGCCACGCGTTTGGCCGATATCTTCATCACAAAGGTGCCGCGCTGCGGCAAAATCTGCACCAGCCCGGCTTCCGCCAGTTTGATGAAGGCTTCCCGTACCGGTTGGCGTGAAACGTTAAAGCGCGTGGAAATTTCTTTTTCGGAAAGCAGTGTACCGGGTGGAATGGTGCACTCGACGATATCCTTGCGCAAAAACTGGTAGATCTGCTGGTTGACCGGCACATTATTGGTCAGGTTGTAAGATTCAGGCATGGCAACGCGTAATGTCCAGGGCTTTTCGAATGCAACCATACTAGCAGATTCTCTTTGCCGTGCGGGCGGTTTCATCCGCCCGCGGGTTAGATAGTGCACTGTTAATAGTGCCAATCCTGGTATTCCTGTCCCCGCCGCAGCGGCGCCGTTTCCGGCATCCGGCTCAGCCCAATCGCGGATACCACGCCTAGCACTATCATATAACCTGCCAGGCCGTAATAATGGCCGCCGGTCATCTGCAGGATTTTCACCGCAATCAGGCCGAGCACCCCGCTGCCAATCAGTGAGCCGATTTGCCAGATGAGCGCGATGCCGCTGCAGCGAATGCGTGTTGGAAAGAGCTCAGGAAAATAGGAAGCCTGTGGGGCATAGCACAAGCTATGGCCCAGCGTCAGCACCACGATCATCGCGATCTGGGTGATGAAATAGTTGTCCAGGTTGATGGCCATAAAAAATGGCACAATGCAGACCACTTGCAATAGAGCACCGGCGATATAGATTGGCCTGCGCCCCAGTTTGTCGGAAAGATGCCCCATCAGCGGAATAGCGAAAATCTCCAGCACCACGGCGACGATCATCGCCTCCAACAGGATGCTTTCACTGAGTTGATTGGCCTTGCCATAGGCCAGGACGATCACGGTGAACATGGCGAAGGCGCAGGCTTCAATCAATTTGGCGCAAACGCCTTTGGCGATCAGGCCGGGAAAGCTGCGGATCACTTCTACCACGGGGCGCGTTTCCACGGCTTTGGTGGCGCGGATTTGGGCAAAAACCGGTGATTCATCAATCCGCAGGCGGATAAATAGCCCGACGATCACCAGCAGCAGGCTGAGCAGGAAGGGGATGCGCCAGCCCCAGTCGAGCATCTGCTCTCGCGATAGCAGGGCGGTAAGCAGAGCAAACAGGCCGGAAGGCAGCAGGAAGCCGGCGGGCGCGCCGATTTGCACCCAACTGGAGAAAAAGCCGCGCCGCGCAGGGGGCGAGTATTCGGCGGTCATCAGGACGGCGCCGGCCTGCTCGCCGCCCACGCCGAACCCTTGCAAGATACGGATAAAAATCAGCGCAATCGGTGCCAGGATGCCGATTTTTTCATAGGTTGGCAGCAGCCCGATACAAAATGTGCCCAGGCCGACGATCAGGATGGTAATGACCAATGCTTTTTTACGCCCGACTTTATCGCCGATATGCCCGAAGACAATCCCACCTAGCGGGCGGGCCAGGAAACCGACCGCGTAGGTGGCAAAGGCGGCCAGGGTACTGATTAAGGGATCGGCATTGGGGAAAAACAATTGCCCAAAAAACAATACGGCAGCGGTGCCGTAGGCGAAAAAATCATAATATTCAGCCGCCGTGCCGATAGCGGAAGCGCCTGCAACGCGCCGTAGTAGTGCCGTATCTCCTTTAGCTGCAAACGCCGCCGAGTGTGTCGTGACCTGAGGCATAATATTTCTCCCGTATTTCGCTTGCCCGCCGTATTCACGGCGGGCGCAGGGCTGCCTGGCGAAGGTTATTGCGTTGCCAGTTTGGCGACCGTGTTTTTGGCCCCGAGCGCCAACAACTGCTGATAAGCCGCCGTTACGTTGTTAACAAAGGTGGGGTTTTCCGGCAGATCGCGGCCGAATACGCTTTCCATCTGCAACAGCGCCTGCACGCGTGCCGGCCCATCCTCGCTGCCCGCCACCCGGTTGGCTATCTCATCACGCAGCGGATCGCTGATTTCAATCGGCTGCCCTTGCTCGTCTTTACCGCTGGCGTAACGCATCCAGCCGGCCACGCCCAACGCCAGGCAGTCAAAGCGGCTGCCGTTGGCCAGGTGCCAGCGAATGGAATCCAGCATGCGCTGCGGCAGTTTTTGCGTACCGTCCATGGCGATTTGCCAGGTGCGGTGTTTGAGCGCCGTGTTGCGGTAGCGCGCTAATAACGAATCGGCATAGTGCACCAGATCCACCCCTTCAGTGCGCAGGGTTGGAGCCTGCTCTTCCAGCATCAGCCGGCGGGCGGCGGCGGCAAAGTTATCGTCCTGCATGCAGTCGTTGATGTGCGGGTAACCGGCCAGATAGCCCAGATAGGCCAGGAAGGAGTGGCTGCCGTTGAGCATCCGCAGTTTCATTTCTTCATACGGCAGCACATCGGGCACCAATTCCGCGCCCACTTTCTCCCATGCCGGGCGGCCTTGGGGGAAATTATCTTCAATGACCCACTGGCGGAACGGTTCGCAGGCCACGCCGGCCGGATCGGCCACGCCGCCCAGCAGCGTTTCCAGGTGCTGCAGGGTTTCCGGCGTAACGGCCGGGACGATGCGATCGACCATCGTTGAAGGGAAGCTGACGTTTTCCCGCACCCAATCGGCCAGTTCACTATCCTGCTGCTGCGCCAACTGAGTGATGACGTTGCGGGTAACGTGGCCGTTTTCCGGCATGTTGTCGCAGGACATTACGGTAAACGCCGGCAGGCCGCGGCTGCGGCGCAGGCGCAGCGCAGCCAAAATCAGGCCCGGCGCCGTCTGTGGCTGCGCCGGATTGGCGATATCATGTTGGATCGCCGGATGATCGGTGATGAGCTGCCCGGTTGCGGGCCGGTAGCAATAGCCTTTTTCGGTAATGGTCAGCGAGACAATGGCGACTTCTGGCTGCGCCATGGCCGCCAATACCGCTTCCAGGCCGTCAACCTTGAGGTGCAACGCCTGCCTGACCACGCCGACGACGCGGGCGCGCCAGCCGTCGCTGTCCATTTCCGCCACCGAATACAACAGATCCTGTTGCTTGATATCGGTAATCTGTTGCTCACCGCCGATCAGGTTAACTTCGCAATATCCCCAGTCGCTGCCATGATCGCTGGCCAGCAGATCGGCATATACCCCTTGGTGGGCGCGGTGGAATGCGCCAAAACCGAGGTGAACAATCCGCGGCTTTAATTGGTTGCGATCGTAATGTGGAACAATGGCGTTGGCTGATAACAGGTTATTTTTCATTTTCTCCCACTCGTTTTGCTGGCCGTGCTGCCGCAGAAAACAATCTGCGGCAGCACGTGGTTTGATGATGTCATTCACGCATTGCTGGGGTGAGGTAATGGCGCTGCGCGTATCAGTAGCTTTTTTGTACCCCGTGTTTTACGGCCGCTTCGGGTTTGATCTCCGCGGCGTCTTCGAGGATGCTCAGATCACGATCCCGAACTTCCGGCATCAATAGTGCAGACATCAGGCCAATCAGCGAGTAGCCAATGACCATGGCCATGATGGGCCACCACGAATCGGTGAGCGTACAGAAAATGCTGGCCAGCACCGGCCCAAAGCCGACGGCGATTAATCCGCCCGCCTCTTTGGAAATGGCCATGCGGGTAAAGCGGTTACGTGAGCCGAAGATCTCCGCCATGGTGATGTTTTCCAGTGCGAATAGCCCCAGCACGGCGACGTTATGGATAATGATGATGGAAGCCATGATCACGTTTACGCTGTTGCTCTTATCAACAATCATCGACAGCATCGGGTAGGCCAAAATAATGGCGGAGATATTGACGATGATATAAGGCACGCGGCGGCCGATTTTATCGGATATCCAACCCAGCAGCGGGATGGTGATGAAGCCAATGGCGGAGCTGATCATCAGCGCATCTGTGGGGATGGCTTTCTCAAACAGCAGGGTTTGCACCAAATAGCCGGCCAGGAAAGTTTGGATCAGCCCTGAGTTCCCCGCCTGGCCGAAACGCAGCCCGGTCGCCAGCCAGAATGATTTGCTGCTGAACATGGCGCCAAGCGAGTGGGTCTTATCGGCAATAGCCTGGGTGGCGATGCTGTCTACCGTATCTTCTTTAACCTTTTCAAATACTGGGCTTTCTTTCAGGTTCATTCGCAGCCAGATGGCGAAGATCATCACCACCACGCTGGCCAGGAACGGCACGCGCCAGCCCCAGGCCAACAGCTCTTCTTTGCTGAGGAAGAAGAACATGATGGCCCAAATCGCCGTAGCCGACAGGGTGCCGCAGTTAGTGCCCATGGCCACCAGCGAGGAAATAATCCCGCGTTTGCCCTTCGGCGCATATTCGGCCAGCATGGTACCGGCGCCGGAAATTTCCGCGCCGGCTCCTAGCCCCTGGATAATACGCAGCAAGACCAGCAGCAGCGGGGCGAAAATACCAATTTGTGCGTAGGTTGGCAGCACGCCGATTAGCGTTGTGCAGATCCCCATCATGGTGATGGTAATAAACAAGACTTTTTTGCGGCCGATCGTATCCCCCATCCGGCCAAAGAAGAAGGCACCGACGATACGGGCAATATAGCCCGCGCCGTAAGTCCCCATCGCCAGAATTAATGCCATGGCGGCGGATTGTTCTGGGAAAAATATTTCATGAAAAACTAATGCTGCCCCGAGTGAATAGAGCTGGAAATCCATAAACTCCAGCGCTGTGCCCAGCCAGCCTGAAACGGCCGCCTTAACCAAATCCTTGGTGCTTCTTTCTGGCTGAGCATGATTTTTTGTATTGGTATTCATATTTCTGTTCTCTGCAATTTATAGTTGTAGATACAGCAAATGAGGTACAGCGTGCGGTGGCTAGAATTCCAATAAAACCTTACAGCATTGCCGTTGGTCTTTTTCGAAAATCTCTATCGCTTCAAGTACCTGCGTATAATTAAACTGATGAGTAATCAGTTTTTCAGGATGGATCTTGTGCTCCGTCATCCAACTAATAACCTGCGGAAAACGGTTGCTGTTTAAACGCGAGCTGTGGATCGCGATTTCCTTGCTGGTGATTGCCTGTTGGCTCAACACGCAAGGATCGGAAGAAAAGCCCATGATGCCGATGCGCGCCGCCGGTGAAGCCAAGGCAATGGCTTCCGGCAAGATGGCCGGGTGGCAGGCGGCGTCGACGATCAGCGTAGGGTGGAGCCCCTGGTTGTGCAGCTCTGTTGCCAGATCGAGATGGGTATTGTTGAACACCCGATCGGCGCCGTTTTCCTGCGCCATCGCCAGGCGTTCCGGGATACGATCGACCACGATCACCTGTTTGACGCCGTAAACCCCTTTCAGCGCTTGCACCACCGTCAAGCCCATCGGGCCTGCGCCGTAGATCAGGGCGATGTCCTGCTCTGTGGGCTGCAAATGCGCGGTGATGTTGGCCGCAATGGTAAACGGCTCGACCATAGCGGCGTGGCGATCGCTGATGCTGTCCGGGATGTGGTGGGCGTTGCGCGCCGGGGCGCAGGCATAATGGCTGAACCCGCCGTCGCGGTGCACGCCGATCACCTGAAGCTGGGTGCAGACGTTGGGGCGGCCTACGGAGCAAGGGTAGCAGTGGCCGCAGTTAACCACGGGATCGACCGATACGCGCTCGCCGATGCGCTTGGGATCGACATCTCTGCCTACCGCATCGATCACGCCGAAAAATTCATGGCCAATCACCCGCGGGTATTTGGCGAACGGGTTGTGGCCGTGGTAGATGTGCACATCCGAACCGCAGATGCCGGCGAATTTTATCTTTACCCGCACTTCATTGGCGGTGGGTTGCGGCAGCGGGCGCTGCTGTATCGTCAGCAGGCCCGGTTGTTCGATAACGACGCTTTGCATGTTGGTGTCTCCCATTACCAGTTCCATAAGGTGCCGTCTTCCAGGCGAGCGACAGGCAGGTAAGCCGGCTCGTACGGATATTTCGCCGCCAGCTTCTCGTCAAACTCGATGCCCAGGCCCGGTTTGTCGCCGGGGTGCATATAGCCGTCATCAAAGGTCCAGTTGTGCGGGAACACTTCCAGCATCTGTTCGGAGTAGCCCATGTATTCCTGCACGCCAAAGTTCGGTACCCACAAATCGAAGTGCAAGGCGGCGGCCATACAGACCGGCGACAGATCCGACGGGCCGTGCGAACCGGTGCGCACCTGATACAGCGAGGCAAAGTCGGCGATGCGGCGCATGCCGGTAATACCGCCTGCGTGGGTGATGGTGGTGCGGATGTAATCGATCAGTTGTTCTTCAATCAGCTGTTTGCAGTCCCAGATGCTGTTGAAGACTTCGCCGACGGCGATCGGGGTGACGGTGTGCTGGCGGATCAGGCGGAAACAGGCCTGGTTTTCCGCCGGCGTTGGGTCTTCCATCCAGAACAGGCGGTATTGTTCGATGCTCTTGCCGAAACGCGCCGCTTCAATCGGGGTGAGGCGGTGGTGCATGTCGTGCAGCAGATGTTCGTTAAAGCCAAACTTTTCCCGCACGGCGTCAAACAGTTTGGGGGTGAAATCCAGGTATTTTTCCGTTGACCACAACTGTTCTTCCGGCCAGTTGCCCTTGGTGGCGGGCTCATAGGCCTGGCCTTTGCCTTTGGCCATACCGTAGGTGGTTTTCATTCCGGGCACGCCGCACTGCACGCGGATCGCCTTAAAGCCGATTTCTTGATGGCGCGCATAATCTTCCAGCACTTCGCTGATGGAATGGCCGGTGGTGTGGCAGTACACCATAACGCCGGTGCGCGAAGCGCCGCCCAGCAGTTGGTACAGTGGCATATTGGCCGCTTTGGCTTTGATATCCCACAGCGCCATATCGATGGCGGAAATGGCGGACATGGTCACCGGCCCGCGGCGCCAGTAGGCCCCTTTGTAAAAGAATTGCCAGATATCTTCTATCTGGTGTGCATCGCGGCCGATGAGCTGCGGGCAAAGGTGATCTTTCAGGTAAGAAGCCACCGGCAGTTCGCGCCCATTGAGTGTGGCATCGCCCAGGCCGGTAATACCGCTATCGGTGGTGATTTTCAGCGTGACGAAGTTTCTTCCCGGGCAGGTAACAAACACTTCGGCCTTAACAATTTTCATAGCATCTACATCCCGTACTGATTGATAAGAGGTCGATGGCTAAAAAATACGCCCTGGATTAACTACCATACAAGTATGATTTAATGGATTTGCAGGAGTGGATCACAGAATAGGGTGAGCTTTTGCAGCTGGTTTTGGATGAAAACGTGAATAAAGCCGTGGCGGCCGGTTGGCCGCCATGCAAGAAAAGAGTTGGCCGAGTTGGGCCGCCGGCTTATTGGCGGCTTAGCCCAGCAACTGGCAGTTAGGCGGAAGCCGGCATTCGATCACACCGGGCAGCACTTCAATGCGGAAATGGGTGCCTTTTAGCGGCTCGCCGTCAAGGTTGAACGTCATTTCATGCGGGGCATCGATTTCCACCCAGGGCAGGGCGGCACTGACCACATTCTTGTTCTCTTCACCGTTGAACAGGCTGGCGATCAGTGCCGGCAGCAGCTCATCGGCAATCAGCAGGCGCAGTTGCAGCAGGCCATCGTTGATCAGGGCATCTGGGCACAGCTGCTGGCCACCGCCGGCCTGTTTGCCGTTGCCGATGCCGATCACTAACGCATCGCCGGCCCAGCGGAAATCCGGGCCGCGGATTTCGCAGTTGTCGGCCTTGAGCGTATCCATCCGCAGCAGCCCATGAATAAAGTAGGAAACGCCGCCCAGCGCGGCCTTGAGTTTTTCCGGGGTTTCCGTAGTGATGCGGGTGCCGAAGCCGCCGGTCGCCATATTGATGAAATAACGCTGGTCGTTCACCTTGGCCAGATCGATAGGCACGGCCCGGCCTTTGATCGCCAGGCTCAGCGCCTGTTCGGCAACCAGCGGGATATTGCAAGCCATGGCAAAATCGTTGGCGGTGCCCAACGGCAGAATACCCAGCACCGGGCGGCTTTTTGCCGGCAGCTGTGCCAGGGCGGCGGCCACTTCGTTAATCGTGCCGTCGCCGCCGCCGGCGATAACCGTGCCGGCCTGCATTGCGCTGGCTTCATTCACGTAGCGCGTGGCATCGCCGTACTCCCAGGTTACGCGAACGTGCAGGATCTCGCCTTCATTGCGCAGCTTCTTCACAGCGGCACGCACCAAGTCATCACCGGCACCTTTACCGTTAATGATAAGCAGCGTTGGTGTGTGTTGCTCCATGTGTCTTCTCCTGACTGATAGAGTTTCAATAACGATAAACTACAAGCTGGTTATAAACCATAGGAATATTCAGTGAGTATCCGTGCGGTAGTGTGGCAGGCGGATGATTCTTTTTTGGTAACGCCAGCCTAAAAATATTAGAACTGGTAATTAATTCGTTAGCTGTAGTATCACTTTCCATAAAATAATTGCCGGTTTTGTTGCTCAGATTATTTTAGGTATAGGTATAGAGTATAAATAAAATTAATACATAAACATGGGGTTATTATTAGGGAGTGAAAACGACAGGAAAAAAAGAAGAGCCAACCCAAGGGAGATTGGGTTGGCCAAGGAGGTGGTTCCTAGTATTGCTATGCAAATATTTTCGTTCTTGGTTTTCGCGAGGAGATATTAACCAAGCCGATGAGCAATAGATGTGATCTAATCCTAATATTTGCTAAAAGCCCCATTTATTGAGTGCGTTTTTGCCGTTATGCCGCGCTATTTTTGCCGTCGGACAAATTACGAATCAACAAGGCATAATTTAGATCAATATCTTCAGGCAGCGGCAAATAAACAATGTGCCCATTGCCTGGCGCCACATCAATTTGCTCGCCTTTTTTATTCTGCATACTTTCCAGCGTAAACACCACGTTGCCGCCCGGCGACATCAGTTCCACGCTGTCACCCACGGAAAATTTGTTTTTCACATCCACTTCTGCCAGGCCATCACGGCGCACCCCGGTAAATTCCCCGACGAACTGCTGGCGCTCGGAGATCGACGAGCCATATTCATAGTTCTGGTGCGAGTCGTGAGTGTGGCGGCGCAAAAAGCCTTCGGTATAGCCACGGTGCGCCAGGCCTTCCAGCGTGGTCAGCAGGCTGGGATCAAAAGGTTTGCCGGCGGCGGCGTCGTCAATGGCGCGGCGATAAACCTGGGCGGTGCGGGCACAGTAGTAGAAAGACTTGGTGCGGCCTTCGATTTTCAGCGAATGGACACCGAGTTGGGTCAGGCGTTCCACGTGCTGAATGGCGCGCAGGTCTTTGGAGTTCATGATGTAGGTGCCGTGCTCATCTTCAAAAGCGCTCATGTATTCACCCGGTTTCTGCACTTCAGAGAGCATGAACACTTTGTCGGTCGGCGTGCCGATGCCCAGCGTCGGTTCAACGCTTTGCACTGGGATCGGTTCATGCAGGTGCACGATGTTGCCCACGTCGTCTTCTTTACCTTCTTCGGCCTTGTATTGCCAGCGGCAAGCGTTGGTACAGGTGCCCTGGTTGGGATCGCGTTTGTTGATATAGCCGGAAAGCAGGCAGCGGCCGGAATAGGCCATGCACAAGGCGCCGTGCACAAAGATTTCCAGCTCCATTTCCGGCACCTGGCTACGGATTTCCGCAATTTCTTCCAGCGACAGTTCGCGCGACAGGATCACGCGCGTCAGGCCCATTTGCTGCCAAAATTTGACCGTTGCCCAGTTGACTGCGTTGGCCTGCACCGACAGATGAACCGCCATTTGCGGGAAGGCTTCGCGCACCATCATGATCAGCCCCGGATCGGACATGATCAGCGCATCCGGGCCCATATCGATCACTGGTTTCAGATCGCGCAGGAAGGTTTTCAGCTTGGCATTGTGCGGGGCGATGTTAACCACCACGTAGAATTTTTTACCCAGCGCGTGCGCTTCGTTGATGCCCTGCGCCAGGTTCTCGTGGTTGAATTCGTTGTTGCGTACCCGCAGGCTATAGCGTGGTTGGCCGGCGTATACCGCATCGGCGCCGTAGGCGAAGGCGTAACGCATATTTTTCAGCGTGCCGGCCGGGGAAAGAAGTTCTGGTGTAAACATGGTGATTCTCGGTCTGATTTCAGGTCAGTGCCGCGCCAACTAATGGCGCAACGAAAGCGGGGAATTGTAACGGTAGCGCGGCAAGAAATCAGCCAGTAACCGGAATTATTTCGTGGGAATGTTTTTTGGCGGTGGGAAACGCGCGATGCAAGCACCGCGCGGGCAGCGGTTATGCGCTTAAATCGCGCACATCGGTTGTTGGGCCGTTTTTGATGACGGACTGGATGCCGTTTTTCGCCGCAGCTGGCGAACTGTATAGTTCGCTGGTGCCAATCACCTGATGGTTTTTGGCCTTTAGCACGAAGTACGGTTTGCCGCTGGTGCTGGTTTTCAGCTCATACAGTTCTTCAAAGGGGGCATTGTTTTGCACGGATGAAATGCCGTTTTCCGCTGAAGCCTTGCTGGCATACATTTCGCTGGCAAGAATAATCTCGCCGTTGCTGGCTTTCAGGCTGAAATGAAATTGCCCGTTCGCTGATTTTTTCAACTCATAGTGGCCGTTTGCCATAATCCCTCTCCTTTTATGGGTTGTTGTTGATGATTTAAGTGTAGCCAAAGCGCGATCGGGCAATGAGATACCGGCGTGAGTTGTGTGTTCCAGCGCAAAAAATGCGCGTTTTTTATGCATGTTCGGTGAACAAATTGCGTTTAGGTCTGGGGGGATTTCAGGTTCGGGAATGCGGTGGCTATCATTGGCGTGGGGGCAGGGTTTAATGCCGCAATTCTCTATCAGCCAGAGCCCCCGTTATCTGTAATCATCGTTGTAATGGGAATCGCCTTGCTCGGCAGGCCAAGATGCGCGTGGAAGGTCAACACCCCAATCTATCGCCACCGGGCAACCTAATCTTCGGCTTTGACATAAGTTAAATCCTAAAGACAACGCATTTGGTGAGAGGAGCAGCGGTGTTGAAGCCATTGAAGGCGCCTATCTGCAAAAACGTAACAAATGCTAAGCGCCGTTGAGCAACCGGCAGGCTTCCGCCTCCCAGCGGTAGCCCACGCCGTAAACGGAACGAATAAATGCTTTCTCGCCGTCAATCAGTTCCAGCTTGCGGCGCAGGTTTTTGATATGGCTGTCGATCGTGCGGTCGGTCACCACGCGGTAATCGTCATACAGGTTATTGAGCAACTGCTCGCGTGAGAACACGTTGCCGGGCTGGCTGGCCAGCGTTTTCAGCAGGCGGAATTCCGCCGGGGTTAAATCCAGCAGGTGCCCCTGATAACTGGCCTGAAAGCGCGGTTCGTCAATATAGAGTTGGGCGCTGTCTTGCACGTCCACCGGGCGTTGGCAGCGGCGCAGGATGGTTTTCACCCGAGCCACCACTTCCCGCGGGCTGTAGGGTTTGCAAATATAATCGTCCGCGCCGATCTCCAGCCCCAGCAGGCGATCGATCTCTTCAATCTTTGCCGTGACCATGATGATTGGCACATCGCTAAAACGGCGCAGTTCGCGGCAAATGCTCAGGCCGTCGGTGCCGGGCAACATCAGATCCAGCAGGATCAACGACGGTTGCTGGCGCTGCACGGCAGGCACCACCTCGCTGCCGTTGGTCAGCCACTGGGTGGCGTAGTTCGCTGCTTGCAGGTAATCCACCAGCAATTGGCCCAGTTTGGGCTCATCTTCCACGATCATGATCTGTAACGGCTGAATTTGGTTTTCCATTATGCTGCCTTGTTGTTCATGCCCGAAGGTAACTCTACCGTAATGCGTACGCCGCCCAAAGGCGAGTGCTGCGCATGGATTCTACCACCGTGCGCTTCAACAATGTTCTGGCAAATCGCCAGCCCCAGGCCAGAGCCGCCGCTGGCGCGGTTGCGCGAGCCTTCGGCACGGTAAAAACGCTCGAAAATACGCGCCAGCAGTTCATCGCTGATGCCCGGCGTGCTGTCCTGCAGATAAATCACCATCTGCCCCGGCGTTTGCTCCAGACCAATCTCCAGGTTACCGCCGGCATCGGTATAGCGCAGGCTGTTCTCCAGCAGGTTATTAAACAGCTGGTTAAGGCGGTCCGGATCGCCGAACAGCGGCGCTTGTTCCGGCAGGCGGGTGGTGATGCTCAGCCCTTTGGCGTGGAAACGTTCGCGAAAGGCCGCGACGGCCACCTGCAGCAAGTGCACGCAATCGACCTGTGATTTGCGATAGGCCAGGGCGCCGACGTCGGACAGCGACAACTGGTGCAAATCGTCGACCAGCTTGGTCAGGGTGGAAACCTCCGCCTGCAGCGAGGCGAGCGAAGCCGGCGTGGCCTGGCGCACACCGTCCTGCAATGCTTCCAACTCACCGCGCAGCACCGCCAGCGGGGTGCGCAGTTCATGGGAAACATCGGCCATAAAGGCCCGCCGCATCTGTTCGTTTTTTTCCAACGAGGTGGCCAACTGGTTAAAGTCCTGCGCCAGCCGCCCCAGCTCATCCTGGCTGCTGACCGCCACGCGGGTGGAGAAATCCCCGGCGGCTAACTGGTGTGTGCCGGCCACCAGGCGCTTGACCGGGGCCAGCAGGCCGCGTGACATCAGCCAGGTGACGGCGGCGGCCAGCAGGGTGGACAACGCGACGATCAGCCAACTGGTGGTGCGTTGCTGACGATCGAAATTGATGTCGGCGTTGCGCGTCAGGCGTTCCGGCGGCGTGGCGATCACCCAACCGACGACGGCCCCCTGGTAGTGGATAGGATAGCGGTTGCCTTCCAGCGAAACCGGGCCGGCATGGCCGACCAGCCGTTTGAAGTTGCTGTCGACAACCCAGAACTGGGAGCGCCAGCCCTTGGGCGGCATGTTATGGCGGTTGTCGCCGTTTTGATCAAACGAACGCATGATCTGGAAAACCGCCTGATCGTTATTGCGCAGGAAGGTCCAATTGCCGTGTTGGTTGTATTGATCTTCCAGCGCATCGCTCAGCATCTGGATGCGTTGTTCGTTGGTGTGTTTGATATAGTCGATAAAGCCACGTTCGAAGCTGATGCGCACGCCCCAGTGCATGGTGATCAATACCAGCATGCAGGTGGCGAAGATCGCCATAAACAGTTTCCCGGTGATACCTATTCTCATTGCAGCCTCTATGAACCTTTACGGGTCTTGGTGAGTAAACGGTTTGGCGCGCTGTCGGCCGGCACGTGCAGCAGTGCCAGCACTGGCAGTGCAATGATCAGCGCCATGCAACCGTAGGTATAGATAAACGTACTGTGCAGGGCGGAACCGTCAGCCCCCAGCGAGTGTTGGGCAAAGCTGCCGATCAGAATGCCGGCGGTACTGACGCCCAGGCTCATCGATAGCTGCATCACCATCGACAGGAGGCTATTGCCGCTGCTGGCCAAGCGATCGGGCAGATCTTTCAGCGTGAGCGTGTTCAGCGCCGAGAAGCGCAGGGCGTTGACCATGCCCTGGAAAAACAGCACCAGCGGCAGCAGGTAGAGCCAGCCGAGCAGCGCCGCCAACGGCAGGCTCAGGGTGATCAGCGCCAGCAGCAGCGTGGTCGCCACCAGCACATGGCGATAGCCAAAACGGTTGACCACCCGCACCACAATACGTTTCATGCCCATATTGCCGAGAATCATCGGGATCATCATCAGCCCGGCGTGGAATGGCGAAAACCCGACGCCCACCTGCAGGAACAACGGGGTCATAAATGGCAGCATGCCGCTGCCGATGCGCGCCAGCAGGCTGCAAATCAGGCCGACGCGGTAGCTGTCGGTGCGGAACAGCCGCAGGGAAAACAACGCCCGGCTGTTGCCGCGTGCATGCCACCAGTAGCCGGCCAGCGCGCAGCAGCCCAGCACCACCAGCGCGGCGATGGCCGACGGGGATAGCCCCATGCCTTTGTGGCCGTCGAGCGCCAGCGTCATCGCCGCCATACCGGTCGCCAGCATCAGGAAACCGGCGATATCGAAGCGCCGCGCCTGCATGGTGTAGTTCGGCATCAGCAACAGGGTGGCGAGCGCACCGGCGAGGCCCACGGGGATATTGATCAGGAAGATCCAGTGCCAACTGGCGTATTGCACCAGAAAACCGCCGAGTGCCGGGCCGACCAGCGGGCCGATCTGCCCCGGCAGGGTGACGAAGGTCATGGCCGCCATATATTCACTGCGCGGTACGATTTTCATCACCGTCAGCCTGCCGACCGGCACCATCATCGCGCCGCCTACCCCTTGAACGATGCGCGAAGCCACCAGTTCGCTCAGCGTGAGCGAGCGGGCGCACAGAATCGAACCCAGCGTGAATAGCACAATGGCGCTGAAAAACACCTTTTTCACGCCGACACGGTCGGCCAGCCAACCGCTGGCGGGCAGCATCACGGCCACTGTCAACACGTAGGAAACGATCACCGACTGCATATGCAGCGGGCTTTCCCCCAGGCTGGCGGCCATGGACGGCAGGGCAGTATTGACAATAGTGGTATCCAGCGTCTGCATAAAGAAGCCAAAAGCCACAATCCAAAGTTGCCACTGCACTGATAGGGGGTGTTGATTCACATTCAGCCTATTCTTCGGTTATTTGCTCAACGGAGCGAGTTTCTTACCATGACGAAATGCCATCTGCAAACGGTCAAAATACAAATACACGACCGGCGTGGTATACAGCGTCAATAATTGGCTCATCACCAGCCCGCCGGCGATGGTGATGCCGAGCGGCTGGCGCAGCTCGGCGCCGTCACCGCTGGCCAGCGCCAACGGCAGCGCGCCGAACAGCGCGGCCAGCGTGGTCATGATAATTGGCCGGAAACGCAGCAGACTGGCCTGGAAAATCGCCTCTCGGGCGGCCAGGCCGCCGTTACGCTGCGCATCAAGGGCAAAATCCACCATCATGATGGCGTTCTTTTTCACGATGCCGATCAGCAACATAATGCCGATCAGCGCAATCATGCTGAACGGCGCGTTGAACCACATCAGCGCCAGCAGTGCGCCCATCCCGGCCGAAGGCAGGGTTGAAAGAATGGTCAGCGGATGGATATAGCTTTCATACAGCATGCCGAGCACGATATACACCGTGGCGATCGCCGCCGCAATCAAAAACACTTGCGACTGCAGCGTTTCCTGGAACACCTGCGCGGTGCCGGCAAAGGTGCCGCGCACGGTGGCCGGCACGCCGAGGGCGGTCATGGCACGCTCCACGGCGGCGGTGGCGTCCGACAGGTTACCGCCTTCCGGCAGGTTGAACGAAATGGTCGATGCCGCCGACAGCCCCTGGTGGTTGACCGACAGCGGCGCGTTGGCCGGCCGCCACTGGGCGAAGTAGGAGAGCGGGATAGTTTTGCCTTCGTTGTTGATCACGAACATCTTATCCAGCGCGCCGATGTCCTGGGTGTAGGGCGGCGCCACTTCCATCACCACTTTGTACTGGTTGAGCGGCTGGTAAATGGTCGACACCTGGCGCTGGCCGAAGGCGTTGTTCAGCAGGTTATTGGCGTCGGTGACCGAGATCCCCAACCGCGCCATGGTCTCGCGGTCGTAAATTAAATCCATCTCTGAACCTTTATCCTGCTGATCGGAGTTCACATCCGCCAGTTCGGGCAGCGCGGCCAGCGCGGCGCGCACCTTCGGCTCCCATTCACGCAGCGCGCTAAGATCGTCCGCCAGCAGCGTGTACTGGTAGCTGGCGTTGGCCTGCCGGCCGCCGACGCGGATATCCTGCACCGGCATCAGGAACAGGCTGGCGCCCGGCTCCTGCGCCAGCTTGGCGCGCAGCCGGGCGATCACGTGCTGCGCGCTGTCATGGCGTTCTGTCAGCGGCTTTAGCGAGATAAACATCGAGCCGCTGTTGGTGCGCGAACCGCCGGTAAAACCGGTCACGCTGTCCACCGCCGGATCTTCACGCACGATCTTCATAAAGGCTTCCAGCTTGCCGCGCATCGCCTGGAAGGAGATGCTCTGGTCCGCCTGGATAAACCCGTTCAGGCGGCCGGTATCCTGCTCCGGGAACAGGGTTTTCGGGATGCTGACGTACAGCCAGACGTTGAGCGCCAGCGTGGCGATAAACAGCGCCAGCACCCAGCTGGAGTGATCCAGCACCCAGTTGAGCGAACGGGCGTAGCCCTGCTGCACGGCGTTCAGCAGCCGCCCGAAACCCCGTGCGCGCCGCTGCGCGCGCGGCGGCTGGCGGCGCAGCAGGTAGGCACACATCATCGGCGTGAGGGTCAGCGAGATCAGCAGTGAAATGCCGACCGACGCCGACAGGGTAACGGCAAATTCGCGGAACAGTCGCCCCGGCAGGCCGCCCATAAATAGCAGCGGGATAAACACCGCCACCAGCGACACGCTCATGGAAAGCACGGTAAAGCCCACTTCCCCCACCCCCTTCAGCGCGGAATGCATCGGCTTCATCCCGGCTTCGATATGGCGCGAGATGTTTTCCAGCACCACGATGGCGTCGTCCACCACAAAGCCGGTGGCGATGGTGAGCGCCATCAGCGACAGGTTATTCAGGCTGAAGCCGCACAAATACATGGCGGCAAAGGCCCCGATCAGCGATACCGGCACCGCAACCGCCGGGATCAGCGTTGCGCGCCCCGAGCGCAGGAAAATGAACACCACCAGGATCACCAGCCCAACGGCGATATATAGCGAGCGCTCCACCTCCGCCAGCGAGGCGCGGATGGTGGTGGAGCGCTCCTGGGCGATATTCAACGAAATGGCCGCCGGGATATTGGCACGTAGCGCCGGCAGTTCCGCGCGGATCCGATCCACGGTTTCGATAATATTGGCTTCTGGCGCACGGCTGACCATTAACAGGATGGCGGGTTTGGCATCGGCCATCCCGGCGTTGCGCACGTCCTGCACGGCGTCCTTCACGTTGGCAACGTCGCTCAACCGCACGGCGCCGCCCTGTTGGTAACGGATAATCAGCGGTTGGTAGTCGGCGGCGGTTTTCAGCTCGTCGTTGGTTTGCAGCTGCCAGCGGCGATCCGGGCCTTGCACCGCGCCCTGCGGGCGGCGCACGTTGGCATTGCCGATCGCCTCGCGCACGGCGTCAAGGGAGACGCCCTGGTTGAACAGGGCGCTGGGGTTCAGCTCCACCCGCACGGCCGGCAGTGAGCTGCCGCCGACCGAGACGTCGCCCACGCCTTCCATTTGGGCGATCTTCTGCGCCAGATGCGTTGAGGCGAAGTCGTAAAGCTGGCCCTGGCTATAGGTATCCGAGGTCAACGTCAGGATCATGATCGGCGCGTCGGAAGGATTGACCTTGCGGTAGCTTGGCCGGTTGGGCATACCGGAGGGCAACAGGCTTTGCGCGGCGTTGATCGCCGCTTGCACGTCACGCGCCGCGCCGTTGATATCGCGATCGAGATCGAACTGTAAAATCACCCGCGTGCTGCCAAGCGAGCTCATGGATGTCATCTCATTAACGCCGGCGATACGGCCCAGCGCCCGTTCCAGCGGCATGGCGACCGATGACGCCATGGTCTCGGGTGAAGCGCCGGGCAGCGAGGCGCTGATCGAGATCACCGGGTAATCCACCTGCGGCAGCGGGGAAACCGGCAGCATCTTGAAGCCGACGATGCCGGCAATGGTGATGGCCAAAGTCAGTAGGGTGGTGGCCACCGGCCGGTTGATGAACAGCGCGAAGAATCTCACGGCAGCTCCTGCGGATCCGGCTGGCGGTGCGTGTTGCGCGCCAGTTTGTCAAACAGCAGGTAGATCACCGGCGTGGTGAACAGCGTCAGCACCTGGCTCACGGCCAGCCCGCCGACCATACAGATGCCGAGCGGGCGGCGCAGCTCCGCGCCGACGCCCTGGCTGAGCATCAGCGGCAGCGCGCCCAACAGCGCCGCCATGGTGGTCATTAAAATCGGCCGGAAACGCAGCAGGCAGGCCTGATAAATGGCGTCGTACGGTGACAGGCCCTGTTCGCGCTCGGCGGCCAGCGCAAAATCGATCATCATGATGGCGTTTTTCTTGACGATGCCGATCAGCAAAATCAGCCCGATAATGGCAATGACGTCCAGCTCGCTGCCGGCCACCATCAGCGCCAGCAACGCGCCCACACCGGCGGTCGGCAGGGTGGAAAGGATGGTCACCGGGTGAATAAAGCTTTCATACAGCACGCCGAGCACGATGTACATCGCCACCACCGCCGCCAGAATCAGCCACAGCGTGCTGCCCAACGCGGCCTGGAACGCCAGCGACGCGCCCTGGAAGCGGGTGGTGATGTCGTCCGGCATCGCCAGGTTTTTCTCCGCCAGGGTTACCGCCTCGATCGCTTCCCCCAGCGCGTAGCCGCTTGCCACGTTGAACGAGATGGTGGCCGATGGGAATTGATCCAGGTGGTTGATGGACAGCGGGCCGAAGCGCTCTTCCACTTTGGAGATGGTGTTGAGCGGCACGATGGTGCCGTTGCTACTGGTCAGGCGGATTTCATCCAGCGCCGCCAGCCCCGGCGTGTGCTGCACATCGTGCTCAAGCACCACACGGTATTGGTTGGCCTGGGTGTAGATGGTGGAAATCAAACGCTGGCCAAAAGCGTTATACAGCGCGTTGTCTACATCGCTCATGGTGATGCCAAGGCGAGCGGCCTGATCGCGATCGACGTTAATAAACGCCACTGGCCCTTCGGCCTGCCAGTCGCTGGTGACGTCGGCCAATTGCGGCGCCTTGCGTAACTCATCCAGCAGTTGCGGCACCCACAGATCCAGCGCCTCCAGCGACATCGCCTGCAGCGTGAACTGGTATTGGGTGCGGCTGACCTGGGTATCAATGGTCAGATCCTGCGCGGGCTGCAGGAACAGCCGTACGCCGGGGAACTGCGCCGCCGCCTGCTGCAGCCGGGCGATAATCGCCGGTGAGCGCTCACTGCGTTCGCTCAGCGGCTTCAGGTTGATTTGCAGCCGGCCGCTGTTGAGCGTGGCGTTGCTGCCGTCAACGCCGACGAATGACGTCAGGCTTTCCACCGCCGGGTCTTGCAAAATCACCGCCGCCACCTGCTGCTGGCGCGCGGCCATATTGCTGAACGACACGCTTTGCGGTGCTTCCAGCGTGCCCTGGATGATGCCGTTGTCCTGCACCGGGAAGAAGCCTTTGGGGATCAGCAGGTAAAGCACCACCGTGAGCGCCAGGGTGCCGAACGCCACGCCGAGCGTCAGCCATGGGTGGTTCAACACCTTTTTCAGCCAGGTGCCGTAGTGAGCGATCACTCGCTCAAAAAAGCGTTCGCTGGCGCGTGAAAAACGGTTCTGCTTGCGCAGCGATTCATAGCTGAGCATGCGTGCACACATCATGGGCGTTAGCGTCAGCGACACCACGGCGGAGATCAAAATCGCCACCGCCAGCGTGACGGCGAATTCGCGGAACAGCCGCCCGACGATATCGCCCATAAACAGCAGCGGGATCAGCACCGCCACCAGCGAGATGGTCAGCGAAATAATGGTAAAGCCGATTTCACCGGCGCCCTTGAGCGCCGCGGTGAGCGGTTTTTCTCCCTTTTCGATATAGCGCGAGATATTTTCAATCACCACGATGGCGTCATCCACCACAAAGCCGGCGGCGATGGTCAACGCCATCAGCGTCAGGTTGTTGATGGAAAAGCCCAGGAAATACATGGCGGCGAAGGTGCCGACCAGCGACAGCGGCACCGCCACGCTGGGGATGAGAGTGGCCGGCACGTTACGCAGGAACACATACATCACCATCACCACCAACGCGATGGCCAGCACCAGCTCGAACTGCACATCGCTGACGGAGGCGCGGATAGTGGTGGTGCGATCGGTCAGGATCTGCATATCCACCGATTTGGGCAGGCTTTTCACCAGCGCCGGCAACATGGCGCGGATGCTGTCGGCGGTGGTGATGACGTTGGCGCCCGGCTGGCGCTGGATATTGAGCACGATCGCCTGCTGCTTGTTGGCCCAGGCGGCAAGGTAGGTGTTCTCGGCCCCTTGTTCGATGGTGGCGACGTCCCGGAGGCGAACCGGCGCGCCATTCTGGTAGGCGACGATCAGCGCGCGGTAGTCTTCGGCCGATTTCATTTGATCGTTGGCCGCCAGCGTGACAGAGCGGGTTGGGCCGTCAAGGCTGCCTTTGGCGGCGTTGACGTTGGCGTTACTGATGGCGGAGCGCACTGTCTCGCTGTCCAGGCCATAGGCCGCCAGCGCCTGTGCATTGAGCTTCACGCGCACCGCCGGGCGTTGGCCGCCGGACAGTGTCACCAGCCCCACGCCGCCCACCTGCGAGATTTTCTGCGCCACGCGGGTTTCCACCATGTCTTCCACCTGGGTCATCGGCATAGCGCTGGTGGTGACCGCCAGCGTCATGATCGGCGGATCGGCCGGGTTGACCTTGCTGTACACCGGCGGGTAGGGCAGATCGGAAGGCAGCAGGTTGGTGGCGGAGTTGATCGCCGCCTGCACCTCCTGTTCAGCGACATCCAGCGGCAGCGACAGTTGGAATTGCAGTGTGACCACCGAAGCCCCGCCGGAGCTTTGCGACGCCATTTGCTTCAGGCCGGACATTTGGCCGAACTGGCGCTCCAGCGGCGCGGTAATGGCCGACGTAACCACATCGGGGCTGGCGCCGGGATAGAGCGTCACCACCTGAATGGTGGGGTAATCCACTTCCGGCAGCGCCGACACCGGCAGTGCGCGGTAGCCCATAATCCCGGCCAGCAGGATCGCCACCATCAGCAGCGTGGTGGCGACCGGGCGCAGGATAAACAGGCGGGAAGGGCCGCCGCTGGCATTTGGGGGCTGCGGTTGCATCAGGATTTCCTCGCAGCGGGTTGCCGGCGCGTTGCCTCTGCTGCGGGTTTCTCCTGCGGCGCCAGCACTTCAACCTGAAGGCCTTCGCTCAGGCGATCAATGCCGTCTGTCACCACGCGATCGCCCGCGCTCAGCCCGGCGCTGATCACCACCTGCTGGTTGCTTTGCATGCCGGCGGTGACGCTGCGCCTGCTGACCTTGTTTTCATCGTTCAGTATCCAGACAAAGCGCCCGTCGTTAGCCATTTGCAGTGCGGCGACCGGAATAACTACGGCGTCGTGCAGGGTGTCGACCTTCAGGCGGGCGTTGACGAACTGGTTGGGGAACAGCACATCGTCATCGTTGGCGAAGCGGGCCTTCATTTTGATGGTGCCGGTTGTGGTATCGATCTGGTTATCCAGGCTGAGCAACGTGCCGGTCGCCAGCTTTTGCTGGTTGGTGCGATCCCAGGCTTCCACGCTCACCGGCCCGCTCTTTTGTGCTTGGATCAGTTCGCCGATGTTGCTCTCCGGCAGGGTGAACACCACATCGATCGGGTGGGTCTGGGTGATCACCACGATGCCGGCGGTGGCGCCGCTGGTGATGTAGTTGCCGACGTCAACCTGCTTGAGGCCGACGCGGCCGTCAATCGGGGCGGTAATGCGGCTGTAGGTCAGTTGTAGCCTGGCGCTGTCTACCGCGCCCTGATCGGCCTTGATGGTGCCTTCGCTCTGGCGCACCAGCGAAAGCTGGGCATCCAGTTCCTGGCGGGAAACCAGATTGGTCTTGGCCAGTTGCTGGTAACGCGCCAGATCCTGTTTGGCATTGGCCAGGGTGGCCTGATCTTTCGCCAACTGACCCTGCGCCTGGGTCAGTTGTACTTCAAACGGCCGCGGATCGATTTCCGCCAGCAGATCGCCGGCCTTGACCTGCTGGCCTTCGGTGAAGTGGATCGCCATCAACTGGCCGTCGACGCGGCTGGTGACGGTCACCGTATTGGCGGCGGTGGCAGTGCCCAGTCCGGAAAGATAGCGCGGCACGGTCTGCAAAGTCGCGCTGGCGGCCTGTACTGGCGCCATAGGCGCACCGCGGTGCCGGCCGGTTGAGCCCACATTACCGGCCGCGTGGTGCGTGCCGCTGCTGGCGCCCGCGGCGGGCTGCGGCGCGCTGAAATGGCGCCAAAGCAGAACGGCGGCGATCGCCACGATTATGATGACCAGCAGGCGCAATATCAGTGAATGACGTTTGGGGTTTGCATTCATGACGACGAAAATCTCTCCAAAGGCGGGCATGCACGCAATATCGCGCACGCTAATCAAATGAGGCATCAACAACAGTGATACTTGAATGATCACTTATTGTATTGTGGCTAGTGGTTTTTTTGTTGCCTGGTTATTACTCTTTCCCTTTTTCCCTCACCCTAACCCTCTCCCAAAGGGAGAGGGGATCGCCCGGCGCTGTGTTTGTGTTTCGTCTCCCAGAGGGAGAGGGAACCGTTTGGCGCTGTGGTTGTGTTCCCTTCGCTCGGGGGTTGCATTTACGCCCCCTCTCCCTTTGGGAGAGGGCCGGGGTGAGGGCGTGGAACGCTAGTCTAGCGGGCTATCACTGCATAAAGATGAAGGAAATATGGAAACCATGTCAGGTTTTGTTGGCGGATCAAGCCATGCCGACAAAAGGCATTTTGCCAGGGCGCAGCGGTCTGCGCCCTAGTGGAACAACTTAGCGGAACAGCGTCTGCGCCCAGCGGGCCAGCCCGGCGGTAACCGAGCCAAAGTCGTTGCCGCCAATCAGAGGAATGCCCGGCAGTTGCTGTTGCAGCGCGGCGCGTAGCAGCGGGGAGCGGGCGCTGCCGCCGGTCAGGTAGATCACCTGCGGCGTGGCCTGGCCGCCGGCCAGTGCCGCCGTCACCTGTTCCTGAATACGCTGCAACGGTTGCGAGATCGCTTCCGCAAACTGCGCTTGGGTGACGGTTTCGCTTAGCGCCTGCTGTACGAACGCCAGCGGCACCTGGGTTTGCGCTTCAGCCGAGAGCGCGATTTTGCTCTCTTCCGCGGCGCGCACCAGCCGGTAGCTTAGCCGCTGCTGGTAAACTTTCAGCAGACGCTGCACTTTTTCCGGTTCGGCTGCGTCGCGGATCAGATCGCGCAGCAGGCGGCCGTTGGCGGTGCTGTAGAAATCATTTTGCGCCGGAACGTCGTTGGTCGCCACGGCGTTCCAGTAGGGCAGTGCCGGCAGGGCGATGCCTTTCTCCGTCTCGCTGCCCAGGCCAAACAGCGGCATCAGTTGCCTGAACGCCAGCATAATATCCAGATCGTTACCGCCGATGCGGCAGCCGCTGTGCCCCAACAGGCTTTGCTGGCGGTCGGCCCGGCCGCGCCACTGCGGGCCCATCAGCAGCAATGAGCAGTCGGTGGTGCCGCCGCCGATATCCACGACCAACACCGTTTTTTCTTCGTTCAGGGTGGCTTCAAAATCCAGCCCGGCGGCGACCGGCTCAAACTGGAAGGCAATCTCCTTAAAACCGGCGCGCTCGGCGGCGCGCTGCAAAATACCCTGTGCCTGTTGGTTGGCGTCTTCACCGCCCATACCCTGGAAGTTGATCGGCCGGCCGATCACCGCCTGGCTGATGCCGTGCTGCAGCACGTTTTCCGCCTGGCGTTTGATGTGGAACATCATGGCGCACACCAGATCTTCAAACAGGGCGATTTGCTGTGGCTTCAGGCCATTGGCGCCGAGAAAAGATTTCGGGGAGCGGACAAAATAGACCTCTTCCGGGTCTTCCATGTAATGCGCCAGCGCCTGCAGGCCAAACAGCACGCTGTCGCCGTTGACCGGGATATCTTCTTCGCGGTTGTAGTTGATGGCGCGGCGCAGCAGCATTTGGTTTTCATCGCTGCCGGTCGGCACTTGCCAGTGGCGGTGCAGGCACTCACTGACGGCTTCACGCGTGGGTGCACACAGCATTGAGGGCAGATAGGGCCCATTGTTTTCCAATGCCAGCAATTCGGGGCTATCCCCTTGCATCACGGCGACGGAACAGTTGGCCGTTCCGTAGTCAAATCCGATAAACATAATCTCTTCCGTTGTTCCCCATGCCAATGAAGGGGGGCGACTTTACCCGAGACGGCGCGGCTGGGCAACGTGCGGCATTAAATTTTGCCGCTTGCAGCTACGGGTCCGAATCTCGCGAGCCGCCGGCCGCCGCCGATCTATAATGAGAAAAAATAGGCCAGTGGGTTGCCATGAACTCTCCTCAGCACGGGTTATATGCGGCGTTATGCGCGCGCGATCGCAAGTTCGACGGGCGGTTTTTCGTCGGTGTTTCTTCAACCGGCATCTATTGCCGGCCGGTATGCAGCGCCCGCACGCCCAGGCAGGAAAACTGCAGCTTTTATCCCAGCGCGGCGGCGGCCGAGCTTGCCGGTTTTCGCCCCTGCCTGAAATGCCGCCCTGAGCTGGCGCCGGGCCTGGCGCCGATCGATTTGGGCAACCGTTATGCGCAGGTGGCGGTGCAACTGATTGAACAGGGCTACCTTTCCGAGCACAGCTGCGAGCAATTGGCGGCACGGCTGGGCGTTTCCGGCCGCCACCTGCGGCGTATTTTCGCCGACCAGTTCGGTGCGTCGCCGGTGGACTATGCCCAGTCTCACCGCCTGTTGCAGGCCAAACGCTTGCTGATGGATACCGATCTGCCGTTGAGCGAGGTGGCCTATGCCGCCGGTTTTGGCAGCCTGCGCCGTTTTAACGAACTGTTCAAAGCCCGTTATCGTCTGATCCCTTCTGCGTTGCGCGATCGCCCGGCGCAGAAAGGGGCGGCGGAGCGCGGCCTGGTGTTTCGCCTGGGTTATCGCCCCCCTTACGATTGGCCGCGTATGCTGGCTTTCCTGGCTGCGCGTGCGGTGGAAGGCGTTGAGGTGGTGCAGGGGGAGCGCTATCTGCGCTCTATTGCCATAAGACAAAAAGGCGAGGAATACGCCGGCTGGATCAGCGTGCAGCCCGAGCCGACGCGCAACCAGGTGCGCGTTGAGATAGCACCTGCGCTAAGCCGGGTGACCACGGAAGCATTATGCGCGGTACGCCGGCTGTTTGATCTGGATGCTTCTCCCGATCGCATTGCCGCCGGGCTGGGGGATCTGGCTGCGGGGGCGGCGGGGCTGCGCCTGCCGGGGTGCGTCAACAGTTTTGAACAGGCGGTGCGCGCCGTGCTGGGGCAGTTGGTCAGCGTGCGCATGGCGGCGGTGCTGGCCGGGCGGGTAGCGGCATATTGCGGTAGCGCACTGGTGCAGCCGTATCAGGGCGTGAGCCATGTGTTCCCCGGCGCGCAGCGTGTGGCGCAGTTACAGCCGGAAGATCTGCGCCCGCTGGGGATACCGTTGAAACGTGCCGCCGCGCTGATTGGCATGGCGAATGCGGTGGTTGACGGGCGGCTGCAGCTGGACAATGTGCTGGATATCGCCCAGGGCATTCGCAACCTGACCGCGTTGCCGGGGATTGGCGATTGGACCGCGAGCTATATTGCGATGCGCGCCTGGTCATGGCCAGACGTTTTCCTGGGCGGGGATTACCTGATCAAACAGCGCTTTCCCGGTATGACGCCGCGGCAAATTGCGCGCTATGCCGAACGCTGGCAGCCATGGCGTTCCTACGCCACGCTGCACCTGTGGCATAACGCGGCCTGGCTGGCGCCGGGCGCGCCGCCACCGGCCGTTAAAGCAGAAAAATCGTCGCCAGCCCGAGGAAAATAAAGAAGCCGCCGGTGTCGGTCAGCGCGGTGATCATTACGCTGGAGCCGACGGCCGGATCGCGGCCCAGCTTGACCATGGTCATCGGGATCACCACGCCCATCAGCGCGGCCACCAGCAGGTTGAGGATCATCGCCAGCGTCATCACGCCGCCCATGGCCCAGTCGTCATACAGCAGATAGGTGACGACGCCCATAATGCCGCCCCAGACGATGCCGTTGATCAGCGCCACGCCCAACTCCCTGAACATCAGGTGTGAAATATTGCCGCTTTCAATCCGGTGCAGAGCCAGCGCGCGCACGATCATGGTGATGGTCTGGTTGCCGGTGTTGCCGCCGATGCCGGCGACGATGGGCATCAACGTCGCCAGTGCCACCAGCTGTGAAATAGTGTGTTCAAACAGGCCGATAACGCGCGAGGCGATAAACGCGGTGCATAGGTTGATGGCCAGCCAGGTCCAGCGGGTTTTTACCGCTTTACTGACCGGCGCGAACACATCTTCCTCGGGGCTTAAGCCCCCCAGACGGCGCAGGTTGGAGTCGCTTTCTTCGTTCACCGAGTCGATAATTTCCTCGATGGTCAGGCGCCCCATCAGTTTACCCTTGGCATCCACCACCGGTGCGCTGATCAAGTCATAGCGTTCGAACGCGCTGGCTGCGTCTTCGGCCTTATCCTCTGGCTGGAAGGTGGTGGGATCGCTGTCCATCACGTCTTTGACCAGAACATCCGGCTCATTGAGCAGCACCGTCGTCAGCGGCAGCTCGCCCTTCAGGCCGTTTTTACGATCGGTGACGAACAGTTTATCGGTGGCCTCGGGAATGGTTTTGCGCAGGCGCAGGAAGCGGTGCACGGCGCCCAGCGTGACGTCCGGCCGAACGGTAACCAGCTCGAAATCCATCATCCAGCCGACGGTTTCCTTGCCATAGTGCATCATCTCACGCACCTGGGCGCGCCGATCCGGCTCCAGTGAGGTGAGCAGGCGGCCCATCAGGTTGCGGGGCAGGTATTGCGCCAAATAGGCCTGTTCATCGACGTCGAGGGTTTTGATCGCCTTGAGCAGGTCTTTATCGCTCATTTCTTCGATCAGGCTGTCCCATACTGGCTCGGCCACTTCCATCAGCGTGTGGCCGCGTTTGTTGACGCCGACCAGGCGCCACAGCGCCAGGCGTTCATCGAGCGGCAACGCTTCCAGCAAGTCGGCCAGGTCGGCGGCGTGCATGTCTTCCAGCAGCGAAGTGATCTCCGCCGTTTGATTGAGCAGTTCGCTTTTGCTTAATGTGTGCTCATCACTGGCACGGCCAAGAATGCCGTCAACCAACTCATCGTTGTTTAAGAGGATGGAAAGGATTCGCTGGCGGTGTTCCGCCACTTTTTTGACGTTATGTGTTGGGGCTAACATGGTATTCCTTAACGCTGATTTGGCCCTCACCCAGGGGCGCGGCTGCTCTTACAGCCTGGAGCATAGCCAGTGCTTGGGTCATTTTGATGAAAGTGGCGTAAAGCCTGCGCGGGGGATTCAGAGGTTGCCCTCGGAGGCATCGTATTGTTCGCTGCTTTGCTGCAGCGGCGCGCGTTTTTTTTCCTGATGATGGGGCACCGCGACCACTGCGGCATACAGCAAACGGCCGATTAAAATGATAAAGCTAACCAGCAACACGATTTTCGTCATTTGCCCCGTGGTTCTTTTTCGCATTTATAACCCCAGATATATTGCTTGGCCATTAATATTCATTGCATGAATAAGTCATGATCAACAGCCCCAATAATTCGAATCATAATCTTAATCGGCGATAACAAATAATGTCTATTCATTTCATGAATGCTTTGGCGGATGTTTAGACATTGTTTAGTCATTACAGTGCTTGATATAGCAGAACACCGTGCAGATGGCCGCATGTTCTGCCATTATTGCCGGTGTTTGGCGACGCGCCGAACCAGGGTGTGTAATGAAATGAATGACGCTTCAGTGGAAACCGTACTGCATGGATATTTTGCAACAATGGAATAAATTGCGTTATCGGTGGTGGGGGCAGCCTATTATCTGTAGCCTGCTGATTATTCCGTTAGCCGGCTTGCTTTCGCCGCGCCTGATGTTGCCAGAAGCCAAAATCTATTTGATTTATCTGCCGCTGGCGGTGTGTATTTCTTTGTTTATGGTTTATGACTGGCTGGCGCTCCCGGGCATCGCGCTGGCGCTGTTCATCCGCTATGCCAGCCGTCTGGGGTTGGAAATAGGCCTGCTGGTGTTGCTGATCTATTTGTTTAGCCTGGGCATCTGCTGGTTGGGCTACCGCAGCCAGACGCACCGCCATTGGTGCGCGCCGATTGACGATCTGCGTTTGGCAAAAACACGCTTGATTTGGCTGGCGTTGCTGCCGCCGCTGTTTTTCATTCCCAGCCTGCAGCTTGGCATCGGCATGGGTTTTTTGCCCGACGAGCTGGGCATGATCGGCGGCAATGCCCACTATTTGCGTGCGCTGATCAACTTTCAGGCGCTCTTGCTCGGCGGTTTATCCGCCATGCCGTTGTTCTATTTTCTGCTGCGTATCGTCAGCAAGCCGCGCTTTGCCAAGGTGCTGTGGTGCCGGCTGGGCCACGAAGTGGCGCCCGGCGCGAAAAAAAGCGAGCTGCCGCTATGGCTGCTGGCGCTGGCCGGGCTGGTGTTTATCCTGATCTACCGCGGGGGCGACTCCGCCAACCTGTTCCTCAGCGACTATAGCCTGACGCTGCTGCTGCCGGTGATGCTCTACGGTTCGTTGCGCTTTGGCTTTCGGTTGAACTGCATTATCTGGTCAATCACTTTGCTGGTGTTGTTCTTTAACCATGCGGCGTTTGTCCCGCAGAACAACTTGCTGCACAACCTGGTCTTTATCTCTTCCATGATGGTGGCGTTCACGCTGAGCATTTTTTTAACCTCGGTGATCAATACCCGCCAGCGCATGGTGTATCAGAAAGCGCAGGATGCCTCGCGCAAGGATCCGGTTATCGGCCTGCCGAATTTGCGCGCGCTCAAGCGCGACCTGGCCAAAGCGCCGCGCTCAACGCTGTGTTTTTTGCGTGTGGCCGAGCTGGATATTCTCAGCCGCAACTACGGCATGCTGCTGCGCATTCGTTTTAAACAGCAGTTGGCGAAGGCATTGCTGTCGGTGCTGGAAAGCGGGGAGGGGGTGTACCACCTGCCCGGCTATGATCTGGTGCTACGCCTGAACGGCTATGACGGTGAGCACAAGGTTGCGGCCGTCAGCGCTCTGCTGGAGAAATACCGCCTGGTGTGGAATGGCCTGCCGATTCATCCGCCGATCGGCATCAGCTACTGCGGCATATGCGCCGACGTTGCGCATTTGCATGTGCTGTTGGGGGAATTAAGCTCGCTGGCGGAGATTTCCCTGACCAGCGGGCGCCCTGAGTGCTCCCATCGTGCGCAGCGCCAGGTGCAGGATACCCTCAAGCGTAAGGTGGCGCTGCTGCATTGGATCCAGGACGCGCTGGATAACGATCGCTTTGTGCTGATGGCGCAGCCCATCGACGGCGTGCGTGGCGATCGCTACTACGAAGTGTTGTTGCGTATGCGTGATGATGAAGGGGCGTTGGTGCCGCCGAACGAATTCTTGCCGGTGGTGCATGAGTTCGGTTTGATCTATCGGTTGGATCTGTGGGTGCTGCAGCACACGCTGAAGTTTATGCAGCAACACCGGGAGCAACTGCCCAGCATCCGTTTTTCCGTTAATCTGTCGCCGTTGTCGCTGTGCCGGCCGTTGTTGCTTCAGGAGGTGAGTAAACTGCTGCAACAGTATCAGATAGAGCCTTACCAACTGGTGCTGGAGGTGACCGAATCGCATTTGATGCAGGATCAGCAGTGTGCCGCCGCCGCGCTGCGCGAGCTGCGGCAGTTGGGCTGCCATATTGCGCTGGATGATTTTGGCACCGGCTATGCTAGTTACGATCGCCTGAACGATCTGCAGGTCGACACGCTGAAGATTGACGGCAGCTTTATTCGCGACATGCTGACCAACCCGGTTAACTACCAGATTATTGCCTCTATTTGCAAGGTGGCGATGATGAAGCGCCTGACGATTGTGGCGGAATACGTTGAAACCGCAGAGCAGTATGAAGCGCTGAAGGCGCTGGGCGTGGACTATATGCAAGGCTTTTTGCTGGGCAAGCCTGCGCCGCTGGAAACGCTGTTGCCGGCCGCGGCGCAGCCCGGCCAGGGTTAATGCCAGGCCCCTTAACGGGCCTGGCGGTTAACGCTGTGGGCGCTATTGCGCGCTATCTTCCTCAATCATCAGCTTCCAGCCGACCACGTCGTCCCAGTAGGCCTGCTCACGCTCAAAGTCCAACTGCACCAGGTTGTTCTGCGCCAGATATCCGGCCGGGAAGCTCAGGGTCCAATGGTTGTCATCGGTCTTCAGCCGCAGCGTTTCCGGCGTGGTGGTGGACTGGCGCTGGTTGTTGAGCAGCGTGCTCAGGCGCAGCAATTGCACCAGCGGCAGATAGTGTTTCTTCTTGAACAGGTTCAGCCGCGGCAGTTCATCAAGCTTGATCGCCTTGCGGTGGAAACGCACCAGTGTGGCCAACAGCAGTTGCTGTTCCTGATTGAAGCCCGGCAGGTTGGAGTTTTGCAAAATATAGGCGGAATGGCGGTGCATGCCGGAATGATTGATACTCAGCCCTACCTCATGCAGCATGGCGGCCCATTTCAGCAGAGCTTCCAACTGCGGGTGCACCAGCTTGGTATTCTGCGCCATCCACTGGGAATACAGTAATTCGGTGGTATCCAGCACGCGGCGGGCCTGTTCACGGTCGATATTGTAATGGTCGGCCAGGCTTTTCGCGGTGCGGCTGCGGATGTCCTGATGGCGGAAGCGGCCTTCCATTTCATACAGCACGCCCTCACGCAATGCGCCGTCGGAAAGGCGCAGATCGTGGATCGCCAGGGCATCGAACACGCCGCACAGAATCGCCAACCCCGGCACAAACACCGACTGGCGGTCTTCCGACAGCCCTGGCAGGCTCAATGCGCTGAAGTTTTTAAATTGCAGCACCTGTTCGGCCAGCATATCCAGCCGATCCGGCGTGATCAGGCCGTCTTTTTCGCCCATGGCGACCAACACTTCATAGGCGGCCTTGATGGTGCCGGACGCGCCGAGGGCATATTGCCAGCCCTGAATGCGGTATTGCCAGGCCAGCGTTTCCAGTTTCTGTGCGGCGGCCAGGCGTGCGCGTTTGAAGTTGGTCTTGCTGATTTCGCCGTTCGGGAAAAACTGCTGGGCGAAGCTGACGCAGCCCATGCGGCGGCTTTCCGCCTGCAGCGGTTCAAAGTCTTCGCCGATCACCAGTTCGGTAGAGCCGCCGCCGATGTCGATAACCAGCTTGCGGCCTTTTTCCGGCTGGGTGTGTTCCACCCCCATAAAGATCAGGCGGGCTTCTTCCTGGCCGGAAATGATTTCGATCGGGTAGGGGATCACGCCGGCGGCCTGTTTGAGGAAACTTTCCGCGTTCACGGCCTGGCGCAGGGTATGGGTGCCGACAATGGTGACGTTTTCGGCCGGGAAGCCCTGCAGGCGCTCGGCGAACAGCGCCAGACAGGCCAGGCCACGCTCAATCGCTTCATCGCTGAGCACATTGTTGCTGTCCAGCCCATCGGCCAGGTGCACCCGTTGTTTCAAACGGCCTAAAACCTGTAAAGCGCCGTTGACGACGCGGGCAATTACCATATGAAAACTGTTTGAGCCAAGATCGATGGCGGCAATTTCCTGCGGTTTGTTCGTAATGGTGTGGTTTAACGGCATAGTGGCTGGCCTACTGTTCTGGTTGTTCCAGTGCGTTTAAATAGTCATAAATGGCGACCTGTGAGCGCACCTTGCGGCGGTTGCCGCGCGGAACGTACGAGTTGCTCAGTTCTTTATCAAGATAGCGGGCTTTTACCGTATCGCTGAACAGGATCTCTAAAATATCTAATACACGTTGTTTCAGCGTGGGATCCAGCATCAATACCGCCACTTCAATCCGATAGTCGATATTGCGCGTCATCCAATCGGCAGAGGAGAGGTAAACTTTCTTGTCCCCTTTATTTTCAAATACGTAAACCCGATCGTGCTCCAGATAACGGTCAACAATGCTGATGACCCGAATGTTTTCGCTCACGCCCGGCAGGCTGGGGATCAGCGAGCACATGCCGCGCACCAGCAGGCGGATTTTCACCCCGGCGTTAGAGGCGGCATACAGCCGATCCACCAGCCCTTTATCCACCAGGTTGTTGACCTTCAGCGTAATGCCGGCCGGCTCGCCGGCTTTGGCGTTGGCGATTTCGTTGTCGATCAGTTCGTACAGTTTCAGGCGCGAGTTCTGCGGCGACACCATCAGGTAATCGAAGGAGACCGGCCGGTAAGGGTTTTCAATAAAGTTGAACACCCGCCGGACTTCGTTGGTGATGCGCGCGTCGGCGGTCAGCAGCGAATAGTCGGTGTAGATACGCGCGGTTTTTTCGTTGAAGTTACCGGTGCCGATATGAGCATAGCGTACAATGTCATCGCCTTCACGCCGGGAAATCAGGAACAGCTTGGCGTGGATTTTCAGCCCCGGCGCCGAGAAGATAACGTGCACGCCGGCTTCCGTCAGGCGTTTTGCCCAGTGGATATTGGCTTCTTCATCGAAACGCGCCTGCAGCTCTACCACCACCGTCACTTTCTTGCCGTTGTGCGCGGCGTGGATCATCGCATCGATAATGCGCGAGTCTTTCGCCACGCGATAAATATTGATTTTTATCGCCAGCACGCTGGGATCGAACGATGCCTGGCGCAACAGTTCCAGCACATGTTCGAAGGTGTGGTAAGGGTAGTAAAGCAGCACGTCCTGCTCGCGAATGGCGTCAAAGCCGTTGCGGAACTTGTTGAACCAGATGTGCCGCAGGCGCGGCAGCGGCTTGTTGACCAGATTGGCCTTGCCGACGTTGGGGAAGCCGATAAAGTCTTTGAAGTTATGGTAACGGCCGCCGGCAATGACCGAATCATAGTTGGAGATGCCGAGTTTTTCGCGCAGCATCTCGACCATTTCCTTGGGCATATCGCGCTGGTAAACAAAACGCACCGGTTCGGCGGTCAGGCGCTGTTTCAGGCTTGATGACATCAGCTCCAGCAGGCTGGATTCCATCTCTGTTACCAGATCGTACTCCGCGTCACGCGTCATTTTCATGGAATAGGCATTGAGCGTGTCGTAGTCGAAAAAACCCTTGAAAATATCATCCAGGCAGTAACGCAGAATGTTATCCAGCAGGATCATGGGCTTCCGGCGGCGCGGCGATTCCGGCGGCAGATTGATAAAGCGGGGGATCTTGTCGGCCGGGATTTCCAGCAGGGCGTAATCAATCTGCGTGCCGCGAATAATTTCGACCGCCAGATAGGTGTAATCGTCCTTCAGGAATTGCACCAGGTTGGTGTCGTGATTCACCAGAATCGGCGTGATGTGCTGGCGCAGGTGTTGTTTAAAATATTGGCGCAGCCAGGCCTGTTGATTTTCCGACACCTGGCGCTCGTTGATCAGGAATATCTGGTTCCGCGCCATTTCCAACAGCAGCTCGTTATAAAGGCTGTCGAATTCCTGATCGGTTTTGAGTACTTTGGCCTGGATTTTTTTCAGCAGATGGCGGGAAGCGCCAGCGGAACCCTGTTCCTCATTGATCAGAATGCGCCGCTTAAGATCGGCAAAACGGACTTTGTAAAACTCATCAAGATTATTGGAGTAAATGCCAAGAAACCGCATGCGTTCAATCAGGGGGTTATTCTTATCAGCGGCTTCCTGTAAAACGCGTTCGTTAAAGGATAACCAACTTAATTCTTTTTCGATGTAGAGCTTTTCCTGACCCATTACCACTCCAGTTCAATCATTGGGAGAGTTTAGATGACGGCCCAGCGTGCCTGGATACCGCGTTAGACTGTGCCCGCCTGTTGCGCGGCCAGGGTACGGTAACCCGTGGCTATTCACCGCATTTTGGCGTTACTCTCCGCTGAGTTTGTGCGCCAGGGCGTTGCCGACTGCACAAATACCGCCAGTGGTGCTTACGCGCAATGGTGGGACATAACCTAGTGTCCTACAATATTATTGCGAGAGATTGACAGGAAAGTCCAACTTATCTACGACTTGGTGCCGAATGACTTTGTCATGCAAATGTCACAAAACTGACATAAGATGCCCGGTTATCTTATGGCATAAGCGTGATTAGGGAAGCAACGGCAAAAGACATGGTTCAAATGACGGCAAAGCAACACCCCCGGGATCGTCTGCGTTCGCGCGTCGATTATGGCGTACAGGCGGCAGTAACGATCAGCGGTGGGTTGGTGCTGATGGTGCTGCTGCTCGTTTTCGTCTATTTGCTGTTTGCCGTATTTCCACTGTTCAAGCCGGCCGCCATGGGCAAGGCGCAGCCGCTGGCGGTCGGCGGCCTGGCACTGGCGCTGGGCATGGATGTGCAGCAGCGCATCGGTTATCGCATCGATCCAGACGGCAACGGCCGGTTTTATCGCATGAATCCCGAAGCGAGCGGTTCGGCCGGTGCATCACTATTGCCGCCGCAGCCTTTGCTCAATTCGCCGGCCTTGCTGGCACAGGCGGTGGGTGAGCGCGATCTTTTCGCGTTGGCGCAGGCGGACGGGCGCGTAGTGGTGGTTGCCGCTGATTTCGCCGCTGCCAACAGCGCCTTGCCGCAGTGGCGTTTCCCGCTGGGGGCGCGGCCGTGGGCGCTGGATCGGCGCGGGCATGCGCTCAAACTGCTGGCATTGGCCCAGGTTCGTGCCGGGCACTACCTGCTGGCGGCGGTGACTGACGATCGCCGTTTGCTGTTGGGGCGCTATACCCGCGACGGCGAACCGCAACTGAATGAAATCCCGCTTGAACACGATATTCAACAACTGGTGCTGGCGCCGGACGGCAGCCAGCTTTACCTGCTTAGCGGCAACCAGTTGCTGCGTTATGCGCTTGCCGGCTCCCTGGCGCAGGCGAGCGAAACCCGCGATCTTGGCGCGCAGGCACCTTACCATCTGACGGCGCTGCCCGGCGGCAGCGCGCTGTTGATCCAGGGGGCGGACGGCAGCCTGCATGAATGGTTCGACGTGGAAAAGGCCGGGCGCCGGCAACTGACGGCGGTACAGCGCTTTGACTACCAGGCGCAGCCAGGGGCGATTACGGTGGCGGAACCCTACCGCCGGGTGTTCGCCACCTTGCAGCCTAACGGGGATTTTGCGCTGTTTACCGGCGCGCAGTCTCGGCCGTTGCTGACTGGCCGCGTGCCGGCCGGCAGCCAGCGCCTGGCCTTTGCGCCGCGCGGCGACGGCCTGCTGTTGGAGACCCCCGAAGGCTGGCAGCACTATCGCCTGAATAACCCTTACCCCGACGTCACCTGGCGTTCGCTGTGGCAGAAAGTCTGGTATGAAAACTATCCGCAGCCGGCCTATGTCTGGCAATCCACCTCCGGTGAAGACAGCTACCAGGCCAAATTCAGCCTGGTGCCGATTATTTTCGGCACGCTCAAGGCGGCGGGCTACGCCATGCTGTTTGCCGTCCCGCTGGCGTTGGCTGGCGCGGTGTATACCGCTTACTTTATGTCGGTGCGGCTGCGCCGGGTGGTGAAACCGGCGATTGAAGTGATGGGCGCTTTGCCGACGGTGGTGATTGGTCTGGTCGCCGGTATCTGGCTGGCGCCGTTGATTGAGCATTATTTATTGGCGGTGCTGGCGTTGCCGCTGCTGCTCACCGCGGCGGCGCTGCTGTGCAGTGCAGTGGCGCAACGCATTACCCGCGGCCGTTTGCCGCCGGGGGGCGATTTGCTCTTGCTGCTGCCGGTGGTGGCGGGGTGTGTCTGGCTGGCGTTCAGCACCGGGCCATGGCTGGAACAGCAGTTGTTCGGCGAGCCGATGCATTTCTGGCTGGGCGACGATTATGATCAGCGCAATGCACTGGTGGTCGGCGTGGCGATGGGCTTTGCGCTGGTGCCGGTTATCTTCTCGCTGGCGGAAGATGCGCTATTTAGCGTGCCCACGGTGCTGTGGCAGGGATCGTTGGCGCTGGGCGCCACCCCGTGGCAAACGGTGACGCGTGTGGCGCTGCCGTGCGCCAGCGCCGGGATTTTCTCCGCATTCATGATTGGCTTTGGCCGTGCGGTGGGGGAAACCATGATCGTGCTGATGGCCACCGGCAATACGCCGATCATCGATGGCAGCCTGTTCCAGGGGCTGCGCGCCCTGGCGGCCAACATCGCGATTGAAATGCCGGAGGCCGTCGCCGGCAGCAGCCACTACCGCGTGCTGTTTCTGACTGCGCTGGTGCTGTTTATGTTCACTTTTGTGTTTAACACGCTGGCGGAAGCCATTCGCCTGCGGTTACGCAAGCGTTATACCGTCAATCAGGAGGCGCCATGAAGCGTTGGGCGCATTCTGGCGCGCCGTGGGTCTGGCTTAGTGCGGCATCGGTAGCGGTCAGCCTGCTGGCGTTAATCGGTATTCTGGCTCTATTGGCTGGGCAGGGCATGCGCTATTTTTGGCCCAGCCCGGTGTACCAGTTTGAGCTAAACCAAAGCGCAGCCGGCCCGGTAACCGTGATCGGCGAGCTGTACCAACAGCAAAGCATTTCCCGCCGCCAACTGCAGGCGGCGGGCATCGCCATGCCGGCCGGCGATGCGCCGGCCTTTACCCGCTATTTGATCAAGGTCGGCAACCGCGAATCTAACGGACAGGATTTCCGCACGCTACTGGCTGACGACGTGCGCCGGCAAACGGCGCCGCGCGATTTGATCGTGCTGGAGCGGAACAGCAACGGCACGGCTTACGGCTATTTGGTGGGCCTGCTGGAAGATGGTCAACCGCTCACCGGGCGGGATTTGGGCCACACGCTGATGCAGCGTTTGCCGCAGATCGCCGCACTATCGCGCCAGGCGTACGATATCCAGTTCAGCGCGATGGCGCAGGTCAATCAGCATTTTGAATCCCTGCGCCTGCATGAGAAAAGCCTGGCAGCTAAAAATGCCCTGGACGCTGGGGCGCAGGCTGCGATCAAAGCCGAACGGACAGAGCTGCAACGCCAGTACCGGCAGTTGGCGGATGCGCTGGAAGGGCTAAACCGTGATCGTTATCGCGATGCGCTGCAACTGCGCGATATGTCCGGCCAGATTCATACCATCCCGCTGATTCAGGTGCGGGATGCCTGGTATCCGAATACCATGAGCGTTGGGCAGAAAGTGGCTCACTGGGCGGCGCAGGTGAAGAAATTTCTGACTGACAGCCCGCGCGAAGCCAATACTGAAGGCGGCGTATTCCCCGCCATCTTCGGCACGGTGCTGATGGTGATCCTGATGTCGATCGTGGTGATGCCGTTCGGCGTTATCGCCGCGGTGTACCTGCATGAATACGCCGGGAATAACCTGCTGACGCGCTTGATTCGTATCTCGGTGGTGAATCTGGCCGGGGTGCCTTCCATCGTGTACGGCGTGTTCGGCTTGGGCTTTTTTGTTTATATGATCGGCGGCAGTATCGACCAGTTGTTTTACGCGGAATCTTTACCGAACCCGACCTTCGGCACGCCGGGCGTGCTGTGGGCCGCGCTGACGCTGGCGTTGTTGACGCTGCCGGTGGTGATTGTCGCCACCGAAGAGGGGCTATCGCGCATACCGGTGGCGTTGCGCCAGGGATCGTTGGCGCTGGGCGCCAGCCGGGCGGAAACGCTATGGCACATTGTGCTGCCGATGGCTGCGCCGGCCATGATGACCGGCCTGATCCTGGCGGTGGCGCGCGCCGCAGGGGAAACCGCGCCGCTAATGTTGGTGGGGGTGGTGAAATCGGTGCCGGTACTGCCGGTGGACGGCATTTTCCCCTATCTGCACCTGGAGCGAAAGTTTATGCACTTGAGCTTCCAGATTTATGATATGGCGTTTCAGAGCCCGAGCGTTGAAGCCGCACGGCCGTTGGTGTTCGCCACCGCCTTCTTGCTGGTAGTGATTGTGGTGGGGCTGAACCTGGCTGCGATGGGGATTCGCCATTCGCTGCGGGAAAAATACCGGGCGTGGGGATAAGCCGTGCTCCGTAACGTCAGATCGCCAGTGGCGCTCACGCGCTATTGCGGGATATAGCCGGGTAATAATGACCACTTTTTTGGGGAACGTGTAATGGGTTTTGTGACGCCGGGCAGTTTGCCGCGCCTGAATGTACAGCAACTTAGCGATGAGCAAACGGCGCTGGCCGTGAATAACCTGAATTTGTTCTACGGCGAAAAGCAGGTGCTGCATGACATTTCACTGCGGATCCCGAAATACCGGGTTACCGCGTTGATCGGCCCTTCCGGCTGCGGCAAATCCACGCTGCTGCGCTGTTTTAATCGCATGAACGATCTGGTGGAACACTGCCGTATCGAAGGGGAGCTGCGGCTTCATGAAGAGAATATCGCTAGCCCGCAGGCTGACGTTACCGCGCTGCGCCGCCGGGTAGGCATGGTGTTCCAGCGGCCCAACCCGTTTCCCAAATCGATTTATGAAAACGTGGTGTACGGCCTGCGGCTGCAAGGGATCCGCGATCGGCGCATCCTGGACGAAGCCATGGAGCGCTCGCTGCGGGCAGCGGCGCTGTGGCATGAGGTGAAAGATCGCCTGCGCGAGAACGCGTTTCGCCTCTCCAGCGGCCAGCAGCAGCGGTTGGTGATCGCCCGTGCGATCGCCATCGAGCCGGAAGTGCTGCTGCTTGACGAGCCGACGTCGGCGCTGGATCCTATTTCAACCCTGACGATCGAAGAGCTGATTTCAGCGTTGAAACAGCGCTACAGCGTGGTGCTGGTGACCCATAATATGCAACAAGCGGCGCGCGTGTCTGACTACACCGCCTTTATCCATCAGGGCCGCCTGGTGGAATACAGCGACACCGACAGTATTTTCACTTCGCCGCGCCAGCGCCAGACCGAGGATTACATCACTGGGCGCTACGGCTGAAGCGCCTGGCTGGCGGCCGGTTCCGGCTGGCCTTGCCCCCCGGTTTTGCCGGCGGTGTTTTTCGGCGGTGCGGCTAGTTTAGCTGGCGCTTGTTGCGTGAGCTGCGATTGGCCGATAAATTTCCCGCCTTTCTCTATCGAAAAATCATCGCTGAAAATATCCCCATGAACGCTGCCTTTCGCCTGGATAATCAGCGTGGCCGCGTGGCATTGCCCTTCGACGGTGCCATTGATGGTGATGTGCTTGGCGTGGATTTCCCCGGTAACCAGGCCGCTATGCTCAATACGCACCTGGTGTGAGCAGTGGATTTTGCCCTCTATTTTTCCTTCGACAATAATATTGCCTTGGCCTTCCAGCGTGCCGGTTAGCTTCATGCCCTGTGATATAGCGGTGTCCTTGGTGGTTTTTACGCCGCTTGCGGCCAGCGGTGTTTCTGGCTCCGGCAGCAGTATGCCTGGGTTTTCTGGTGGTTTTACTTCGGCAGGCAACGTTTTTTCCGTGATGTTTTTCTGCTTGTTGAATATTTGCATAATTCTCTTCCTTGTTGTTTTAAACGCGAGGTGAACCAATAACAATACGTGGATTGAAACAGCAATGATGATCGCCGCCTGTGGGTGGAGCGCCGCCAGTATATGCCGGGTTGACCAGACAAAAATCAAAGAACTCCATGAGATCCATACATACCATAATATATTGGGGTTATACATGTTGTTTGAGTGAGCTAACATTAATTGGGCCGCTGTTGCCGCCAATATGGTTAATTCTCTGTGCAGAGAATTACGCCATCATACCTGTTAATGATAATTAATTCATTAGTGTGAATTTTAATTTTTTCTAGTGATGTATTACATTTTATTGTCTTTTTTTATTATATGTTGTCGCCTTAGGGCGTACTTTTTATTTAATAATAAATTAAATAAATATTGAATGCGGCTCTCATTGTTTTTATGAATGTTTTTTATTCTTGTGCTCGTATACAAATAAAATTGAACATGCACTACATGCGCATGTTCAATCCAGAAAGGGGCGTGGCTTGGGCATGTCAAACCACACCTTGGTTAATTCCTTTTGTCACCCCTGGGGGAATACCCACGTCAAAATACAAAAGAACCATTTTATATCCGTATGCATCGGAGGATGGTGGGCTTGGCTTGCCAGGTTATATCAAAGCGCCGTATCCGGCTTTACCGGCGTTTTGAATTTCTTCAAATACTGTGGCTGGAAGATACACATGCGTAGCACCGTGCGGTATTCACCATTGACGAAGAACTCATCCCGCAGTTCACCCTCTACCTCAAACCCTAGCTTGCTGTAGATATGGATCGCCTTGGGGTTCTCTTTATCAACGATCAGGTAAAGCTTGTACAGGTTCAGCACCGAGAAGGCGTATTCCATCGCCAGCTTGGCGGCGGTGCTGGCATAGCCTTTGCCCTGGTGAGCCGGATCGATAATGATCTGGAATTCGGCGCGGCGGTGGATGTGGTTGATTTCAACCAGCTCCACCAGCCCCACCTTGGCGCCTTCATGCTCAATGATGAAGCGGCGCTCGCTCTGATCGTGAATATGTTTGTCGTACAGATCGGAAAGTTCAACGAAGGCTTCATAAGGCTCTTCAAACCAGTAGCGCATTACGCTGGCGTTGTTGTCCATTTGGTGGACAAACGCTAAATCATCCCGTTCCAGTGGGCGCAATCTAACGTGGTTGGTGCTGGACATGCAGGCTCCTCTTGGCTGTCATATGGGCAAGTATACCCGTGGCGCGATTATCCTGGCGAAAAAAAACGGCACCCTTGCGGGTGCCGTTGAGGGAGAATTTAGATTCTGGGGCTATTCATCGGCCGCATAGCCTTGCGCCGGCAACAGCTGGCCGTCAAGCCAGGCGCCGCCGTTGCGCATCTCCAGGCGCCCATCGATAAACCAGCCTACTACCAGCGGATAGAGCCTGTGCTCCTGAGTTTGCACCCGTTCCAGCACTTCTTCCTCTGTATCGCCGGCGAAGATAGGCACTTTGGCCTGTAACACCACCGGGCCGCCGTCGAGCTGTTCGGTGACAAAGTGCACGGAGGTACCATGCTCACTGTCGCCGTTGTCGATTGCCTGACGGTGGGTGTTCAGACCGGGGTATTTGGGCAGCAGGGAAGGGTGGATGTTCAGCATGCGCCCGGCATAGTGCTGCACGAACGGTGCACTGAGGATGCGCATGTAGCCAGCCAGCACCACAAGATCCGGTTGGTAGCCGTCGATAGCGTCTGCCAGCGCGGCGTCGAACGCGGCGCGATCGGCAAAGGCGCCGTTATCCAGCGCCTGGGTGGCAATGCCGGCTTCACTGGCGCGCTGCAGGCCGTAAGCCTGCGCCTTGTTGCTGAACACCGCGACGATCTCAGCGGCGATGCGCTCCTGCTGACAGGCGTCAATCAGTGCCTGGAGATTGCTCCCCTGGCCGGAGATTAACACCACGATCTTTTTCATTACCCGATAACCACGCGCTGTTCATCAGCCGCAGCGGCCAGTTTACCGATCTGCCAGGCCTTTTCACCCGCGGCGTTCAACCGTGCGATGGCGGCATCGGCTTCGGCCTGCGGCAAGGCGATGACCATACCAACACCGCAGTTAAAGGTGCGGTACATTTCGTGGCGGCTGACGTTGCCGGCCTGTTGCAGCCAGTTGAACACCGCCGGCCACTGCCAGCTTGATTCATTGATAACCGCCTGCACGCCTTCCGGCAATACGCGTGGGATGTTTTCCCAGAAGCCGCCGCCGGTCAGGTGGGCGATAGCATGAATCTCGTGATTGGCGATCAGTTCCAGCACCGATTTCACGTAGATTTTGGTGGGCGCCAGCAGGTGATCGGCCAACGGCTTGCCTTCGAGCTGAACCGCGGTGGGATCGGTGTTGCTGAACTCAAGAATTTTGCGCACCAGCGAGTAGCCGTTTGAATGCGGGCCGGAAGCACCCAGGGCGATCAGCACGTCGCCAGGCTGAACTTTGCTGCCGTCGATGATTTCTGATTTTTCCACTACGCCAACGCAAAAGCCCGCCACGTCGTAGTCTTCGCCGTGATACATGCCCGGCATTTCAGCGGTTTCGCCGCCCACCAGGGCGCAGCCGGACTGTTTGCAGCCTTCGGCAATGCCGCTGATGACGCTGGCCGCGGTATCGACATCCAGCTTGCCGGTGGCGTAGTAATCCAGGAAGAACAGCGGCTCTGCACCTTGCACCACCAGATCGTTAACGCACATGGCCACCAAATCGATACCAATGGTGTCGTGGCGTTTCAGATCCATCGCCAGACGCAGCTTGGTGCCTACGCCGTCGGTACCGGAGACCAGCACCGGTTCGCGGTATTTTTGCGGCAACGCACACAGGGCGCCAAAACCGCCCAGCCCACCCATCACTTCCGGGCGGCGGGTCTGTTTTACTACACCTTTGATGCGGTCTACCAATGCGTTGCCGGCATCGATATCCACGCCTGCGTCTTTATAGCTGAGAGAGGTTTTGTCGGTCACTGCGCGATCCCCACGGCGGTTTGCTGTTTGAAAACTGTGCTTCCGGCGTTGATACCGGAAAATGCGCGGCAATTCTAACAGCGCAGGCAATCGTTTGCGAGTGGCTTATGCCCTCGGCCGGCTTTTTCGCCTTCTATCCCCTTCCTACTTCAAGTTGCAGGTGTGTTGGCTTGGTTACTCGGCCCCTCCCTGAGCCTCGTCCCTTTGTTAGAAATCTGACCTGGCATCAGCCAGGTTTGTTCTGAGGATTACTTTGTTGGGGTTTGTGCTGTTTCCTGTCTGATCTCGTCAATCACGTCACGCATGTTACTTAGACATTCTGCGGCAGGAGTTCCAGCCTTTTCCAGCGCTGGCTCAGCCTTCGCGAAATACTCCTCAACCTTTATCTGATTTGCATGTGTGATTAAAGGTATACCGCATATCAACGATGTGCCGAAACGCTGCTTTAAGGGGTCGGTGCTCATGTCGAGTGATTTGGTTGCGTTAATGACAGATACAGGGTCTTTAATCAGCGCCATGCTAAGAGCTGTGGTCAGTTCCTCTGTGTGCTCAGCGTCGAGGGTATCACCAATATTGTCAATTTTCCCCGGCAATGCATGGAGTGTTTTGTTGTCTGCCCGTTCTATCAGTTGAATATAAACGCTCCATTCTTTTGACGATGCCATGCATGAGGACGAGATAATGCAGGCGATCAGCAAGATGGTTCGCCGAATCATCTTACTACCTCCAGTAACTTATCCGGTGATTGAATGATTTTTGTGCGAATAACCGGCCCAAGTATTATACAGCCCTCAGAGGCGAATCCAGGTACTTTCGGCGGCTTCCTCTCGCCGTGGATACGAAACAGAGAACGTCCATAACTTTCGCCAGATGTTTACGTCAAAATTATGGTAAATGGCCCCTTTGAATTAGTATGCCCGCCAATATGCCAAGTGCCGCGAGGTATTGGCCCCATACCTTTAACGTGCTGCCGATCTGGGTTGTTTTTGTTGGTCAGATTCCCCGAATAACCTTTACCGATTAACTTACCGTTATGCCACAGCTCGCCGGTACTTTGGTGGTATATCCATGCCATGTGTTGTGCTCCTATGCCGCGCTGCGCTCTTTCCAGGAATTAGAGTGGATAATATTGCCTTCCAGATATTTCCAGGTGATTTTCTCATACGTCATTTCGAGCACTTCAAGGTGATTGTGACGTTCGTAGTCCGGGTCTTTGACATCTTCCATAAATGGTACGACACAGGTAATACGGGCATTCTCAAGAAGTACGTTAAAATATTCTTCTTCCTGTCCGGCGTAATTAATGCGATAGAATTTAAGCTCGGCGGATTTTAAGCGTTTCCCGGAGCTAATGAACTGATAAAGGTACGGACTGGAAGAATCCAGCGCTTTGGTGAGGATAAAGGGCGCATGTTCGCGAGGTGCCGTTATCTTGCCGGACCGATCATCGGTAGGGCGTGATACGGCATGAGCTAGCGCGGTTATCTCTATGCTTCCCTCGCGTTGGTGTATGTCTACAGAGCCTTTGACGGGGTTTCCACCACCGTTCTTTAACCATAAATAAACAGGTATGGCCATTCAGTGAGTTCCTTTCACATTATTAAAATGCTAATTATCACCTTGCATTCCTTTACGGATGAAACATCAAATGATTCTTTATTGATTTATATCAATAGAATGAGTTTTTTTGATTTTGGTTCAAATAGAAATACGTGGCGTTGAATCTCTGCAACGATTTGGCATCACGGTTATGTAGTCACTGACGAAATCTATACCCAAAATAATTCGAGTTGCAGGACAAAAATGCAAAAGCGTTTTTGAACAGCGCTAGCGCTGGCCCCGAAGGGGTGTGGCCAAATGGCCGAATCACGCGGCTTTGCTGCGACAAATTCGTCAGGAACGAATTTGCCTGGCCCCTGGCCAGCCTTCGGTGAGAGACAAGGATGTCTCTCATCAATCCCCAGTAGCATACCGAAGTCAAGTGACTAGGGGGAGCTCTTAAACGCCACGTACTGACCTCAGGTAATGACCGGGAACACTTCGTTGATGTTCGTGGAGAACTCCCGATCGGGAGACTGGACCAATAACACGCTACCGCGTGGCGGGCGACAGTGTTTTCTGGAGCGCGTGACTCGCCGACGAACAGCGGCCGGAAGACGTTGACCTAATAATCTTCATCGTCCGTAATTATCTGCGGGGTGATCTATTATTAAAACTTTTGTTGATCCCGATCGGGCTCGTGTGGATGGCACAGCCCCAAAAAGGCGGTATAATCCCGCGATTTTTTGGCCGTCAACCGCCTTAATAGGAGAAAAATGATGAAGATCGTTGAGGTGAAACACCCGCTGGTGAAACATAAGCTGGGCCTGATGCGTGAACACGACATCAGTACCAAACGCTTTCGTGAGCTGGCTTCTGAAGTGGGGAGTTTGCTGACCTATGAAGCGACCGCCGATCTGGAAACCGAGAAGGTGACCATTGAGGGCTGGTGTGGGCCGGTTGAGATTGACCAGATTAAAGGGAAAAAAATTACCGTTGTGCCGATCCTGCGCGCCGGCCTGGGGATGATGGATGGCGTGCTGGAACACGTGCCCAGCGCGCGTATCAGCGTGGTCGGGGTATACCGTAACGAGGAAACCCTGGAACCCGTGCCGTATTTCCAGAAGCTGGTGTCCAATATCGAAGAGCGTATGGCGCTGATCGTCGATCCGATGCTGGCGACCGGCGGCTCAATGATTGCCACCATCGATCTGCTGAAAAAAGCCGGTTGCAACAGTATTAAAGTGCTGGTGTTGGTTGCCGCGCCCGAAGGCATCCGCGCATTGGAAAAAGCGCACCCAGACGTTGAGCTATACACCGCCGCCATTGACCAGTGTTTGAATGAGAAGGGCTACATCGTGCCGGGCCTGGGCGATGCGGGCGATAAAATATTTGGTACCAAATAACATTTGAGCCGGCGCTGAAGTCGGCTTTTTTTTGCCTGGGCTTATTGGGCTGGCGCGGGTGCCGGAGGGTATTGCGCCCAGCTTGGTCAGCATGGCATGACTGCAAACACCACGTTCAGAGGAAAAACACACCATGACCCGTCGCGCCATTGGCGTCAGTGAGCGCTTGCCGCTGCTCCAGACTATTCCGCTCAGTTTCCAGCATTTATTCGCCATGTTCGGCGCTACGGTGCTGGTGCCTATCCTGTTCAAGATAAACCCGGCGACGGTACTGCTGTTCAACGGCGTGGGTACGCTGCTGTATCTGTTTATTTGTAAAGGGAAAATCCCCGCTTATTTGGGTTCCAGCTTTGCGTTTATTTCCCCGGTGCTGTTGCTGCTGCCGCTGGGATATGAGGTGGCACTGGGCGGCTTTATCATGTGTGGCGTGCTGTTCTGCCTGGTGGCGTTGATCGTGCAGAAGGCCGGCACCGGCTGGCTGGATGTGATCTTCCCGCCGGCAGCGATGGGGGCCATCGTTGCGGTTATCGGCCTGGAACTGGCGGGCGTGGCGGCTAATATGGCCGGGCTGTTGCCGGCGGATGGCGCTTCGGTGGATGACACTGCCATCACCATTTCGATGGTGACGCTGGGCGTCACGGTGCTCGGTTCGGTGCTGTTCCGCGGTTTCCTGGCGATTATCCCGATTTTGATCGGCGTGCTGGTGGGTTACGCACTGTCGTTTGGTATGGGCGTGGTGGATCTGACGCCGATCCGCGAGGCGCACTGGTTCGCCTTGCCCACTTTCTACACGCCGCGTTTTGAGTGGTTTGCCATTCTGACGATCCTGCCGGCGGCGCTGGTGGTGATTGCCGAGCACATCGGCCATCTGGTGGTGACGGCCAATATCGTTAAAAAAGATCTGATTCGCGATCCAGGGCTGCACCGTTCCATGTTTGCCAACGGCATTTCGACGGTGATTTCCGGTTTCTTCGGCTCCACGCCGAACACCACCTACGGCGAAAATATCGGCGTGATGGCGATTACCAAGGTATACAGCACCTGGGTGATTGGCGGCGCGGCGATTTTGGCGATCCTGCTTTCCTGCATTGGTAAACTGGCGGCGGCGATTCAGGCCATCCCGGTGCCGGTCATGGGCGGCGTATCACTACTGCTGTATGGCGTGATTGGCGCTTCTGGTATTCGTGTGCTGATTGAATCCAAGGTGGATTACAACAAGGCGCAGAACCTGATCCTGACCTCAATTATCCTGATTATCGGCGTGAGCGGCGCCAAGGTGCATATCGGCGCAGCCGAGCTGAAAGGCATGGCGCTGGCCACTATTGTGGGTATTTGCCTGAGCCTGCTGTTTAAGGTCATTAGTCTTTTCCGCAAGGAGGAAGAGGTGATTGATGTGCCGGAAGAGCGCGGTATACAGAAGTAAGCGTTAAAAGGGCGGGCTTTGGTTGATATGGCGAGGGTTTCGGTCGCCATAACACCGTAGCCCGCGCCCGATTCAGGGCCGAGCCTGTATGAACCGGGCTCATGGGTAACAGGTTATAACTGGCACAGTCAACGAGATAGGGAAGTTTACTGTGCCTAGGCCTGAGAGTGTTACCATGCAACGATGCGTTTGCCCGGCTCGCAGGGTATAATCTCAATTTACGGGGAATATTTATCCTGTAATGTAAAATATAACGGGAATAGGGAGACATCGGGTATGGAATACTACGGCTACGTGCTGATTAAATTTATTATTGGCTTTGTCATTGTTATCGCGCACCTGAATTTCTCAGGCAAAACCCAGCTATCGCAAATGACGCCGGTGGATTTTATCGGCAACTTTGTGCTGGGGGGCATTATCGGCGGGGTTATCTACAGCGACAGCATACCGCTTTATCAATATGTGATTGTGTTGTTCATCGGCGTTCTTCTGATTTCGCTGCTTAATTCTATTAGCAAGCACTGCAACTTTTTCCGCTCGGTGACCATTGGCAATCCGCTGCCGATTATCAAGAATGGCCGTTTTATTATGAATAACATTCTTGAGAAGAAGAACAAGATCGACATTCTCAACGTTTCCTCGCAGTTGCATAGCCAGGGCATTCAGGCCTTTCAGGAGATCGCCTATGCGCAGATTGAGCCCAGCGGCCAACTGACGGTGGTGTGTGACGACACCAAAATGCCCTCGGTGATCGTGATGAAAAGCGGCAAGATCAGAACCTACGAACTGGAAGAAATTGAGAAAAGCGAAGAGTGGCTGCATAAACAATTACAGGATCGCCAGTTAAACCAGGAAGATATTTTTCTTGCCGAATTCTGGGATGGCAAAATTGTGTTTATCCTCAATGACGGGACCATCGTCAGATAACGTTCTGCAACGCCTTGCCGCTATGGCAACGGAAAAGAGAAGGGGCCGCGGTTGCGGCCCCTGGCGTTTTCCGCCGCTGCGTGCGATCTGCGGCGGCTGATATAATACGGCGGCTAACGTTAGCTGCGGATTTTGCGGTAAACAAACAGCACCACAATGGCGCCAATCACCGCAACGATGAAGCTGCCGAAGTTGAAGCCGTCAACTTTACCAAAGCCAAAGAAGGTACTGATATAACCACCGACAACGGCACCGATAACCCCCAGCACCACGGTCATAATGAAACCACCCCCATCTTTGCCTGGCATAATCCATTTAGCGATGATGCCTGCGATAAGACCAAAAATAATCCAGGAAATAATACCCATTTAACTTCTCCTTGCCGTGAAATACTGACATACCCATTATTCCCAAACCGCGGGATTTTGCCGTTCAATTCCCACTATCAGGGTGTGGCTTATACCCGCAGCCGAAAACTTATTGGGCAGCGCTATTCTGCGTGTTTGCTGGTGCCTCTGTCGATGGGGTTGTGTCATTTTGCCCATCTTCAGTTTTTTTCTCGATGCTGCTTTTAATCTGTTCCGTTTTGGCCTTCGCCTGTTCAGTCAGGTTATTGGCACCGCTGATGGCATCATTTTTGATGGTTTTTGCCTGTTCAACCAACGCCTGGCTTTGTTGGCTGGCATCGGTTTTGATGGCATCCGCTTTGGCCTTGGCATCGTCGGTGAGCGCATGCGCATGTTTTTCTGCGTCGCTCTGGATGGCGGAAGCCTTATCTTTTAGCTGATCGGCCTGAACCGCCGCTTGTTTCTTGATTTCTTCCGCTTTCGCTTTTGCACTGTCCGTCAACTGGTCGGCCTTTTGCTGTGCGGCGTCAGTGATCTGTTCCGCGCTGTCTTTGGCTTTATCCAGGTTGGCGTCCACTTTGGAAGCATCGTCACAGCCTGCGACCAACAGACCGATAACCGAAGCCAGCAATACTTTATTCCATGAATTCATTCTTAAAATCCTTGCAGTAACCTTGATGATGATCATTGCTTCTTGCTTTTCCATACTAGGACAAATTCGTGACAAAATACAAATTCCCGCAATAAAAGGTTTCACTCCAGGGGGATTTTTGCCCTGGCCTGCATGTTTTGGCTACTATTCCACCATAAAATCCTGCCGGTTCATTTGCCGACGCATTCTGTGATAAACTGGCGGCGTTTTTCTGCCAGTTTTGGTTGAGGTGCTTCTCTGAATACGCCGGCACAGCTTTCACTGCCACTTTATCTGCCCGATGATGAAACTTTCGCCAGTTTTTATCCGGGTGAGAACCCATCCCTATTAGCTGCGATCCAGTCCGCCGTCCGCCAGGAGCATGGCAGTTATATCTATTTCTGGTCGCGTGAGGGCGGGGGGCGTAGCCATTTGCTGCATGCGGCCTGCGCGGAATTGTCGCAGCGCGGCGAAGCGGTGGGCTATGTGCCGCTGGATAAGCGCGCCTATTTCGTGCCTGAAGTGTTAGACGGCATGGAGCAGTTGGCGCTGGTGTGCATTGATAATATTGAATGTATCGCCGGCGATGAAGAGTGGGAAATGGCGATCTTCAACCTCTACAACCGCATTCTGGAAACCGGGCGCACACGCTTGTTTATCACCGGCGATCGCCCACCGCGCCAGCTTAATCTGCACCTGCCCGATCTGGCCTCGCGCCTGGACTGGGGGCAAATCTACAAGCTTCAGCCGCTATCCGACGACGAAAAGCTACAGGCGCTGCAATTGCGTTCCAAACTGCGTGGTTTCGAACTGCCGGAAGACGTGGGGCGCTTTTTGCTGAAGCGGCTGGATCGTGAAATGCGCACGCTGTTCATGACGCTGGATCAGCTCGATCGCGCATCAATCACCGCTCAGCGCAAGCTGACCATCCCGTTTGTGAAAGAGATCCTGGGGTTGTAACGCCGGGAAAACCGGGCCTGCGGGCGCAGGCCCCATGTCTTAGAGAATCTCCAGCACCTGCTCCGGCGGGCGGCCGATGCGGGCTTGGTTGCCCTTGACCACGATCGGGCGTTCAATCAGCTTCGGGTTTTCCACCATCGCCTGCAGCAACTGTGCTTCACTTAAGCTCTCATCGGCTAAGCCCAGCGTTTTGTATTCCTCTTCCTTCTTGCGCATCAGCTCGCGTGCTGAATGTATCCCCAAAGCCTGCAACAGCGTTTTCAATTCAGCCACTGACGGCGGGGTATCAAGATAGCGCACGACGTGGGGGGCAATGCCGCGCTGTTCCAGCAACCCCAGGGTTTCACGGCTTTTGGAACAGCGTGGGTTGTGGTAAATGGTGACGGTATTATTCATCTGATGATCGTTCCTTGTATAAATCAACTGCGCTGGTATTGGCGGAAGCGCTGCTGCAATTGGCGCAGTTGGTCAATGCGGGCATCGTAGCGCGCCTGTTTCAGGCTACCGAGTTTTTCCAGCGAACTGGCGTTGCTGAGCAGGCCGATGGCCTGATCCAGTTTACCGGTAAGCGCCAGGCTTTCGGCGCGGGCGGAGAGTTCCTCATCGCGCAACCCCTGCGCGGCGCTGGCCTGCGCCAGCAGATCCCAACCGTTCGGATCGTCCGGGTGGTTGAAGGTATAGCGGTTTAGGATCCGCGAAGCCTGTGCTGGCTGGTTGCCTTCCACGTACGCGTTGGCCAGGTTGAGCAGCAGCACGGGGTTGTTGCTCTGGGCGGCATTGGCATTTTGCAGGCGGGCGATAGCCTGCGCGGCGCGTTTCTGGCCTAAATCGATATCGGTGAGCAGATCAAGATACCAGACGTTTTTCGGATCCTGCGCCAACAGCGGCTGGATAATCGCGCGCGCATTGTCGTACTTCTTCGCGGTGTAGAACAGAATGGCGCGGCCATATTTGGCGGCGTTTTGCTGGCGCACGTTGCCCTGGCTGTAGGTGGTGAGCAAATCTTCCGTCAGGCCGTAACCTTCGCTGCTGTACATCCCCATGGCGCGAACTTTGGCCATGTAGTAATCCTGCGTGGATTGAACCAGATGGCGCGGCATCTGGTTGGCGCGGTTGCGCGCGTCGGAAAGCCGGCTGTCCGGCAGTGGGTGAGTCAGCAGCATCTCCGGGGGCTTGGAGGCGTAGCGCGATTGATCGGAAAGCTTTTGCAGGAAGTCGGGCATCGCCTGCGGATCAAACCCGGCGCGCTCCAGCACCTGCAGGCCGATGCGGTCGGCCTCCTGTTCGTTGGCCTGGGTAAAACTGATGATCCCTTGCTGGGTACCGGCGATGGTGCCGCTGAGCGCCGCCATGCCGGCCGCCGGGTTGGCCATCGCCAGTAAAATGGAGCCGAGTGCGCCCACCCAGGTCAGCGGGGCGTTGCGCTGTTGATCTTCCATGGCGCGCGCCAGGTGGCGCTGGGTCACGTGCGAGATTTCGTGCGCCAGCACCGAAGCCAACTGGCTTTCATTGTCGGTAACCCGCAGCAGGGCGGAGTGCAACACCACGTTGCCGCCGAAGAAGGCAAAGGCGTTGATTTCATCATTGCGCACCAGATAAAAATGGAACGGGGTGCGCACAGAATAGGCGCTGGCCACCAGGCGGTTGCCCAGTTGGTTGATGTACTGCAGCAGTAACGGATCGTTGATCAGCGGCGCGCTGGCACGCAGCTGCCGCACGTAGAAATCGCCCATTGCCAGCTCTTGTCCAATGCTGAGGGTGCTACCGGCGGTGGTGCCCATGTCAGGCAATTGATCCGGCGCCTGGGCGTTTGCCGGCGCGAGCGCGCTGGTGCTGGCGGCGCCCAGCAACAGTACTGCGATCGCTGTTTTGGTCAACCGGGTGATCATAGTCTGGGATATCCTTCGTTATGCCGTGTGTCAACGTTCTGCCTGCATACCAGAGCTTTATTATCAAAAGCCTGTTTTGCCGGCAGATAGCGGCGTAGTGCCTTCACATCATAGCCAGCCATGGGCCACAATGAAACGTTTACCCCGGCTTTTCATTCCACAATGTGCGGCGGGGCACTGGGCACGGCGCCGTTTGCCGCCGGCCTGGGGCGCGGCCAATCAGCGTGGCGTGCGGCTTTTCGCCAGGGGCTTGATTCTTTGCGTTACATCCGCCGGGCGGCGGGGGATAATCTGTCTGGCATGATGCACCGCGCAGGCCGCCTGCCTGCCCCTCTTACCGTCGTTCTCAAGGAGCACTCTCTGATGCTGGAGATGTTATTACAGTGGTATCGCCGCCGTTTTACCGATCCACAGGCCATTGCGCTATTGGTGATTTTAGTGGCCGGGTTTTGCATCCTCTATTTTCTGCACGGCATCCTGACACCGCTGCTGGTGGCTATTGTGCTGGCCTATCTGCTGGAGTGGCCGACCGCGCGCCTGCAGCGGCTGGGGTGTTCGCGCACCTGGGCGGCCAGTATGGTGCTGATTGTATTCGGCGGCGTTGTCATGCTGCTGGTGTTCGTGGTGGCGCCCACCGCCTGGCAGCAGGGCATCAACCTGATGGGCGATATGCCTGGCATGCTCAACCAGTTCTACCACTATGCCGCCACGCTGCCCAAGCGCTACCCGGCGTTGATGGATGCTGGCATTATCGACATGATGGCCGAGAATTTGCGCACCCGCCTGTCAGGCATGGGCGAGTCGGTGGTGAAGTTCTCTCTGGCTTCGCTGGTGGGGCTATTGGCGCTGGCTATCTACCTGGTGCTGGTGCCGCTGATGGTGTTCTTCCTGCTGAAAGACAAAGAGCAGATGATTAACGCCGTGCGCCGCGTGCTGCCGCGCAACCGTGGCCTGGCGGGCCAGGTGTGGGTAGAGATGAACCAGCAGATCACCAACTATATTCGCGGCAAGGTGCTGGAAATGGTGATTGTGGGCGTGGCCACCTATCTGGTGTTCGTGATCCTGGACATGCGCTATTCGCTACTGCTGGCGGTGTTGGTGGGGATTTCGGTGCTGATCCCCTACGTGGGGGCGGTGTTGGTTACCATCCCGGTGGTGGTGGTAGCGATGTTCCAGTGGGGCGTCGGGCCGGATTTCTGGACGCTGATCGTCGCCTACCTGGTGGTGCAGGGGTTAGACGGCAACCTGCTGGTGCCGATTTTATTCTCCGAGGCGGTCAATCTGCACCCACTGGTGATTATTATGTCGGTGATTGTGTTCGGCGGGCTATGGGGGTTCTGGGGCGTGTTTTTCGCTATCCCGCTGGCCACGTTGGTGAAAGCGGTGATTCATGCCTGGCCGGACGATATGCTGGTGGATATGCAGGGCAATGATAAGTAAGGCGATGGCGCAAGCGCAGCGGTGGCTGCGCTTGCGAAATATCAGGGCTTACTGCTGTAGGTAGTTCAGAACGACATCGTGATGGTTGGTGGTCTTGAAATCGTCAAACACTTTCTCGATCTTACCGTTGGCGCCAATCAGGAAACTGATGCGGTGAATGCCATCATAGGTTTTCCCCATAAAGGTTTTTTCACCCCAAACGCCAAACTGCTCGGCTACCTGATGGTTTTCATCTGATAGCAGCGTAAAGTTAAGCAGTTCCTTTTCGGCAAAGCGCGACAGCTTTTCGGGTTTATCGGTGCTGATGCCAAGGACTTCGACACCGGCCTTTTTCAGATCGTCCATGTTATCCCGCAGGCCGCAGGCTTGTACGGTGCAGCCCGGCGTCATCGCCTTAGGGTAAAAGTAGACCAGTACGCGTTGTCCCTGGAAGTCGGCCAAATTAATTTCCTCGCCATCCTGATCGGGCAAACTAAATTTTGGCGCTATATCACCGGCTTTCAATGGGCTCATCACTACTCTCCATCTTTCTCGTCATGCTGTGGATAGTTCACTATGCTAATACTGCCTTGTGCATTCAGTTCTGTACATAGGCGATGAAAAGCTTGCTCAATATTTGCGGTATCCGGGTTACCGGCCGGGCTATGGGCGGTAATCTGGATATACAGCTGCGGCGGCAGGTCGCCTTCGGCCGGCTGCGTGCGTGAAACCAGCTCGGCGATGTTCATCTGGCTGGCGTGAAACAGGCCGGTAAAGCGCTCGATGATGTGCGGCGAGTCTTTGACTTCAACCTGCACCCAGACAGAAGCCGGCATCGGCGGCCTGGCCTGCGCGGTTGTGCGCTTCATCACAATAAGCAGATCCAGCTCTGCGCCTTTTTGCGCCAGCGTGGATTCGATCAGCGTAATGGCGTTCCAACTGCCGGAAAGCAGCATGATAAAGGTGAATTCTTCACCCAGCATGGCCAGACGACTATCCTCGATATTGCATCCGCAACTGCTGACGTGGCGGGTGATAGTGTTGACGATACCGGGACGGTCTGCACCGAGCGCGGTAATCACGAGATAGTGTTCATCTGGCTTAGGCAAAATTGGGGCTTCCTGTCGTGCATTGTGGGTTTCCCATGGTAAACATAAAAAAAACCGCCTGCCAAGCGCTTAGCGCGCCTTGTTTACTTGCTTTTGGATAGGTAGCAAAAGTACCATGAGTCACCTGTTTGTGGAGGGGATGGCTAATGTTTACGGGAAGTATTGTTGCACTGGTAACGCCGATGGACGACAAAGGTGCCGTTGATTGTGCGAGCCTAAAAAAACTGATTGATTATCATGTAGCCAGCGGAACCTCGGCTATTGTATCCGTAGGGACTACCGGCGAGTCTGCAACGCTTGCCCATGATGAGCACGCCGATGTGGTGTTAAGAACGCTGGAGCTGGCCGCTGGCCGCATTCCGGTGATCGCCGGTACCGGCGCCAATGCCACCGCAGAAGCAATTTCACTGACCCAGCGCTTTGAGGGCACGGGCGTTGTGGGCTGCCTGACGGTCACGCCTTACTACAATAAGCCGACCCAGGAAGGGCTGTTTCAGCACTTCAAAGCTATCGCGGAAAGCACCGAACTGCCGCAGATTCTCTATAACGTGCCTTCCCGCACCGGCTGCGACATGCTGCCGGCAACGGTAGCGCGCCTGGCCAAACTCAAAAATATTGTTGCAATTAAAGAGGCCACGGGGAACTTAAGCCGCGTTAGTCAGATCCAAGAGCTGGTTGATGATAAAGACTTCATTCTGTTGAGCGGCGACGACGCCAGCGGTCTGGACTTTATGCAACTGGGCGGTAAAGGGGTTATTTCCGTCACGGCCAACGTGGCCGCGCGTGAAATGGCGCAGCTTTGCCGGCTGGCGACCGAAGGCAACTTCGCCGAGGCGCGCCGTTTGAATCAGCGCTTGATGCCGTTGCATCAGGATTTGTTTGTAGAAGCAAACCCAATTCCTGTTAAGTGGGCCTGTAAGGCATTGGGATTGATGGCAACCGATACGATGCGTCTGCCGATGACGCCGTTGACCGAAACTGCCCGTCCGGTAGTGGAGCGTGCGCTGAAAAGCGCCGGTTTGCTATAGCCCCATTAACGGGAGCCGCAGCCAGGGTTGCTGCTGCTTCACGTTACGGGGATATCACTCTTAGGGAGATTTGATGATCTATTCATTGCAAAAGTCGACGGTAGCAAAAGTCGTGGGTATTTCGCTGGTGATGATGCTGGCGGCCTGTACCAGCGACCAACGGTACAAACGCCAGGTCAGCGGCGATGAGTCCTACCTCGATGCGGCGCCGCTAAAAACGATTAACGCGCCCGCCGGTATGATCCTGCCGGTGCAGAACGGCAATTATGATGTCCCGTCGGCCCGCAGCACCGGGCAGCTTGGCAAGCAACTGGATATCCGGCCGCCGGTGCAGCCGCTGGCCTTGTTGAGCGGTTCCCGTGCGCAATACACCGCGGACAGCGGTACGCTGCTGTTGGAAAACAGCCCGCAAAACCAGAACCTGTGGTCGCGCGTGGTGGGCATCCTGCAGAGCAAGAACATCGCGATCGCCTCCCGTCAGGATGGCGCGCAGACGCTGACCACCGATTGGGTGAAATGGAACCGTCTGGATGAAGACAACCAGTACGAAGGCCGTTACCAGATCACCGTGCAGCAGCAGGGTTATCAGCAGGCGCTGATCGTGAAGTCTGTCGGCCTGCAGCAGCAGGGTAAAGCAGAGCCGGTGACCGATGCGACCGAAATCCAGCGTTATAACGGCATGATGATGAACACCATCGTCGAAGGCCTGGATAAGCTGGACAATCAGGCTAACAACCAAACCGCTAACCGCTTCGGCGCGCTGGACGTGCAAAGCGGGGCTGATGAAACCGGCCTGCCGCTGCTGATCGTGCGTGCGCCGTACACGGTGGTTTGGGATCGTCTGCCGCCGGCGTTGGAGAAAGTCGGCATGCGCGTTGGCGATCGTAGTCGTCCGCAAGGCACCGTTGCCGTCACTTACAAATCCCTGAGCAGCGGCGACTGGAGTGCCCTGGGCACCTCCGATCCTGAACTGCGCGAAGGTGATTACAAACTGCAGGTCGGCGATTTGAACAACCGCACCAGCCTGCAGTTCATCGACAGCAAAGGGAAACCGTTAACCCAGGCGCAAAATGACGCCCTGGTGGCGGCGTTCCAGACTGCGTTTCGCCAAACCAGCGCGAAATAAATCAAAAAAGGGGCTACAGCCCCTTTTTGTTTCGCCTTGACGGTATCGTTTGCGTGGCAGGTTTGGCACAATAGTGGGCCTGAGCGTGAAAGAATTTGTTGGTTCAAGTCTTATACTCAACAGGTTTCAGGCCGTGGCCTGACGGTGCGGGGTATATCTGTCACAGAGTGTCACATCACTGGAGTAAGTTAAGATGCAAAAGCTAGCTGAGTTGTATCGCGGAAAGGCAAAAACCGTCTACACCACTGAAAACCCCGATCTGCTGGTGCTGGAATTCCGTAATGATACGTCAGCACTGGATGGTCAACGCATTGAGCAGTTCGATCGCAAAGGCATGGTGAACAACAAGTTCAACCACTTCATCATGAGCAAGCTGGAGGAAGCGGGTATCCCCACCCAGATGGAGCGCCTGCTGTCTGATAATGAAGTGCTGGTTAAAAAGCTGGATATGGTGCCGGTGGAGTGTGTGATCCGTAACCGCGCGGCCGGTTCTCTGGTGAAACGTTTAGGGGTGGAAGAGGGCATGGTGCTGAACCCGCCGCTGTTCGACCTGTTCCTGAAAAACGATGCCATGCACGATCCGATGGTCAACGAATCCTACTGCGAAACCTTCGGTTGGGTGAGCAAAGTGCACCTGGCGCGCATGCGTGAGCTGAGCTATAAAGCTAACGACGTGCTGAGCAAGCTGTTTGACGATGCCGGGCTTATCCTGGTTGACTTCAAACTGGAGTTTGGCCTGTTCAACGGTGAAGTGGTGCTGGGTGACGAATTCTCCCCAGACGGCAGCCGCCTGTGGGACAAAAACACCCTGGACAAAATGGACAAAGACCGTTTCCGCCAGAGCCTGGGCGGCCTGATCGAAGCCTATGAAGAAGTGGCGCGCCGCATCGGCGTGAAGCTTGACTAGGCTGTGTCCCGTAATAGTGCGTGAGTGCCGCTGGCGGTCATTGGGCTGCGCGTCAAGGCGCAAGCCGTGAGGTTTGGGGGCCCAAATAAACGGCGAGCAACGCAGAAGCGCGGCCCAATGGCCCCAGCCCGGAGGGTCGTGCCCCCAAAGCCCGTCCTCTGCGTTATCGGGCTGGAACATAGGCCCACTATGCCCTGCGCCCTCTGCCTTGATGACGGGCTTTGGGCGCAACGACGGCACCACGACCTATTGCGGGACACAGCCTAACACCCCTTTTCGTTACGGGGCGCCGCCGCGGCGCGCCCCGCTACTCTGCTTGCCTGCTTTTCCAGAAAAATTCTGCCTTTTCTTTGCCGCCATGCATTTATAATGAATGCGGTTCCCTGTGATTATTACAATTTACTCTGGAGTTTAGCTATGCGTTGGCAAGGGCGTCGCGAAAGCGACAATGTTGAGGATCGTCGCGGGCAGTCTTCCGGTATTGGCGGCGGTGGCGGCGGGTTGCGCGTGCCGGTCGGCGGCAAGGGCGGCCTGGTTATTCTGGTGGTGGTGCTGGTGGCCGGTTATTACGGTATCGATCTAACGCCGCTGTTGAACGGTGGGGATGTCACTACCACGCAAAGCCAGCAAAGCACCTCGATCAGCCCGAAAGATGATGAACTGGCGAAGTTTACCTCGGTAGTGCTGGCCTCTACCGAAGACAACTGGAAAGAAGTTTTCCAAAAGATGGGCAAAACCTATCAACCGCCCAAGCTGGTGATGTATCGCGGCGCGACCCGGACCAACTGCGGCACCGGCCAGGCGGCGATGGGGCCGTTCTATTGCCCGGCCGACAGTACGGTGTATATCGATCTGTCGTTCTATCAGGACATGAAAAACAAACTGGGCGCCGGCGGTGATTTCGCCCAGGCGTATGTGGTGGCGCATGAAGTTGGCCACCATGTGCAAAATCTGCTGGGGATTGAGCGCCAGGTGCGCCAGGAACAGCAAGGGGCTTCGCAGGCCGAGGTTAACCGCCTGTCGGTGAAGATGGAATTGCAGGCCGACTGCTTTGCCGGCGTGTGGGGGCAATACGCCGAGAAGCAGCAGATGCTGGAAGAAGGGGATCTGCAAGAAGCGCTGAATGCGGCACAGGCGATCGGCGACGATCGTTTGCAACAGCAAAGCCAGGGGCGCGTGGTGCCGGACAGCTTTACCCACGGCACGTCGCAGCAGCGTTATACCTGGTTTAAACGCGGCTTCGACAGCGGCGATCCTGGCCAGTGCAATACTTTCGCCAGCCGCTGATTCCAGGCTGTGTCCCGTAATAGTGCCCCAAAGCCCGCCCTCTGCCTTGATGACGGGCTTTGGACGCGACGACGGCACCATGACCTATTGCGGGGCACCGCCTCGCGTAATGCCGGTGCTTGCCACCGGCATTTTCTTTTCGTATCCGGGTTCTGATTCTGATGCTACAGGTGATGCAACAAACAATGCGCCGGCAGGGCATCCGGCGGCTGTTGGTGCTAAGCGGTGAAGCGCAATGGTGCCGCGCTCAGGCGCTGCAATTGGCGGCGGAGATGCCCGGCGATTGGCCGTGGATCGGCGCGGCGGCGCCGGAAAGCGTGCAGCCGCTGGCGCCGCGTGCGGTGCATACCTTGCTGGGGCAAGAGCGGTTGCATGCGGTCTTTGACGCCAGCGAAGGGTTGGACGTGGAGGCGCTGGCGCAATTGGCCGGCACACTGCGCGCCGGCAGTTGGCTGTTGTTGCTGGTGCCGCCCTGGGAACAATGGGCGCAGTTGCCCGATGGCGATAGCCTGCGCTGGGGTGATTGCGCCCAGCCGATTGCCACGGCGCATTTTATCACGCACTTGCAGCGGCAGTTGCAGGCGGATGGCGAAGTGGCTATCTGGCGCCAGGGGCAGCAGCCGGCGCCGCCCGCCTTGCCGGCCAGGCCGGATTGGCAGCCGCCGGCCGGCACGCCAACGGTGGAACAACAGGCCATTTTGTGCCACCTGCAAGGCGCGCAACGGGGCATCTGGGTGCTGACCGCCGCGCGTGGCCGCGGCAAGTCGACGGTGGCTGGCATGCTGATGGCCGGCACGGCGGAAGCGTGTTGGATCACCGGGCCAAGCCGCGCCGCTGCCGAAGTGGCCTGTGAGTGGGCGCAGGGGCGAGCGCACTTCTGGGCGCCGGATGCGCTGCTGGCGCACTGCCTGGCCCACGGTGCCGGGGCGGCGGGCTGGCTGCTGGTGGATGAGGCGGCAGCCATCCCCGGCCCGCTGCTGCAGGCGTTGGTGCGTTATTTCCCGCGGGTGCTGCTGACTACCACGGTGCAGGGGTACGAAGGCACCGGGCGCGGATTTTTGCTGAAGTTCTGCGCCGAACTGCCGCAGTGGCAGGCGCTGGCGCTGCAACAGCCGATGCGCTGGGCGCCGGGGGATGCGTTGGAGCGGGCGATCGATAACGCGCTGTTGTTCAATGAACCGCCGCCATGGTCGCCGGCGGCGGAGAGCATCGTGTATTCGCCGCTGACGCAGGCCGAGCTGTGTGCCGATCCGCAACGGTTAACCCAGTTTTATGCGCTGCTTTGCAGCGCGCACTATCGCACTTCACCGTTGGATCTGCGCCGCCTGATGGATGCACCGGGCATGCATTTTAGCGTGGCTACGGCGGCGGCCAGCGTGGTGGGGGCGTTATGGTTGGTGGAGGAAGGCGGGTTGGATGCGGCGCTGGCGCATGAGGTGTGGGCCGGCCGGCGGCGGCCGCGCGGCAACCTGGTGGTGCAATCGCTGGCGGCGCACGGCGGGCTATGGTGGGCGCCGACGCTGCGTTCGCGGCGTATTACGCGCATCGCCATATTGCCCGCGCTGCGCCGCCAAGGGATCGCCCGTGCGCTGGTGCGCCAACAGTGCCGGCGGGCCGAGGGGCTGGATTTTATTTCGGTCAGCTTTGGCTATACCGCGCCGCTGTGGCAGTTTTGGCAAGCCTGCGGCTTTGAATTGGTGCGGATTGGCAGCCAGCGGGAAGCCAGCAGCGGCTGCTATACCGCGATGGCGATGTTGCCGCTAAGCGAGCAGGGTGCGCGGTTGTGCCAGGCGGCGCGCAAACAGTTGGCGCGCAACTGGCGCTGGCTGCGCCAGCGGATCGACGTGGATCTGGCGCTGCCCAGCGATGACGGCGATCCGGCGTTGGCCGAAGAGGACTGGCGCGAACTGGCGGGCTTTGCCTTTGCCCACCGGCCGCTGGAAGCCAGCCTGGGGGCGTTACAACGCTTGCTGTTGATTGGCGAACACACGATGCCGGCGCTATACGCCCATCTGCAGCAACAGCTGCCGGTGGCGCAATGCGTCGCCCGGTTCAGGTTGAGCGGCCATAAGGCGTTGCTGCGCTGCTGGCGGCAAGAGGTGGCGCAGGCGCTGCGGCAACTGAACCCGGAACACTGCCAGTATTGGCAGCGTTGGAGCCAGTCGTTGCAATAAATGGAAAGACTTGTTCAATAAAACCCGATTTTCCTGCGATCGCTGCGGCGTATAGTGGTTTACAGCCGCCGGGCCAGGGCGCCCGGCTAACCTTTTGGCGTTGCGCGGCCGTTGAGCGCAGCCGGAACTCAGGAGCCACTGATGAAACATGAATACGTCATCGTCCAAAACCCAACGGTACCGGCCGAACAGCTATTTCTGCTGTATCACGGCGTGGGCGACAACCCCGCGTCGATGGCGGAGATCGGCCGTTATTTCGTCGAAGCCTTCCCGCGTGCTCAGGTGGTCAGCATCGGCAGCCCGGCTGCCGGGCAGGACAGCGGCCGCCAGTGGTTTTCACTGCAGGACATCACCGAAGAAAACCGCGTCGAGCGCGTGGCGCAGGCGATGCCGGCGTTTATCGGCAGCATTCGCGACTGGCAACAGCGAAGCGGCGTAGGCTATGCGGCGACGGCGCTGGTCGGGTTCTCGCAGGGGGCGATTATGGTGTTGGAAGCACTGAAAGCCGAAGCCAAACTGGCCGGGCGTGCGGTGGTCTTCAGCGGGCGCTTTGCCGCCTTGCCGGAACGGGCGCTGGGCGATAGCGTGGTGCACCTGATCCACGGCGCCGACGACGCGACGATCAGCGCCGAACACGCCCAGGCGGCGGCACAGCGCCTGCGGGTACACGGTTGCGACTTTACGCTGGATGTCGAAGAAGGCGTGGGGCATGCCATTAACCAGGGCATGATGGATAGCGCACTGGAGCGCCTGCACTTTTATGTGCCGCAGCGCTACTGGGATGAAGCCCTGGCGGGCAAACGCGGCGAGCTGATCGCGTTCCGCTGACGCCGCTGCGCGGCGTTACTGCGGCATAACGGTGACCTGCACCTCCAGCGTGTGCGCGCCGCCGCCGAAGATAATGCCGTGCATCGGGCTAACGTCGCCGAAATCCCGCCCCCAGGCGACGGTAACGTGCTGCGTATCCGGCAGCAGGTTATTGGTCGGATCGATATCCACCCAGCCGTAAGGCGGGCAAAACACGGAAACCCAGGCGTGGGAGGCATCCGCGCCGATCATGCGCGCTTGCCCCGGCGGCGGCTGGGTCAGAATGTAGCCGCTGACGTAGCGCGCCGCCAGCCCAATCGCCCGTAGGCAGGCGATCTGCAAATGGGCGAAATCCTGGCAGACCCCTTTCTTTTCCTGCAGCACGGTTTCCACCGGCGTGGCGATCGTGGTGGCAGTGGGATCAAAGCTAAAGTCGGTAAAAATGCGCTCGGTAAATTCCAACAGCGCCGCCAGCAACGGCCGATTCGGCGTAAAGCTTGGCATGGCATAGCGGCTCAGCGCGTTATCGATCGGGATAAACGGCGAAGGGAACAGGAACTGGATCGGATCGAGCATCTCTGTGCCCCCGGCGGCGAGCTGTTGGCGAACCTGTTCCCAGGGCAGGCTCTCTTGCGGCGCATATTGCGCCGTGTGCGGCAGCACGCAGACTTCAGAATCCACCCGCACGCTGAGGCGAGTATGCGGCATATGCAACGCAAACTGCGCCAGATGGTTGCCAAAAAAATCGTTCAGTTCAAACCATTCATCCGGCAGCGGATCCACCTGTATGCGGGCGCTGTCGCACTGCTGCCAGGCCAGGTTGCGTGGCGATAGCCGCAGCAACTGGCGCGATTGGGATACCGGCAGGCTGTATTGATATTCAGTCACGTGGCTGACGCTGTAACGGCAGCCTCCGTTGGCGAGGGGCGTCTGGCTCATTCTTCATTCCCGATGCTGTAGTGGGGGCCATGGCTGAAAAACCGCAGGCTGAGCCGATCGGACAGCGTATCCAGCGCTTCGCCTAGCGCTGCGATAAGCGTTGGCAGGCGGCCTTCTTCGGCCAGCCGGTGCTCATCCAGGCTGGCAATCTGCTGGGTCAATTCAATGAGCGTGCCGTCGCTAAACGGCCCAAACTGCGTGGTCAGCTTCTGCAAGTAGTCCACTAGCCCTTTGAGCAGGAACATCAGCGCGCGCGGGTTTTCTTGGTTGGTGACCAGCAGAGGCAGGGCGGTTGCCAGCTCCGGGCGCTGCGAGTAACGGGAGCGGTAGGTGATGATGCTGTCACTCAGCTCCAGCCACCATTCCAGATCCGCCTGGCGGATTGTGTCTTCTTCCAGCACCAGCGTCAGCATCTGGCTGACGTGTTGCAGGCGCTCAAGGCGGCGGCCGATACTGAGGAAGCGCCAGCCCACATCGCGCGTCATGCCATCCAGCGCAAAGCCTGAGAGCGCCATCATATAGCCGATGGCCTGATCCAGCACCGCCAGCGCTTCCGCCAGGTTCCAGCGCTGTGCCTGATGATGCTGTTCCAGCTCTTTCGCCAGCCGGTTGAGCACCCGCCAGTTATCCAACGACAGCCGTTCACGCAGGCTAAAACCGATGCGCAGCAGCTGTTGCAGCGTGCCGGCAAAGCCGTGCGGCACTTGCGGATTAAACAGCGCATCCAGCAGTAGGGCATTCAACTGCTGCGGCGGCAAGGTATCGAGCGGTTGCTCGCCGTCGTCAGGCAGCAGGCCATAGTGCTGGCACAGCTTCATTACCGCCGCGTGCTGGGCTTCACTGCCTTCGTCTTCATCCAGCCGCAGCGTGAAGGTGGTGCGCAGCAGGCGGGCGATGTTATCGCAGCGTTCGGTATAGCGGCCCAGCCAGAACAGGTTTTCAATGGTGCGGGTCGACAGCGTGTGGCTGGCCGGCGGCAGAGCCTGCGGCGCCACGTTCAGCTTCGGCGTCGGGGATGAAGGCGGCGCCAGCACCCAAGTGTCTTTACTGCCGCCCCCCTGCTGCATGGTCACGATCTGGCGGCTGTTGGGGCCGGAGATGCGCGTCAGCCCGCCGGGCATAACGCGATAGCCGTCGGGGCTTGCGACAGCAAACACCCGCAGACAGGTGGCGTGGTTATGTAACTGATAGGGCGGCCGCGGCGACAGCCCGGGTGCCTGCGACAGGCTGATCGGCTCTTGGGCCACATAGTTATACGGGCGCGCGCGGATGCGCTGTTTCAAGCGGGCCAGTTCATCACTGCTTAAATCGCTGCCGGTGCAGGTTTTGATGCGCAACTGCGGGAAAGCCCCTTTGATAATCAGGTTGGGCAGGTTATCCAGCACGGTTTCCAGCGCGGCGCGCTCTCCGCACCACCAGGAGGCGACGGACGGTAGCAGCAGCGGTTGGCCGAGCACCTGTTCACACAGTTTAGGTAAAAAACCGTACAGCGCGCCGGTTTCAATCAGGCTGGAGCCGAGCGCATTGGCGATCAGCACCTGGCCCTCGCGCGCCGCCTGCATCAGGCCGGGGATGCCCAGCGAAGAATCGGGGCGGGCCTCAAGCGGATCGCAGAAGTCGTCATCCTGGCGGCGCAGAATCACGTGTACGCGTTGCAGGCCTTCCAGCGTTTTCAGCCAGACGCAGCCTTGGGAAACCATCAAATCCTGCCCTTCCACCAGCGGGAAGCCCAGGTGCCGCGCCAGATAGGCATGCTCGAAATAGGTTTCGTTATAGGGGCCGGGGGTCAGCACCACAATGCGCGGCGTGCCGCCTTCGCTGGCGCTGCCCGGCGCCCAGTGGCGCAGGCTTTGCTGCAGCGTGCGGAAAAAGGTATTCAGGCGCCGAACCTTCAGATCGCGGAACTGTTCCGGGAAGGCGCGGGAGATCACCGTGCGGTTTTCCAGCGCGTAGCCGGCGCCGGAAGGCGCCTGGGCGCGATCGGAAATCGCCCACCAGCGGCCGTCTGCTGAACGCGCCAGATCGACGGCGTACAGGTGCAGGTAAACGTTGTCCGGGCAGGGGATGCCGTGGGCCGGGCGCAGGAAACCAGCGTGCCCATGCACCAGTGCCGGCGGCAGCAGGCCGTCGCGCAGCAGCGTTTGGCCACCGTAGACGTCGGCCAGGATGCGGTTCATCAGCTCGGCGCGCTGCATAATGCCGGACTCAATTTGCTGCCATTCGTCGTGCGCAATGATCTGCGGCAGCAGATCCAGTTCCCAGGGGCGTTTAACCCCTTGCGGATCGGCATAAACGTTGTAGGTCACGCCATTTTCGAAGATCTGGCGCGCCACATGGTTCAGGCGGCTTTGCAGTTGTTCATCGGGATAGGCGTGCAGTTCATCGGCAAAGCGCTGCCAGTGCGGACGAAAATGACCATCAGCGGTAAACAGCTCGTCATAGTGCGCATCCGAGTACTGATAGCGGGTAAAAAGTGATTGCGGCATAGAAGTTACTTTCCCGTTTTCCTTAGGCTTTTGCACCAGCTAACGCCTGACTGCCGCCGACCGCTCCATTCCCTGTATCGGCCGGCGGCGGTATTAATGCCAGCGTAAATCGAGCGTGAACGGGAAGTTCGGGTTGCGCGGCTGCGGTTCAACCGTCATTTTTCCTGGCGTATGACCCATGTGCAAGAAACGCGCCAGCCTGCGGGCTTCCGCTTCATAGGCGTTAACGGGGTGGCTATCGTAATTGCGCCCGCCTGGGTGTGCGACGTGATACTGGCAGCCACCGAGCGAACGCTGCATCCAGTTGTCCACCAGTTCGATGGTCAGCGGCGCTTGCACGCCGATGGTCGGATGCAGGCAGGCCGCGGGTTGCCAGGCCCGGTAGCGCACCGCGCCGACCGCTTCGCCGACGTTGCCGGTGGGTTGTAACGGCACCGGCTGGCCGTTAACGGTGATCAGATGGCGATCGTCGTTAAGCCCGGTCACTTTGATCTGCAGCCGTTCCACCGATGAATCAACATAGCGCACGGTGCCGCCGATTGCACCTTCTTCACCCATCACATGCCACGGTTCCAGTGCATGGCTGATTTGCACCTGGACGCCATCGGCGCAGAATTCGCCGTGCTGCGGGAAGCGGAAGGCGAAGTGGGCATCAAACCAGCCCGAATCGAAGGCGTAGCCAAATTCGCCCAGTTCGCTCAGCACATCGTTAAAGTCCTGCCGCACAAAATGGGGCAGCATAAAGCGATCGTGCAGTTCGGTGCCCCAGCGGCGCAGCCGCTGCGGCTGATAGGGTTGCTGCCAGAAACGGGCCAGTAGCGCACGCAGCAGCAACTGTTGCGCCAGCGACATCCTTGCATGCGGCGGCATTTCAAAGGCACGCAGCTCCAGCAGGCCCAGGCGGCCGCTTGGCCCATCCGGCGAGTAGAGTTTATCGATACAGAACTCGGCCCGATGGGTGTTGCCGGCGGCGTCGATCAACAGGTTGCGCAGCAGGCGGTCGATCAGCCACGGCGGCGAGGCTTCGCCGGGCTGTGGGAAGCGGCTGAAGGCGATTTCCATTTCATACACGGAATCGTTGCGCGCTTCATCAATCCGCGGCGCCTGGCTGGTAGGGCCGATAAATAACCCCGAAAACAGGTAGGACAGCGACGGGTGGTTATGCCAGTAGCCAATCAGGCTGCGCAGCAGATCCGGGCGGCGCAGGAACGGGCTTTGCGCCGGGGTGGCGCCGCCCATCACCATATGGTTACCGCCGCCGGTGCCGGTATGGCGGCCGTCGAGCATGAATTTTTCTGTCGTCAGGCGCGACTGGTGCGCCGCGTCATACAGGAAGGTGGTTTGCTCCACCAGTTCGCTCCAGTTGGCGGCCGGCTGGATATTCACTTCGATCACGCCCGGATCGGGGGTGATGCGGAAGTTGGTCAGGCGCGGATCGCCCGGCGGTTCATAGCCTTCCAGCACCACCGGAATGCCGAGCGCCAGTGAAGTGGCTTCGATGGCTTCCACCAGTTGCAGGTAATCTTCCAGCGCGCGGGTGGGCGGCATAAACAGATACAGAATGCCGTTGCGCGGCTCTGCGCACAGCGCCGTGCGCGCCAGACCGTCGGCCGACTGGTGCAACGCCGGGCGCGAGCTGGGCGGCTGTGGCTCGGCGGCGGCTGGCGTGCTGTCGCGATATTGCTGGCGCAGCTGTTGGTAGGCCGGCAACTGCGGGAATGGTTGGTGTGGATCGGCGCTGTGAATATACGGGTAATCGCTTTTCTGCACCCAGGGCAGCGAATCCAGCGGCAGGCGGTAGCCCAGCGGCGAATCCCCCGGCAGCAGGTAACAGCGCTCTTCGCGCAGGAACCACGGGCCGCTGCGCCATGGCCGGCTTTCTTCCTTCGCCAGCGGCAACACGTGGCCGATCACTGCATCCAGGCCCCGTTCGAAAACGTTGCGCAAGCGCGCGCGCTCCAGCGGATCGTCCAGGCGCGAATCAAAGGGATCGACATTGGCCGGCAGTTTGCGTTCACGCCACAGGTAATAGAAGGTATCTTCATAAGCCGGGAAGATATGGCTGCCGTCAACGCCCAGATAGTGGGCGATACGCTGCAAGAAATCGGCGGCCAGCGCCGGCGTGACGCCGTAGTCCTGGGTTTCGTCGGCGAACATGGCCGGCACCGCGATCGGTTGGCCGTCCCGGCGCCAGAAGCAGTTGAGCGACCAGCGCGGCAACTGTTCGCCGGGGTACCATTTCCCCTGGCCAAAGTGCACCAGCCCGCCAGGCGCATAGTGTTCGCGCATACGTTGGAACAGTTCCGCGGCGCGCAGGCGCTTGGTCGGCCCCAGCGCATCGGTATTCCATTCGGCGCCGTCAGGATCGTCAACGGCGACGAAGGTCGGTTCGCCGCCCATGGTCAATTGCACATCGTTGGCCTGCAAATCGCTGTCAATCCGGTAGCCAAGCGTGTTGATTGCTTGCCACTGGGCTTCGCTGTAGGGTTTGGTCACCCGCGGCACTTCATCGATGCGGGTAATCTCCATCCGGTGTTCAAATTCGCACTCGCACTCATCGAGCAGACCGCTGATCGGCGCGGCGCTGGACGGTTCCGGCGTACAAGCCAGCGGGATGTGCCCTTCGCCGGCAAACAGCCCCGAGGTTGGATCCAGCCCGATCCAGCCAGCGCCGGGCAGATAAACTTCGGTCCAGGCGTGCAGATCGGTAAAGTCAGCCTCTGGACCGGAAGGGCCATCGAGCGATTTCACATCCGGCGTCAGCTGTAGCAGATAGCCGGAAACAAAGCGGGCGGCCAGGCCCAGGTTGCGCAGGATCTGCACCAGCAGCCAGGCGGAATCGCGGCAGGAGCCGCTGCGCAGAGTCAGAGTTTCTTCCGGCGTTTGCACCCCTGGCGCCATACGGATGGTGTAACCGATGTGCTGCTGCAACTGCTGGTTGAGCGCCACCAGGAATTCGGCGCTGCGCTGCGGCGCCTTGGGGATGGTGCTCAGGTAGTTTTCCAGCGCTGGCGTGAGCGGTTGGCATTGCAGATAGGGCGCCAGCTCGGTTTTTTGTTCGGTGGAATAGCTAAACGGGATCTGCTCAGCCTGCGGCTCAAGGAAGAAATCGAACGGGTTAATCACCGACATTTCAACCCGCATATCCACTTCTACCCGGAAATGCTCGGTGGGTTCCGGAAATACCAGCCGGGCCAGGTAGTTCCCGTTGGGATCCTGCTGCCAGTTGATAAAGTGCGTTTCCGGGATCACTTTCAGCGAGTATGCCAGGATGGGCGTGCGGCAGTGTGCAGCGGGGCGCAGGCGTATGACTTGGGGACCCAGATTGATGCGGCGGTCATAGCGGTATTCGGTCACGTGGTTTAGCGCGATATTAATAGCCATAGCTCGAGCCTCAGAATTTTGAAATCTGAAATTATCTGGCATCCATGTGCCGACGCCATTGCGAGAACCGTTACCGTGGTGGGTGAGTTGGTTGGATGAACCCCCGTCTGGATCCAGACCGTTTTAACTGCTGGGAGTGTGATTATCATCACATTAACCAATCAGAGTTAAATTTAGAGGCAATCTTTTGAGAAGTCGACTTCTTTTTATGCAGAGGCAGGGCGCCGCCGGGCAAGCGCGGCGCTCCGGATTAGGGCTTTTTCTTTGGTTGATCGTCGTCTTCGTCGTCCCACTTCGCGTTGTTATCGTGGTGAGGCGGCAAGGTCGGTTTATTGGCCAAATAGCTTTTTACGTCGACGCGGCGCAGCTCTTTTATCCCGCTGATGATCATCCCCACCAGGATCAGCAGGATGATCCACCAGTAATCAGCTAACCAGTGCATAGTTATTTCTTCTCTTCAGGGCGTATAAAACGCGCAAAAATGGAGGGCAAGTGGCGCGCCAGCCAGCCAGAACCGGCGACGTCGCTATCTTGCCAGGCGGCCAGCAGCAGCGCCGGCGTCAGCAAATGTTCGGCCTGCTGCGCCAATGGGCGGTAGCTCAGGTGCCAGGGCTCCATCGCCACGCCGCCGCTTTCGCCGCCGAATGGCCGGTAGAAGCCGAAGTCGGCCATGTTTTCCGACAACCAGCAGGTGAGCGGGTAAAAGTAGCCGCCCTGCAGGTATTCCCAGGGTTCCAGTTGCAGCTTTTGGCCTGCCGGCAGCAGCGCCGGGGAATAGATATCCAGATCGCTGCCCCAGTGGTGGCGGCTGGCGCCCGGCAGCGCAGACCAGCGCAGGATGGCTTCGCAGCGTTCGGCATCGGAAAGCGGCGTGATGTCGATGGGCTGGCTGTTGTGATCCAGCACCGGGCGTTCGCCACGGAACTTGCCGTTCCAGATGGCCCGCTGGCGTTCAAAATCACGGAAGGTGCTGGCCGGTTGTAGATCAAAACCGGCGGCCTGGGCCGCCTGCTGCATGGCGCAAAAGGCAGCAACCGCCTGCGGCTGCAGGCGATGGTTGCCCACTAGGGGCGCCAGATGCCCGGTACTGCGCCCGGTGAGCATCTCTGGGGTGATCATGCGACCAACTGCTCCATAATACGCTGATACATGCGGCTCAGCAGTTGAAGATCGGCTGCGTTGACGCATTCGTTAACTTTGTGGATGGTGGCGTTAACCGGCCCCAGTTCCACAACCTGTGCGCCCATCCGGGCAATGAACCGCCCGTCGGAGGTTCCGCCGTTGGTCAGCAACTGCGGGGTGCGCTCGGCGTAGTGTTCAACCGCGTTTACCACCGCATCCACCAGCGCACCGCGTGTGGTGAGGAAGGGCTGGCCAGACAGGCGCCAATCAATACTGTAGTTCAGTTTGTGGCGTTTCAACAGTTCTTCCACCTGTTGTTTGATCTGGGTATCGGTCAGTTCGGTGCTGAAACGGAAGTTGAACTGCACGAACAATTCACCCGGGATCACATTGTTGCTGCCGGTGCCGGCCTGAATATTGGCGATTTGCATGCTGGTGGGCGGGAAGAAAGCGTTGCCCTGATCCCATTCGGTGGCCACCAGCTCATTGAGCGCCGGCATAGCGCGGTGCACCGGGTTATCCGCCAGGTGCGGGTAGGCGACGTGCCCCTGAATACCGTGGATGCGCAGGTTGGCGGTGATGGAGCCGCGGCGCCCGTTTTTAACCACATCGCCAACGTGTTCGGTGCTGGAAGGCTCGCCCACCAGGCAGTAATCCAGGCGCTCGTTGCGCGCCATTAGCGCCTCGACAACCTTCACTGTGCCGTGGGTACCGTTGGCTTCTTCGTCAGAGGTGATCAAGAACGCCAGCCGCCCCTGGTGATCGGGGTGTGCGGCGACAAAGCGTTCGGCGGCGACCACCATGGCGGCCAATGAGCCTTTCATATCCGCGGCGCCGCGGCCGTACAGCATGCCGTCGCGGATGGTGGGATCAAACGGCGGGTGCGCCCACAGGCTTTCGTCGCCGCTTGGCACCACATCGGTATGGCCGGCGAACGCCAGCGTCGGGCCTTCGCCGCGCCAGGCCCAGAAGTTCTGGGTATCTTCGATGTCCATCGGTTCAACGGTAAAGCCAATGGCCTGCAGGCGTTCGATCATGATGGCCTGGCAGCCTTCGTCGCGCGGGCTCAGGGACGGGCGCTTGATTAACTGTTGCGCCAGCTCGATAACAGGGCAGGTCATGATTTTACCTCGGAAAGATATTGCTGGTAAGCATCGGCGCTGAAGCCGAGCAGGGCATGGCCGCGGCCGTCGTCCAGCAGCGGGCGCTTGATGATGGCCGGCTGCGCCAGCATCAGGGCGATGGCCGCATCGGCGTTATCGCAGGCGTTGCGCTGCGTTTCGTCCAGTTTGCGCCAGGTGGTGCCGCGGGTATTGAGCAACGGTTGCCACCCAAGGCGCGCGACGAAATCACGCAGCAGGGGTTCATCCAGCCCGTCGGTGCGGTAATCGTGGAATTGATAGGCTACGCCCTGTTCTTCCAGCCAGCGGCGCGCTTTTTTTATGGTGTCGCAGTTTTTGATGCCGTAGAGGGTAAGTGATGTTGGTTGTGGTTTGTCTGCCATGGCGAAAATGCTACCTAAATTATCGTCGAATAAGGACTGAGCAACCGGCGGCAAAGCCGCAATAAAATGATGCTGCTCGGCGATGGGAGAGATAATGCGGGAAAACCAGAGCCAGATCCAGACAACGATACGTTTATGTCCATGAACGCCCACCAGTCTGGCTCAAATGGTGGTTTTCGCGGCTAAAAGCGGCCCTTTTAGGCGCTTTGTCGGGCAGGATGCCTCTGGCTGGGGTGATTCGCCGTACTTTTGGTTGCTTGCCGTTGGGCAACGGGGTAATTTGTTAATGCTATCAATGAAATGAATCTATTAAACGCGTTTGGGCTGGCAGCCTGCAAAACAGGCGCTGGCCGTGAGCGGCAGTGTCTTTTTGGCAATTAAACTGGGGGAAAAAGCAATTGAAGCGGCAGCCTGTTTCGTCATCACGGATAATTTCTATAGGTTATGACCCAAAACGCAGCCTGCTGGAAATCGAATTTCGCGAACACGGAATTTACCAATACAGCGCGGTTCCTGAACGTATCTATAAAACCTTTCTTTCTGTGGTGTCCAAAGGCCGGTTTTTTGACGGCGTGATAAAAGACAAGTTCCACAGCCGCAAAGTGCGTTAGCGGCCTGCATATCTGTGCGCCATTGCCTGTGCGGGCCTGCGTTTTGCACGGCAACGCGGCAAAGTTGCTCACCGGTCACAATTCGCCGATTTTTCCCCGGGATTCAGTGATCCCGATCGGCGTTATGCGCGCGTTTCAGGCATATAAAAAAACATCCGTTCTGCGTGATAGCGATATACCCAAAATAATTCGAGTTGCAGGAAGGCGGCAACGCAGCGAATCCCCAGGAGCTTACTGGAGTAAGTGACTGGGGTGAGTGACAAATCTGCCGGGAGCAGATTTGAACGCTGTTAGCAGCGGCTCCGAAGGGGAGAGGCCCAGGGATGGGCCGAGTAATCAAGCCAACACACCTGCAACTTGAAGTATGAAGGGGATAAGTTGATCGCAGAAGGGCATAGGGTGAATGACGGTATTAGCGATTAATCCGAAAATATGCGCCAACCCGCTATTCTGGGGTTGGCAACGTTCCCAAAAAGCTTCACCTGGTCAAAAAATAAGCGTAGAATTCGCAGCGTGTGATAATTGAGGTTGTAAATGCATCATGGTTGATCGTGAATTAGGTAACTGGAAAGACTTCATTGATGAGATGTTAGGTAACTGATTACCGGGTTAGGTTTATCGCCAGGCAAGCTGTACTGATTCGTTCTCACCTGTGCCCCCACTCCGTTACGGTATGGCGGGCATGTTATGAAGTTTCTTGAATGGGTAACCGTTCAAATAAAAAGCAGCACCTTCACCGGCGCTGCTTTTTTAATGCCGATTATTCGCCGCTGCTTTCAACCAACGGCGGCACCGCCTGTTTGCCCGGGAAACGCCGGCGAACCAAGACGAAGAACAGCGGCACGAAGAAAATCGCCAGCACGGTGGCGGAAATCATCCCGCCGATGACGCCGGTGCCCACGGCGTGCTGGCTGCCGGAACCTGCGCCCTGGCTAAGCGCCATCGGCAAGACGCCGAAAATAAAGGCCAGCGAAGTCATCAGAATAGGGCGCAGGCGCATCCGCGAGGCCTCCAGCGTCGCTGCCGTCAGTTCCTGCCCTTTGAGGTGTAATTCGTTGGCGAATTCGACGATCAGGATGGCGTTTTTCGCCGACAGCCCAATGATGGTCAATAATCCCACCTGGAAGTACACGTCGTTTTCCAGCCCGCGCAGCCAGGTGGCCGCCAGCGCGCCAATCACCCCGAGCGGCACCACCAGCATCACCGCAAACGGGATTGACCAACTTTCATACAATGCGGCCAGGCATAAGAACACCACCAGCAAAGAAAGCGCGTACAGCGCCGGCGCCTGTGAGCCGGACAGCCGTTCCTGATACGACATCGCCGACCACTCCAGGCCGAACCCAGCCGGCAGTTGGCTAACCAACTTCTCCATTTCCGCCATGGCGGTGCCGCTGCTGGTGCCGCTGGCGGCTTCGCCGACGATCTCCAGCGAAGAGGTGCCGTTATAGCGTTCCAGGCGTGGGGAGCCATACTCCCAGTGCGAGGTGGCAAAGGCGGAGAACGGCACCATACCGCCGGTGCTGTTGCGCACATACCATTTGTAAACGTCATCCGGCAGCATGCGGAACGGGGCGGCGGATTGCACGTACACCCGCTTCACCCGCCCGCGATCGACGAAGTCGTTGACATAGGTGGAGCCCCAGGCAGTGGATAGCGTGTCGTTGATATCATCGATGCTGACGCCGAGCGCCTGCGCCTTGCGCTGATCGATGTTGATTTGCAACTGCGGGCTATCGTCCAGGCCGTTATGGCGCACCCGTGAAAGCAGCGGGTTCTGGCCGGCAGCCTGCAACAGTTGATCGCGCGCCGCCATCAGCTTGGCGTGCCCCAGGCCGGCGTGATCTTCCAGTTCCATGGTAAAGCCGGATGAGTTCCCCAGGCCGTTGATGGCCGGTGGACTGCTGGCAATGATGCGCGCTTCCTTAATGCTGTTGAGCGCCTTGGTTGCGCGCTCGATCACGGCAAAGGAACTGCCTTCCGCCCCGCGTTCGCTCCAGTCCTTGAGGCGCACAAACATACGCGCCACGTTTTGCCCGTTGCCGCCGGGGCCGGAACCGATGATCGCGAATACCGAAACCACGTCCTGCTGCTCTTTGGTCATGAAATAGTGTTCGACTTTTTCGACAACCTTCGAGGTTTGCTGCTGGGTGGAACCCGCCGGCAACTGCACCTGAACGGTGAATACCCCGCGGTCTTCATCGGGCAGGAAAGAGGTGGGCAGTTTGATAAACAGCAGCGCCATGCCCCCAAGCAACAGCAGGTAAAGCACCATATAACGCAGACTGTAGTGCAGTATGCGCGCCACGCCGCGCTCATAGCGCAGCGTGTTGCGGTTGAACATGCGGTTGAACCAGCCGAAGAAGCCGCGTTTGCCGTGCTGTTGGCCGGCGGCGTGCGGCTTGAGCAGCGTAGCGCACAGTGCCGGGGTGAGGATCATCGCCACCAGCACCGAGAGCACCATGGCGGCCACGATGGTAATTGAGAACTGGCGGTAAATCGCCCCGGTGGTGCCGCCGAAGAAGGCCATCGGGATAAATACGGCGGAAAGCACCATCGTGATACCGACCAGCGCGCCCTGTATCTGGGCCATGGATTTGCGTGTGGCTTCACGCGGCGGTAAGCCGTCTTCGCTCATTACGCGTTCAACGTTTTCTACCACCACAATGGCATCGTCCACCAACAGGCCGATGGCCAATACCATGGCGAACATGGTTAAGGTATTGATACTGTAGCCAAATGCGGAAAGCACGGCGAAGGTGCCCAGCAGCACCACCGGCACGGCGATGGTCGGGATGAGCGTCGCGCGGAAGTTTTGCAGGAACAGGTACATCACCAGGAACACCAGCAGCACCGCTTCCAGCAGGGTTTTCACCACATCGCGGATAGAGGCTTTAACAAAAGGCGTGGTTTCATAAGCGATTTTGGCTTCCAGCCCGCGGGGGAAAAAGGGCTCAAGGGCGGCGATTCTTTCCTTCACCATCTGATCGGTTTGCATTTCATTGGCGCCGGAGGCCAATTTGATGTTGATGCCGGCGGCGGGCATGCTGTTGTAGCGGCTGAGGTAGTTATAGTTTTCGGCGCCCAGGCCAATGGTGGCGACATCCCCCAGCGTGACCATTGAACCGTCCTGGTTAACCCGCAGGGTTATCTGGCGGAACTGCTCCGGGGTTTGCAACTGCGACTGCGCATTGATAGTGGCGTTAAGCGCCTGGTTGTCGACCGCCGGCGTGCCGCCCAGTTGCCCAACGGCAACCTGGCTGTTCTGCGAGGTGATGGCGCTTACCACATCCTGCGTGGTGAGCTGGTAGCTGTTGAGCTTGTTGGGATCGAGCCAGATACGCATTGCGTACTGGGAGCCAAACACATCGATGCTGCCGACGCCGTTAACGCGGCTGAGCGGATCCTGCACGTTGGAAACGATAAAGTCGGCGATATCCTGGCGGTCCATACTGCCGTCGGTGGAGACGAACGCCACCATCATCAGCGTGGTGTCGCCGGTTTTTGAAACGGTGACCCCTTGGTCCTGAACCGCCTGCGGCAGGCGCTTGAGTGCGGTTTGCAACTGGTTTTGCACCTGCTGCAAGGCTTCATTGGGGTTGGTGCCGGCTTCAAAGGTGAGGGTAACGGTGGCCTGACCGGTGTTGGTGCTTTGCGATGCCATATACATCAGGTTATCGAGGCCGGTCATGTTTTGTTCGATAATCTGGGTGACGGTATTTTCCAGCGTTTGCGCCGAGGCGCCGGGGTAATTTGCCACGATTCGCACATTCGGCGGGGCGAGATCGGGATATTGTTCAACCGGCAACGAAAAAATCGCCAATGTGCCAGTCAGGCAAAGGATAATTGCCAGAACCCAGGCAAAAATCGGGCGATCGATAAAAAAATTGGCCATACAGCGCGAACCTCGTTGTGACTTGTTCTATCTTTAAGACGCATCAGGACTGCGTTCAAGTGTTAGCTGAAAGGATGCCGACAGTATGGCACTTTACCTGCCAGCTATAGGTAAAGCGTGGAGAAAAAATGGAGATAATGTAAATAACAGTAGGCTGCGCTTTACCAATTGTACTGACGAAATACAAAAAGCTACCGAATTTCCTTTCAATGGATCTATACCCAAAATAAGCCGAGTTGCAGGCAGGCGGCAACGCAGCGAATCCTCAGGAGCTTACTGGAGTAAGTGACTGGGGTGAGCGAGGAAAGCCAACACACCTGCAACTTGACGTATGACGGGTATATCTGGATGTTTTCACTAGCAGGAGCCGCGTATGGATATTAACCCGGTGTTTGCCCGCCGCCTTTATTTGTGCTGGCTGATTAGCCACAGTGAAAGGCCCAATGTGCCGCGCCTGATGGCGCAGACCGGCTGGCCGCGGCGCACGCTGCAGGACACGCTAAAGGCCTTGCCTGGGCTTGGCGTCACGCTGCGTTTTGTGCAGCAGGGCGTGCGTAATAACGACGGTTTTTACCAGTTGGACGATTGGGGCCCGCTTGATCCGCAGTGGGTGAGCCGATACCACCAACAGTTGCTGGCGGTTATCGGCTAACAGTTCCCCGGCAGGCCGGGGGATCGTTATTGGTTTTTATACTCCAGATACATCACCGTGGCGGCGACCCGGGAGCGCACGTTCAGCTTGCGCAGCATATTGCGGATGTGCACCTTGACCGTTTCTTCGGAGATGTGCAACTGCACGGCAACCTGCTTGTTCGACATCCCGCGCGCCACTTCTTGCAAGACGTCCAGTTCACGTTCAGTCAGTTCGGCAAAGGGGTTGCTTTGTTCACTGCGTGAAGACAGGTAGTCCGCGATGGCTTCGCTGATGATATTCTGGCCGCCCGCCGCTGCGCGGATATCCACTAATAACTGTTCCGGTTCGCTGTCTTTTAGCAGATAGCCGTCGGCGCCGGCGTCTATCAGCGCATACAGATCGCTGCGCGCATCCGAGACGGTCAGCACGATGATCCGCGCATCAACGCCTTCATTGCGCAACGCCTTTAGCGTGTCCAGCCCGGAAAGGCCCTTCATGTTCAGATCAAGCAGCACCACATCAGGTTCATGTTGCAACACCATGGCAATCGCCTCGGTGCCGTTGCTGGCTTCCGCCACGACGTTAAATGCCGGATCCAACGCCAGTAACTGTTTGATACCACGGCGCATCAGTGGATGATCGTCGACGATAACCACCTTGTAGTTTTTCATTACCATGAAAATTTCTCCCTGTAGCCGATAAAGCCACTCAAATGTAATGTCAATGCCCTATTGGGGCGCCGCCTTCAGGTCTTGCGCCAATAGGGCTATTCCGTTTAGCCAAGACTAACCCGTTACCGGTATTCTTGGTAGCGGTGTGTATCATTCTTGGCCTTGATTGCCCTTGCCTTATTATCCGCCTGGCGGCATCACTTACCCAGAAGGGGGTAGGGTGAGCCGAATTTCCGTTCCCGCCTGCGCACGGCGTTGAATCAGCAGTTTTCCCCCCAGCCGGGCGGCGCGCTCACTCATGATGGTCAGTCCATAATGGCCCTCCGGTTCTTCCAGGCTGGCGATGCCGCAACCGTCATCGCTGATGGTGATGACGTTACTGCCGTTCGTGTCCACGGCGCAGCGGATGGTGATCACCTGCGCATTGGCATGTTTGATCGCATTGAGCACCGCCTCGCGAACGATCTGCAGCACGTGCACTTGCTGCTGGGCATTGAGCGCTTGTGAAGGGATTTGGCAATCCAGCATGATTCGAGCCTGTGTCTGTTCCTTTAGCGGCGCCAGCAGTTGGCGCAGGGCGCTGTGCAGATCGGCGGCCTGAATGCTGAGGCGGAAGGTCGCCAGCAGTTCGCGCAACTGGCGGTAGGCGTCGGCCAACGCCCGATCAAAATCGGAGATGATGCCCTGTGCCTGTGGCGAACAGGCAGCGAGTTCGCGTTTGAGCATGGTCAACTGGATGCGCAGGAAAGTCAGCGCCTGCGCCAGTGAATCGTGCAGTTCACGGGCGATGGTAGCGCGCTCTTCCATCAGCAAAAATTGCATATGCTGTTTTTGTACGCGGTTAAAATACAGCCCGCGGCTCAGCATGTTCGCCACGCTTTGCATCAGGTGCGGGTGCGGTGGCTGCCGCCGGGCTTGCCAACACAGTTGGCCCACCGGTTTACCATCTTGTTCAATGCGCTGTTGCTGCCAATCCTGCTCCGCCAGCGGGGAGCCGCTGGTTAACCGCCAGGGGCTGGGCGTGCCTTCCACTTCCAGGCGGATACAACGCAGATGCTCACTTTTACGCACAATCTGCAAAATTTGTTCAAAGGCACGTTGTTCGATGTGCCCTGTGCTCAGCGCCTGCGAGCAGTGGTAAAGCACCTCCAGCGTGCGGTTAACCTGCTGCAACCGTTCGGTTTTTTCCTGTACCTTGTGCTCCAGCGACTGATAAAGCCTGGCCAGTTCGTCAGACATGGCGTTGAAGGCCTGCGACAGCACGCCCAGCTCATTGGGCAGCGCTACTTCAAGCGGCGGATAGTTGAAGTCCCGCTGCTGCATGCGCTGGCTGGCGTCGACCAGCCGTTTTAGCGGCGCCACCACCTGGCGGCGCATCACACGCAGGCAAAACAGCGCCAACCCGATGATGGCGATATAACCCATCACGCTGATGGTGGCCACGATGGCCAGTTTCAATTCCGAATAGTGCTGCAGTGTGAAAACAAAGCTATCGATGCGCGCGACGTAGTCGGCAACGCTCTGTTGGTAGTCTTCTGGGTGGCCGGCGTTGATTTTCTCGGCCAGCGGCTGCCAGGTATGACGCAGCGCCAGGTATTTCTGCCGCACCTCTTCAGGCACGTAAAAACGCTCCAGCTTCAGTAACGCCGGGGCCTGCAGGGATTGCTGATATTGCGCTAGATGCTGCGGCAACTGCTCCGGGCTATTGGTGATGTCATAGGCCAGGCGATAGCTTTGCATCCGCAACGAGCCGGCAATGTTGACCGCTTCGGCATCGCTCAGGCTGCCGGCAACGGTGGTCAGCGCCAGCCCGGTTGCGAGGAGCGAAAGCGCCACAATGCTGAACAGCGTTTTGGCCAGGCTTCGGGTCAGGGAGCGTTTAACAAACACGCAGGCGTCCTTTTATTTGTAGAGATTGCGCCAGCGTATGTGCCAGCGGCATGCCCACTATTATCACTTTTGCTACCCCCGTCACCGCGATATGCATCAAGCAATTGGCGCGCGGAGGATTAAAATAACCGCTGTATATTCAAGTAAATAACGCTGCGTCGTTTTTTGTACGCCGCACGGCGGCGAACGGTCGTCAGAGTTTGATCTGGCGCAAGAGACTCTTTGTTTACCTCTTAATAGGGATTATCTACCCCTAACTTCAACGCCTATTTTAACCCTATCCATTCAATGGATTTTATTAAAAAAAGATAACCAATGCCGTTTTGGCCAATCGCCGCGCTGTGGGCAGCCGGCCGATGAGCCAGCACAACAGGGTGAAAATAATGAACGATGGATGGCATGTCAGCGGGTTGGTGGTTCAGGCCCGGCCGGAAAACGTCGCGCGGCTGATCCCGGCGCTGCTGGCGATCCCCGGCACGGAAATCCCGGCCACGGATGCCGGGCAAGGCAAGCTGGCGATTGTCATGCAGGCGGCGGATGCCCGCGCGTTATTGGATCGCATTGAGTCGGCACGCAACCTGGACGGGGTGCTGGCGGTATCGCTGGTGTATCACCAGTTGGATGAGCAAGGTGAGGTAACGCCATGAAACTCAGTCGTCGCGATTTCATGAAGGCCAATGCGGCGCTGGCGGCGGCCACCGCCGCGGGGCTGGTTATTCCCACCGTCGCGCAGGCGGTGGTGAGCGGGGCGGATGAGCTTAAATGGGATAAAGCGCCTTGCCGCTTCTGCGGCACCGGCTGCGGCGTGCTGGTCGGCACGCAAAACGGCCGCATCGTGGCCTCGCAGGGCGATCCGGATGCGCCGGTCAACCGCGGCCTGAACTGTATCAAGGGCTATTTCCTGCCCAAGATCCTGTATGGCAAGGATCGCCTCACCCAGCCGTTGCTGCGCATGAGCCAGGGAAAGTATGACAAGGAAGGCGAGTTCACGCCAATCGGCTGGGAACAGGCGTTCGACATCATGGCTGAAAAGTTCAAAACGGCGTTGCAGACCAAAGGGCCAAGTTCGGTCGGCATGTTTGGCTCCGGCCAATGGACCATCTGGGAAGGGTATGCCGCCGCCAAACTGTTCAAAGCCGGCTTCCGTTCGAACAATATCGATCCCAACGCGCGCCACTGCATGGCATCGGCGGTGGTGGGGCTGATGCGTACCTTCGGCATGGATGAGCCGATGGGCTGCTATGCAGACATTGAGCACGCCGATGCCTTTGTGCTCTGGGGCTCCAACATGGCCGAGATGCACCCGGTGCTGTGGTCGCGCATCGCCAGCCGCCGCCTGGGCAACGATCATGTCCGCGTCGCCGTGCTTTCCACCTTTGAACACCGCAGCTTCGAGCTGGCGGATAACGCCATGGTGTTCACCCCGCAAACCGATTTGGCGATCATGAACTACATCGCCAACTACATCATTCAACACAACGCCGTCGATCAGGATTTTTTGCGTCGGCATGTCAATATCCGCCAGGGCGTTACCGACATCGGCTATGGGCTACGGCCGGCGCATCCATTGGAAAAAGCGGCAAAGAACCCAGGCAGCGACGCCTCCGAGCCGATGAGCTTTGAAGCCTACAAGGCCTTTGTGGCGGAATACACCCTGGAGAAAACCGCAGCGATGAGCGGCGTGCCGAAGGATCAGCTGGAAGCGCTGGCCAGGCTGTATGCCGATCCGAACATCAAGGTGGTTTCGTACTGGACGATGGGCTTTAACCAGCATACGCGCGGCGTTTGGGCCAATAACCTGTGCTACAACCTGCACCTGCTGACCGGCAAGATCGCCCGGCCGGGCTGCGGGCCATTCTCGCTGACCGGCCAGCCTTCCGCCTGCGGCACCACGCGTGAAGTCGGCACTTTTGCGCACCGGCTGCCGGCCGACATGGTGGTGACTAACGAAAAGCACCGCCAGATCGCGGAGCAGAAATGGCGCGTGCCGGCCGGCACCATTCCGGGCGAGGTGGGGCTGCATGCGATCGCGCAGGATCGGGCGCTGAAAGACGGCACGCTCAACGTGTATTGGGTGATGTGCAATAACAATATGCAGGCTGGGCCCAACATCACCGAAGAGCGAATGCCGGGCTGGCGCGATCCGCGCAACTTCGTGGTGGTGTCTGATCCTTACCCCACCGTGAGCGCGCTGTCTGCCGATCTGATCCTGCCCACCGCCATGTGGGTGGAAAAAGAGGGCGCCTATGGCAACGGTGAACGGCGTACTCACTTCTGGCGCCAACAGGTGAAGGCGCCCGGCGCGGCAAAATCCGATCTCTGGCAACTGGTGGCGTTCTCCAAACGTTTCCGCACCGATGAAGTGTGGCCGGCAGAGCTACTGGCGCAAAATCCGCAATACCGCGGCAAAACGCTGTATGAGGTGCTGTTCGCCAACGGCGTGGTGGATCAATTCGGCCTGGATGAACTGCCGGCGGAACAGTTGAACGATGAGGCGCGCGATTTCGGCTACTACATCCAGAAAGGGCTATTTGAAGAATACGCCGGTTTTGGGCGCGGCCACGGGCATGATCTGGCGCCGTTCGATACCTATCACCAGTCGCGCGGCCTGTGTTGGCCGGTGGTGGACGGCAAGGAAACCCTGTGGCGCTACCGCGAAGGCTTTGATCCCTACGTGAAGGCTGGAGAAACGCTGCGCTTTTACGGCAAACCGGATGGGAAAGCGGTGATCTTCGCGCTGCCTTTTGAACCGGCGGCGGAAAGCCCGGATCAGGAGTACGATCTGTGGCTGTCTACCGGCCGTGTGCTGGAGCACTGGCACACCGGCACCATGACGCGCCGCGTGCCCGAACTGCACCGCGCCTTCCCGCAGGCGGTGGTGTTTATCCATCCGCTGGATGCCCAGGCTCGCAACCTGCGCCGCGGCGAGCGCGTCAAGGTGATTTCACGCCGTGGCGCTGTGGTGAGCATCATCGAAACCCGCGGGCGCAACCGCCCGCCGCGTGGGCTGGTGTATATGCCGTTTTTTGATGCGGCGCAGTTGGTCAATAGCCTGACGCTGGACGCTACCGATCCGCTATCGAAAGAAACCGACTTTAAAAAATGTGCCGTGAAGCTGGAGAAAGTCTAGTTCACCACGCTTGCTCGCCAGGCGGGCGGGCAACGGCACCCGATAAAAATAGCGTGTGATTGCTCTGGAGCAAAATATGACGGGGAATGTCCTGAAAAAATGGTGGGCCGTGGGGAGCGTGCTGTTATCGTTGGCGGTGGTTGGCTTCGCCCTGGCGGCCAACGGCGTCGATCTGGGCGCATCGCCGGAGGTTGCCGGCACGGCCGAAGGGCAGATTATGCAACCCAGGCAGCAGGCGCGGATGGCGCTGAACTACGTTAACCAGCCGCCGTTGATCCCACATGGCGTTGATGGCTATCAAATCACCCGCAACACCAACCGCTGCCTACAGTGCCATGACATTGCGCATTATCGCAATACCGGCGCGCCGCGCATCAGCCCGACGCACTTTATGGACAGCGATGGCAAAATGCTGGGCGAGGTGGCGCCACGCCGCTACTTTTGCCTGCAGTGCCACGTGACGCAAACGGATGCCGCGCCGATTGTAGGCAACACGTTTGAGCCGCTGCCGGGTTTTGGCAAATAAGGAGTCACCATGGCGCAACATAGCGGAAATAACAAAAAAGCCGGGCCGCTGCGCCGGCTATGGCGCTGGTGGCGGCGGCCAAGCCGCCTGGCGTTGGGCACGCTGCTGCTGATGGGTTTTGGCGCTGGCATCCTGTTCTGGGGCGGTTTTAATACCGGCATGGAGGCGGCGAATACCGAGGCATTCTGCATTAGTTGCCATGAAATGCGCGATAACGTTTATGAAGAATATCTCGGCACCGTCCACTACAGCAACCGCAGTGGTGTGCGGGCAACCTGCCCGGATTGCCACGTTCCCCATGAGTGGGGGCCGAAGATGCTGCGCAAGATCAAGGCCAGTAAGGAGCTGTACGCCAAGGCTCTCGGCCTGATCGATACGCCGCAGAAATTCGAGCAGCACCGGCTGGCGATGGCCAGCAACGAATGGGCGCGCATGCAGGCCAATGGTTCCCAGGAATGCCGTAACTGCCATAACTTCGATAACATGGACTTCAGCGCACAGAAAACCGTGGCGGCGCAAATGCACCAGCAGGCCATCAGCGCCGGGCAAACCTGCATCGACTGCCATAAGGGCATTGCGCACAAGCTGCCGGATATGCGTAACGTGCCGAATGGTTTTTGAACGGCGGGCTTTTGCCATGATTGGCTTGGCGCAGGGCGGGGGAATCGCGCTATGATTCCTGTGTTGTCGCCAACGGAAGAGAGCCCATGTCTGCAAAAATCGAGAATGTGAAGAAAGAACTGCTGTCGGATAACTGGTATGTGCTGAATAAGTATACCTTTGATTTAAAACGCAAGAATGGCGGTTCCGTTCAGCAGGTGCGTGAAGTTTACGATCGTGGCAACGGCGCCACCATTTTGTTGTACAACCGCGAGCGGGGCACGGTGGTGCTGACCAATCAGTTCCGTATGCCGACCTACGTCAATGGCAACCCAAGCGGTATGTTGCTGGAAGCCTGCGCCGGGCTGTTGGACGGTGATTCCCCCGAGTGGTGTGCGCGCCGTGAAGCCGCAGAGGAAACTGGGTTCCAGGTGGCGAGCGCGAAGAAGATCTTTGAAGCCTATATGTCACCGGGCGGCGTTACCGAGCTTATCCATTTCTTTATCGCCGAATACCAGGACAACGAACGCCGTACTTCAGGCGGGGGCATTGAGGATGAAGATATCGAAGTGGTTGAACTGCCGTTCAGGGAAGCGCTGGCGATGATTGACGATGGGCGGATTAAGGACGGCAAAACCATTATGCTGCTGCAGTATCTGCAAATTCACCAGATTATGGGGTAGCCACGCCGGTGCCCCTTTACCCCGCCTGAGGAACGGCAGGGTAAAGGGGGTTGTGCGTTTAGTTAAGCAACGCTTTCGCTTTGGCGACCACGTTTTCTACCGTAAAGCCGAACTCTTTGAACAGCAGATTCGCCGGCGCCGACTCACCGAAGGTGGTCATGCCCACGACCGCGCCGTTCAGGCCCACGTACTTGTACCAGTAGTCCGCGATACCCGCTTCCACCGCCACCCGCGCGCTGACCGCCGCCGGCAGCACCGCTTCACGGTAGGCCGCATCCTGCTTGTCGAACGCATCGGTCGACGGCATGGAGACCACGCGCACCCGGCGCCCTTCCGCCGTCAGTTGCTCATAGGCGGCAACCGCCAGATCCACTTCCGAACCGGTGGCGATCAGGATCAGCTCCGGCTGCCCGTCGCTGTCTTTCAGCACGTAGCCGCCGCGGTATACGTTGGCCAGCTGTTCCGCCGTGCGCGGCTGCTGGGCCAGGTTCTGGCGCGAGAAAATCAGCGCCGTCGGGCCGTCGTTGCGCTCGATGCCGTACTGCCAGGCCACCGCCGATTCCACCTGGTCGCACGGGCGCCAGGTGCTCATGTTCGGCGTCACCCGCAGGCTGGCCAACTGCTCGACCGGCTGGTGGGTCGGGCCGTCTTCACCCAGGCCGATGGAATCGTGGGTGTAGACAAACACGTTGCGCAGCTTCATCAGTGCCGCCATACGCACCGCGTTGCGGGCATATTCCACAAACATCAGGAAGGTGGCCGAGTACGGCAGGAAACCGCCGTGCAGCGCAATGCCGTTGGTGATGGCGGTCATGCCGAACTCGCGCACCCCGTAGTGGATGTAGTTGCCGGCCAGGTCTTCGTTGATGGCCTTGGAGCCGGACCACATCGTCAGGTTGCTCGGCGCCAGGTCGGCGGAGCCGCCGAGGAACTCCGGCAGCACCTTGCCGAACGCTTCCAGCGTATTCTGCGAGGCCTTGCGGCTGGCGATGCTGGCCGGGTTGGCCTGCAGTTTTTCCACAAAGGCTTTGGCGTCTGCCTGCCAGTTGGCCGGCAGTTCACCGCTCATACGGCGTTTGAACTCGGCGGCCTGTTCCGGGAAGGCTTGTGCATAGGCGGCGAATTTGGCGTTCCAGGCGGCTTCACGGGCCTTGCCGGCTTCTTTGGCGTCCCACTGGGCGTAGATGTCCTGCGGGATAACGAACGGAGGATAATTCCAGCCCAGTTTTTCACGGGTGGCGGCCACTTCGGCATCACCCAGCGGGGCGCCGTGCGCATCGTGCGAGCCGGCCTTGTTCGGCGAGCCGAAGCCAATCACGGTCTTGCACATCAGCAGCGACGGCTTGTCGGTCACCTGGCGGGCTTCTTCAATCGCCGCCTTGATAGCCGCGCTGTCGTGGCCGTCCACGCCGCGCACCACGTGCCAGCCGTAGGCTTCAAAACGTTTGGCGGTGTCGTCGGTGAACCAGCCGTCGGTGTGGCCGTCGATGGAAATGCCGTTGTCATCGTAGAAGGCGGTCAGCTTGCCGAGCTTGAGGGTGCCGGCCAGCGAGCAGACTTCGTGGGAGATACCTTCCATCATGCAGCCGTCGCCCATGAACACGTAGGTGTGGTGGTCGACGATGTCATGGTCCGGGCGGTTGAACTGCGCCGCCAGGGTGCGTTCGGCGATGGCGAAGCCGACGCCGTTGGCGATGCCCTGGCCCAGCGGGCCGGTGGTGGTTTCCACGCCCGGGGTGTAGCCGTATTCCGGGTGCCCCGGGGTTTTGGAATGCAGCTGGCGGAAGTTTTCCAGCTCGCTCATCGGCAGGTCGTAGCCGGTGAGGTGCAGCAGGCTGTAAATCAGCATCGAGCCGTGGCCGTTGGAGAGCACGAAGCGGTCGCGGTCGGCCCAGTGCGGGTTGGCGGGGTTATGGTTAAGGTAATCACGCCACAGGACTTCGGCGATGTCCGCCATCCCCATAGGCGCGCCCGGGTGGCCGGATTTTGCTTTTTGCACGGCGTCCATGCTGAGTGCGCGGATCGCGTTGGCAAGGTCTTTACGTGAAGGCATAACGGTATAGTGCTCCAGATAATTACAGTTCAGCGGCCAGCATATCTTCCAGCTTCTGTTGATCGACGGCGAACAGGCGGATGCCTTCAGCCAGTTTTTCTACCGCCATCGCGTCCTGGTTGTGCAGCCAACGGAACTCGGCTTCAGACAGCGGCGCCGGCTGGTGGAAACCTTCTTCAGACGGGCTCAGCTTGCGTTCGACAGGGGCTTCGCTCTGTTTTAACTGCTCCAGCAGGTTCGGTGAAATGGTCAGGCGATCGCAGCCGGCCAGCGCCAGGATTTGTTCTACGCGGCGGAAGCTGGCGCCCATGATCACCGTCTGGTAACGATGCTGTTTATAGTATTCATAAATGGTGCGCACCGATTTCACGCCCGGATCCTGCTCGGCGTCGTAGCTGGCCGCTGGCTGTTTGGCCTGGTACCAGTCGTAGATACGGCCAACGAACGGCGAGATCAGGTACACGCCGGCTTCTGCACAGGCGCGCGCCTGGGCAAAGGAGAACAGCAGCGTCAGGTTGGTGTTGATGCCTTCTTTTTCCAGCTCTTCGGCGGCCTTGATACCTTCCCAGGTGGAGGCCAGTTTGATCAGAATGCGTGATTTATCGATGCCCTGTTGCTGATACAGGCTAATCAGCTTGCGCGCCTTGGTGACGCACATACCGCGATCGAAGGACAGGCGGGCGTCTACCTCGGTTGAAATACGGCCCGGCACGCTTTTTAGGATCTCGACCCCGATGTTGACGGCCAGTTTGTCGCTGGCGTTGACCAGTTGGGTTTCCTTGCTGCCGCCCTGTTGGCGCGCATAGCCCAGCGCCTCGGTGATCAATGACTTGTACTGCGGCAGGGCGGCGGCTTTCAGAATCAGCGACGGGTTGGTGGTGGCGTCTTCCGGCGTGAACTGGCGGATCGACTCAATATCACCGCTGTCGGCAACCACAACCGTTAACTTTTTTAGTGCGTCTAATTGGTTCATCTTTGGGCTCCTTGACCAACGTCAATGTAGGGAAATAAGAATTCTTTTCATCACAGGCAGAACACACTGCCTTATCAGCCAGGTAAATAAAATGCGCTTTTTCTGATTATTGTGATGGATAAGAACAATGGGATACCACTCATTGTAGCCGGGATCTGCGATCCCGGGACCATAACCGCACGCTGGCGGCTGGCACAGCAGCCGCAACGTGATAAATAATCTGGATTAAATATACTCATCCCTGTGCCATACGCCGCCCAATGAACCGGTGAAAATAAACGAAGGCAGAAGGTTTTATATTTCTTCTGTGGGGTTTTTATCGGCCGCTATTGCGCTTCGCCATCGTAAAAATAGCGCGGCGGCTTAATTTCGCGCACGCGGCAATTAACTGAATGAGGCTGGCAATGAGTGTTTTATTACAGAAAGTTATCCGGGTTGGCATATTGGCATTATTACTGGTGCTGATTGGCCTGGGGGGATATAGCGCACTGCTGAAGCAGCGGGTAACCACGCTACGCCAACAGGCGGCGCAGCAGCAAAAAACGTTGGCGCAACAAAAGGAACAGATTGCCGCCTTACAGGCCCAGGATGCGCAAAACCGGGCGTTAATGGCGGCGCAGCAGCAGCAGGAGCAATGGCTGCGCCAGCAAGGGGATAATACAGAGAGGAAATACCGTGAAGCGATTAAAAACACCGCCTGCGCTGGGCAGCCTATGCCTGGCATTGTGCCTGAGCTCTTGCGCCGCGCCGGCGCCAGCGACGGTGCCGTTGCCCCCTGAATCGGTATTCCGGCCCTGTGAACAGCCGGTATTGCTGGGCGATACCTGGGGTGATGCCGTGAGCTACACACTGAAATTACAAACCGCGTTAAAAATCTGCGCGGGCCAGGTGGCAACGCTTAACGCCTGGCGAGCCGGGCTGGCGCAGCACGGGGAGTGAGATATTCCATTATTCCCGGATTTTTTACTTTCTATGGGGGTTTTTATTCCAGGTTATGGGGCGCTTCAAAGTTTGTGATAATTCTCGCCCTATACTGGTTCCGCCTAAAATCAAATATGCCTCGTCATATTTATACCCGTCATACTTCAAGTTGCAGGTGTGTTGGCTGCACTCAGTCACCCGAATCACTTACTGGCGTAAGCGCATCGGGATTAATGAGAGACATCCTGTCTCTCACCGGAGGCCAACCGTTGGTTGGTCAAATTCGCTCCCGACGAATTTGTCCTTCGATTGCCGCCTGCCTGCAACTCGAATTATCTTGGGTATATTGTGCAGGTGTTTTTCCTGCGAAATATGAAGGGTATATATATCAGAACTAAGGAACCGAAAATGGATGAAAAACTAAAGCAAAGTGCCCTTGATTTCCATCAGTTCCCGGTACCGGGAAAAATCCAGGTATCCCCCACCAAACCACTGGCGACCCAGCGCGATCTGGCGTTGGCCTATTCGCCGGGTGTCGCCGCCCCGTGCCTGGAAATTGCTGCCGATCCGCTGGCCGCCTATAAATATACCGCCCGGGGCAACCTGGTCGCCGTTATTTCCAACGGCACGGCCGTATTGGGCTTGGGCAACATCGGCGCGTTGGCCGGCAAACCGGTGATGGAAGGCAAGGGCGTGCTGTTCAAGAAGTTTTCCGGCATTGACGTGTTTGATATTGAAGTCGATGAGCACGATCCCGACAAACTGATAGACGTGGTCGCCGCGCTGGAGCCGACCTTTGGCGGCATCAACCTGGAAGATATCAAAGCGCCGGAATGTTTCTACATTGAGAAAAAGCTGCGTGAACGCATGAAGATCCCGGTGTTCCATGACGATCAACACGGCACGGCGATCATCACCACCGCTGCAGTGCTCAATGGCCTGCGGGTGGTGAAAAAGAGCCTCTCCGACGTGCGCCTGGTGGCTTCCGGCGCGGGCGCGGCGTCTATCGCCTGCCTGAATCTGCTGGTGGCGCTGGGGCTGCGGCTGCAAAACATTACCGTCTGCGACTCGAAAGGGGTGATCTACAAAGGCCGCGACGCCAAAATGGAAGCAACCAAGGCCGCCTATGCCATTGAGGACAACGGCCAGCGCACCCTGGCAGACGTTATCCCCGGGGCGGATATTTTCCTCGGCTGTTCCGGCCCGGGCGTGCTGACCCAGCCGATGGTGAAAACCATGGCGGAGAACCCGCTGATTATGGCGCTCGCCAACCCGGAACCGGAAATCCTGCCGCCGCTGGTGAAAGAAGTGCGGCCAGACGCCATTATCTGTACCGGCCGCTCCGATTACCCGAACCAGGTCAATAACGTGCTGTGCTTCCCGTTCATTTTCCGCGGCGCGCTTGATGTGGGGGCGACCACCATCAACGAAGAGATGAAGCTGGCCTGCGTGCATGCCATTGCCGATCTGGCGCTGGCGGAACAGAGCGACGTGGTGGCCTCGGCCTACGGCGATCAGGATCTGTCCTTCGGCCCGGAATATATTATCCCTAAACCGTTTGATCCGCGGCTGATCGTCAAAATCGCCCCGGCGGTAGCCAAAGCGGCAATGGAATCCGGCGTGGCTACGCGCCCGATCGAAAACTTTGATGCCTACACCGAGAAGCTGACCGAGTTCGTCTACAAAACCAACCTGTTTATGAAACCGATCTTCACCCAGGCCAAGAAAGCGCTGAAGCGGGTGGTGCTGGCCGAAGGCGAAGAAGAGCGGGTGTTGCATGCCACCCAAGAGTTGGTTTCACTGGGGCTGGGCTTCCCGATCCTGGTGGGCCGCCCGAGCGTCATCGAAATGCGCCTGAAAAAGCTTGGCCTGCAGCTTACGCCGGGTAAAGACTTCGAAATCGTCAACAACGAGTCCGATCCCCGCTTCAATGCCTACTGGGGCGAATACTACCAGATCATGAAACGGCGCGGCGTTTCCCAGGAACAGGCGCGCCGCGCAGTTATCGGCAACCCCACGCTGATTGCCGCCATCATGCTGCAGCGCGGCGAGGCCGACGCGATGATCTGCGGCACCATCGGCAGCTACCATGAGCATTATGAGGTAGTGAAGAACGTGTTTGGCTTCCGCGAAGGCGTGCACGTGGCCGGGGCGATGAATGCGCTGCTGCTGCCGAGCGGCAATACCTTTATTGCCGATACCTATGTTAACGACAACCCAACGCCGGAACAGCTGGCGGAAATCACCCTGATGGCGGCGGAAACCGTGCGTCGCTTCGGCATTGAGCCAAAAGTGGCGCTGCTTTCCCATTCCAGCTTCGGCTCTTCCGACTGCCCGTCGGCGCGCAAAATGCAGCAAACGTTGGCGCTGGTCAACCAACTGGCGCCGGATCTGGAAATCGACGGGGAAATGCACGGTGACGCGGCGCTGGTGGAAAGCATCCGCCACGATCTGATGCCGGATAGCCCGTTGAAAGGCTCGGCGAACCTGCTGATCATGCCCAATATGGAGGCAGCGCGTATCAGCTATAACCTGCTGCGCGTGTCCTCTTCCGAAGGCGTGACCGTGGGGCCGGTGTTGATGGGGGTAGCGAAGCCGGTGCATATTCTGACGCCGATCGCTTCGGTGCGCCGCATCGTCAACATGGTGGCGCTGGCGTTGGTGGAAGCACAAACCCAGCCGCTGTAACCGATGGGCGTTCCTCTGCCGGCCAGAGGAACGCCCGTGCTCAGGCCTATTGGTGGGCGCTCACCTGCGCCGCGATTGCCCGAATATCCTGCGGCGTGGTGCGGCAGCAGCCGCCAATCAGTTGGGCGCCAAGTTGCCGCCATTCCGCCAGTCGTTCAGGCAGGCCGCCGTGCCCGGCGCCGCAGGCGTGCCAGGTTTTGCTCTGCGCATCGTAATGTTCACCGGAGTTAGGGTAGACCAACAGCGGCTTATCACTCAGCGCGGCGAATTCACGCAGCGCCGGGGTGACGTTTTCCAGCGCAATGCAGTTGATGCCAACGGCCAGCACCTGCGGGTTGCCGCGCAGCAGCGCCAGCACATCGCGCAGCGGCGTGCCGTCGCTGAGGTGCTGGCTGTCGCGCAGCGTAAAGGAGAACCAGGCGCCGAGCCGTGGGAATTCTTCTTGCAGCAGGGCAAGCAATGCCTGCAGTTCGCTGAATGAAGGCAGCGTCTCACATGCCAGCAGCTCCACCCCGGCCTGCGCCAGCGCCGCGATACGCGGGCGGTGGAAGGCGATCATCTCTGCCTGCGGCAGATGGTAATCACCGCGATATTCAGAACCGTCCGCCAGATACGCGCCGTAAGGGCCGACCGAACCGGCGACCAGCAGCGGCCCGGCCTGTGGGTGCTGTGCCAGGTAATCGGCGCGCGCCTGTTGCGCCAATTGCACGCTTTTGGCGATCAGCGCCAGCGATTGCCGCTCATCCAGCCCGCGCGGCAGAAACCCCTGCGGCGTAGCCTGATAACTGGCGGTGATGGCGCACTGCGCGCCGGCGTTGAAATAGTCCAGATGTACCTGATAAATCAGCTCCGGGTTTTCAATCAGCACCTTGGCGGACCACAGCGCATCGCTAAGGTTGCAGCCGCGCGCTTCCAGTTCCGTGGCCAGCGCGCCATCCAGAACCAGGGTATTGTTGCCCGCCAGCAATGGGGCGATGGGGTTATTGACCGGCATCTTGTTCTCCTGTTTCCAGCCGTGGTTTTTGCCCGCCGTTGCGGGTCAGGTAATAGGCGGCATAGCAGAGTGCCACGAAGGGCAGGCCGCAGTACAGCGCAATGCGCTGCTGCGGATCAAACGCCAGGCCGATAGAGGCCAGCAGGCACAGGGCAAAGCCGGCGATCGGCGTGGCCGGGTAGCCGGGGGCGCGGTATTTCAGCCCGGCAAGCGGTTGGCCGCTGTGCCGATACCGGCGGCGGAACGCAAAGTGGGCGGCGCAGATGCTAAGCCAAACCACCACCACGGCGAAACCGGAGATGGCGGACAGGGCGACGAATACCGTATCAGGGGCGATCACGCTGGTCAGCAGCGCCAAAATGCCGCCGAGCATGCTGAAGGTGAGCGCGTTAAACGGAATGCCGCGGCGGTTAACGCGGGAGAAATAGGCCGGCAGGGTGTTTTGGTTCGCCAGCGACCACAGCATGCGCCCGGAGGCATACAGCCCCGAGTTCGCCGCGGAAAGGATCGCGGTCAGGATCACGAAGTTAAAGATATCGGCCGCATAAGGGATACCGATGCGCTCGAACACCAGGACAAACGGGCTTTTCACCACCCCGGCCTGGTCCATCGGGATCAGCGCCGCCAGCACAAACACCGTGCCGATAAAGAACACCACCAGGCGGATAACCGTGGTGCGGATAGCCCAGGGCACTACCTTTTCCGGGTTTTCAGTTTCGCCAGCGGCAATGCCGATAAGCTCCGTGCCGGAGAAGGCGAAGTTTACCGCCACCATGGTCATCAGGATCGGCAGGGTGCCCTGCGGCAGCCAACCGGCGGCGGTCAGGTTATGCAGGAAAGGCGCCGGCGTGCCGTCTTTCATCGGCAGCAGGCCGAACATGGCGGCGCCGCCCAGGATGATAAACGCCAGTATGGTCACCACTTTGATCAGGGAAAACCAAAACTCGCTTTCGGCAAAAAAGCGGGTGGTAATCACGTTCAGCAGGTAAATGGTGATACAGAAGATCAGGCACCACAGCCACACCGGCGATTGCGGGAACCAGTACTGCATGCAAAACCCCGCCGCCGTCAGGCTGGAACCCAGTGCGACGGTCCAGGTTAACCAATAGAGCCAGGCCACGGTGTAGCCGGTTGCCTGGCCAAGATAGCGGGCTGCGTACACATGGAAAGCACCGGTTTCCGGCATGGCGACCGACAATTCGCCCAGGCACAGCATCACCAGATAAACCACGATGGCGCCAATCAGGTAGGCCAGCAATGTGCCGAGCGCCCCGGTGGTGGAAATGATGTAACCCGTGTTGAAAAAGAGGCCGGTGCCGATCACGCCGCCCAGAGAAAGCATCACTAGGTGCCGGGCTTTCATGGTGCGTTTGAACTGCCCTTCGGAGGGAGATTGCATAATGATATATATCTGTAAATGCCCCAAATAATCCGAGCCGCGGGAAGGGCAACCCACCTGCAAGCTGAAGTATGAAGGGGATAGATGTCTGAATGGCTGGGGTTATACCACCGCAGCGGGCGTGAGATCAATGCGCCGCGCCGCGCAGGGTGGTTGTACGCCAGGCAGGATAAGATGCAAATGAGAACCGTTCTCTGTATTATCGTTTTTTTTCGCGTGGCGGGATCCCCGATGAAATATCTCTTACTGCTGGTTACGCTGGCGTTGAGCGCCTGTAGCCGTTCGCCTGCGCCGGATAACCGTGTGGCAAACCTGGGCACAATTGTTGATTTGCATACCGGCGCAACGCTTGCGCCCCAGCAACTGCTGGTGCGGCTGGCGGTGGCGCAGCGGGTGATCGTCGGTGAAAAGCATGACAATCCGGCGCACCACCGTATTGAGCATTGGCTGGTGGAAAACCTGCCGCGGCAGCGGCCGCAGGGCAGCGTGCTGATGGAGATGCTCGTGCCGGGCCAGCAGGCGCAGGTGGATGCGGTGAAGCGCGCGCTGCAGGCGGGAGAGGTGCTTAGCAGTGAACAGGTTAAGCAGCGCATCGCCTGGCAGGCCGGGTGGGACTGGGCGCTGTATGGCGGGGTGGTGATGGCCGCCATTCAGGCGCCTTATCCGCTGCTTTCCGCCAACTTAAGCCGCGATGAAATCATGGCGTTTTACCGCCATCCGCAGTTCCCAACCGGCCCACGTTCAACCCAGCCGGCGGTGCAACAGGCCCTGGCCGATCTCATCCGGCAGGCACACGGTGGCAAGATCGATGCGCCGCGTCTGAATGCGATGCTGGCTATCCAGCAACAGCGTGACCGGCGGATGGCACAGTGGCTGCTGGCGGCGCCGGCGCCCGCGTTGTTGATTGCCGGCGGCTATCATGCCGCCAGGGATTTGGGGGTGCCGTTGCACATGCAGGATCTACAGCCGGCCAGTATGCCGCTGGTGCTGATGTTGGCCGAAGGCGATAGCCAGGTGGATGTGCGCCGCGCCGACTATCTGTGGCGCACTCCGGCGCGTTAGCGTTTCGCCTGTAACCATTTGTCCAGCTCATTGGCGAACAGCTGGCGGTCGCGTTGGTTGAGGGCATTCGGGCCGCCGGTCTGGATGCCGCTAGCGCGCAGAGTATCCATAAAATCGCGCATGTTCAGGCGTTCACGGATGGTGGCGGGCGTATAACGTTCGCCACGCGGATTAAGCGCCGCGGCGCCTTTTTCAATCGCCTCCGCCGCCAGGGGAATATCTGCGGTGATCACCAGATCCCCCGGCTCACAGCGGCGCACGATTTCGTTATCCGCCACGTCAAAGCCTGGTGCTACCTGCAAGGTGCGGATAAAGCGGGAGGGCGGCGTGCGCAGCGGCTGGTTGGCGACCAGCGTCACGGTAGTCGCCGTGCGTTCCGCGGCGCGGAACAACACCTCTTTGATGACGTTCGGGCAGGCGTCCGCATCAACCCAGATTTGCATTATTGCTCCTCCCGCAGCCAGTCGCGTACCGGCAGGAAATCGCGATACAGCGCGGCTTCCGGGCTGCCTTCCGCCGGCTGATAGTTGTATTCCCAGCGCACCAACGGCGGCATCGACATCAGGATGGATTCCGTGCGGCCGCCGGTTTGCAGCCCGAACAGGGTGCCGCGATCCCACACCAGGTTGAATTCGACATAGCGGCTGCGGCGATAAAGCTGGAACTGGCGCTCGCGCTCGCCCCAAGCCAGCGCCTTGCGCCGGGCGACGATCGGCAGATACGCCGCCAGGAAACCTTCGCCCACCGCACGGGTGAAGGCGAAGCTGGTGGCGAAATCCGGCGTGTTCAGATCGTCATAGAACAACCCGCCGATGCCGCGCGCTTCGTTGCGGTGTTTGATAAAGAAATAGTCGTCGCACCATTTTTTGTATTTGGGGTATACCGTGGCGCCGAAGGGCGCACACAGTTGTTGGGCCGTGCGGTGCCAGTGCACCGCGTCTTCCTCAAAGCCGTAGAACGGCGTCAGATCGAAACCGCCGCCGAACCACCAAACCGGCTCGGCGCCGGGTTTTTCCGCGATAAAGAAGCGCACGTTGGCATGGCTGGTGGGGACGTAAGGGTTCAGCGGATGGATCACCAGTGAAACGCCCATGGCCTGAAAGCTGCGGCCCGCCAGCTCTGGCCGGTGGGCGGTGGCGGAGGCCGGCAGCGCAGCGCCGGAAACGTGCGAGAAGTTTACCCCGGCCTGTTCAAACACGGCACCGTTGGTCAGCACGCGGCTTTGGCCGCCGCCGCCTTCTTCACGCACCCAGCGATCTTCGGCGAAGCCGGCGGCGCCGTCGGCTTCAGCCAACTGCGTGCAGATACGGTCTTGCAACGCCAGCAGAAAGGATTTTACTTCAGCAATATCGGGTAAACTCATACGGAATTCTTCGCGGCCTTATTGAAATCAGCTGCAAGTATATACCCAAAATAATTCGAGTTGCAGGAAGGCGGCAACGCAGCGAATCCCCAGGAGCTTACTGAAGTAAGTGACTGGGGTGAGCGAGGAAAGCCAACACACCTGCAACTTGAAGTATGAAGGGTATATCGTTATTTCCGCACAGAGGCAGCCTTAGCGCGCCCTGCGCTGGCGGGCGTCAAATTCACTGAAGAAGTTGACGACGCCATCGGCAATGGCGCGGGCGATTTTTTCCCGAAAGGCGGTGGTGCCGAGCAGGCGTTCTTCGTCCGGGTTGGTGATAAACGACGTTTCCACCAGCACGGAAGGAATGGACGGCGATTTCAGCACGGCGAACGCCGCCTGTTCGGTATTCGGGCTATGCAGGTGGTGCACGCCGCGGATTTTCCCCAACACGTGGTGGCCGAGCGTCAGGCTGTTGTTGATGGTATCGGTCTGCACCAGATCAAACAGCGCCTGCTGCAGGTAGTTATCCTGTTCTTTGTATTTCCCGCCGGCGATTTCATCCGCCGCATTTTCGCGGTTGGATAAATAACGCGCCATGGCGCTGCTGGCGCCGCGGTTAGACAGGGCGAACACCGAAGCGCCGGAGGCTTCCGGGCGGGTATAGCCATCGGCATGGATGGAAATAAACAGATCGGCCTGGCGCTGGTGGGCGATTTCCACCCGCTGGAACAGCGGGATGAATTCATCCTCTTCGCGCGTGAGGTGCGCTTCGATATTCGGGTGCTCATGCAGGAAGCGGCGCACGTGGTTGGCAATTTCCAGCACCACGTGTTTTTCTTTCGAGCCTTCATGGCCGACGGCGCCGGAATCGATGCCGCCGTGGCCCGGATCGAGCATAACCCGCTTGATGCCGCCGGCGGTTTTTGGCGCCGGGGCACTCGTGCTATGCGGGCTACGCAGCATGCCGGCCTGCGTTTTGGGGCTCGGGCTGCCGAACAGCGCCAGCGCCACGCCGGAAAGCAGCAGCCGGCGGCGCGAGGTTGCGCCGTTAAGCGGCTTGAAACGCAAAAAAGGGTCAACCGGCTTACTCATTTCTATGGCTCTCCGTGGCGGCAATCTGTTTGGCGACGTCTCTATCCGTCATTATTTAACGTTGCAGGCGCGCCGGCTTTATCCCCGCCTTTTCCGGCAGCCGGGCATGGCCATGGCCAGCGCAACTCAAGCACGCATTTGGCGTTTTTATCCTGCAACTTGAAGTATGAAGGGTATACGTATTGGTCGTTATCAATCACCCGATAACTATTTCCATTTATTACGTTTGTTTTCGGCGCCGCGCACTATTGTGTTACGGAAAATCCAGCGGCAGCCCGGCACAAATCGCAGTTTGATATTGCGTATATGGATAATCACGCGATAATCAGAGAAATACTCTTTTTTATAATGGCGAGCGGCTATGGAAATTCGCGTATTTCGGCAAGACGATTTTGAAGAAGTTCTGACCTTATGGGAGCGTTGCGATCTGCTGCGCCCGTGGAACGATCCGGAAATGGACATCGAGCGCAAGCTGAACCACGATCCGGAACTGTTTCTGGTGGCGGAAGTGGGCGGCGAAGTGGTCGGTTCGGTCATGGGCGGCTATGACGGCCACCGCGGTTCAGCATATTACCTGGGGGTGCACCCGGATTACCGCGGCCGTGGCATCGCCAACGCGTTGATCAACCGGCTGGAGAAAAAGCTGATCGCGCGCGGTTGCCCCAAGATCCAATTGATGGTGCGGGAAGATAACGACACCGTGATCGATATGTATGAAAAGCTGGGCTATGAGATCCAGGGGATAACCAGCTTGGGCAAACGGCTGATTGAAGATCAGGAATATTGATCGCACCGATGGCATAGGCCCGCACCACCACACGGCACCCCCATTATCACACCGGCATAATGGGCTTCTCTTGTCCGCACTCTCCCTCCGTATTTGATCGTTCCACGGGCTAAAACGGCCTCATGATGGTGCGTGGCCGATCGCCGGTGGTGCAATTGCCCGCTATCGTTTACCCCTGCTGTTTTGCCCTACTGTCTGTGTTGCTCATTCCCTACCAGCACGATCCTGCCAAAAGATCTTTTTTTACAATGGGTAAAGAAAATCCGCATCTGCCTGGTTATTTTTTGGCATCTTTTCTGCATTAATTCCATAGTTACGAAATTGTTTCCGTTATAGCGGAATTACTTGGAGGCACCATGGGAAAAGTGAATCAGGCAGTAACAGGCATGAAACGGGTTGGCATCTTGGCAGGGTTGGCGCTGCTGGGTTGTTACGCGGCGCAGGCGAATGCGGCCCGGCTGGATGACGTACTGAAACGCGGTTATCTGATCGTCGGCACCGGCAGCACCAACGCGCCCTGGGGGTTCCAGGGCGCCGACGGCCAACTGCAGGGCTTTGATATCGATATCGCCAGGATCGTTGCCAAAGGGCTGTTCAACGATCCGACCAAAGTGCGCTTTGTGCAGCAGTCTTCGGATGCGCGAATCCCCAACCTGCTGACCGACAAGGTGGATATGACCTGCCAGGCAATGACGGTCACGGCACAGCGGGCACAGCAGGTGGCGTTCACCATTCCTTATTACCGTGAAGGCGTGGCGCTGCTGACGTTGGCAAATAGCAAATATCTGCAACTGGCGGATATGAACACCGCCGGCGATGGCCTGCGCGTAGCGGTGCTACAAAACGTCTATGCCGATCAACTGGTGCATCAGGCGCTGCCCAAGGCCACGGTTTCCCAGTATGAAAGCGTGGATCTGATGTATCAGGCGCTCAATTCCGGGCGGGCGGACGCCGTGGCGACCGATCAGTCGTCCGCCAAATGGCTGATGGTACAAACCCCTGGCCGCTACCATTCGCCGGACTATGCCTGGAGCCCGCAAACCTATTCCTGCGCGCTGAAGCGCGGCGATCAGGATTGGCTGAACTATGTCAACACGGCGCTGCATGAAGCGATGGTCGGCGTGGATTTTGCTGACTATGCCGCCGCCTACAAGAAATGGTTTGGTAGCGATCTTGCTACGCCGGCAATTGGTTTCCCGGTTGAGTATAAATAGTGCGTACACGCCGGGGCCGCAGGGCGCCCGGCGCATTGAGGTTGCAAGATGAATTACACGTTGAATTTCGCACCCGTCTGGCAAAGTTTTGATCTGCTGCTGGGCGGGCTGTGGCTTGGGCTGGAACTGTCGCTGCTGTCGATCGCCATCGGCTGTGCGTTGGGCCTGCTGGCGGCGTTCTGCACCTTGTCGAAGAACCCGTTGTTGCGCTGGAGCGCCACGCTGTATGTGACGGTGGTGCGCAACCTGCCGATCCTGATCCTTATCCTGATGATTTATTTCGCGTTGCCGGGCATGGGCATCATGCTCGATCAGGTGGGATCGTTCGTTGTCACGCTGTCGCTGTATGCCGGCGCCTATCTGACTGAGGTGTTCCGCGCCGGCCTGCTGGGCATTCCCGCCGGGCAGCGTGAGGCCGGGCAGGCCATCGGCCTGAAAGAGTGGCAGATCAAAAGTTACATCATCATCCCGGTGATGTTGCGCAATGTGCTGCCTTCGCTCGGCAACAACTTCATTTCGCTATTCAAGGATACATCGCTGGCGGCGTCGATCGCCGTGCCGGAGCTGACGTTTTATGCCCGCAAACTGAACCTGGAAAGCTACCGGGTGATTGAAACCTGGTTGGTGACCAGCCTGCTGTATATCGCTACCTGTTATCTGATCGCCGCGGCGTTGCGGGTGGCGGAACGGCGTCTGGCGATAGTGCGATAGGAGGCAACATGAACGATCCCTTTAGCTGGTGGTACCAACTGTGGCAGGCCCGCGCCACCCTGGCGGACGGCTTTGTGGTTACCGTCCTCTCTTCATTACTGGCGATCCTCAGCGGCACGCTGCTGGGCACCCTGGGCGGCCTGTTGGTGACCTATGCGCCGAAATGGGCGCAGACGCTGGTGCGGCTGTATATCGATATTGTGCGCGGCACGCCGGTGTTGGTTTTGGTGCTGGCCTGCTTTTACATTGCGCCCGCGCTGGGGTGGGATGCCGGCGCGTTTGAAGCCGGCGTGCTGGCGCTGGCGCTGTTTTGCAGTTCCCACGTCTCGGAAATCGTGCGCGGCGCGCTGCAGGCGGTGCCGCGTGGGCAAAGCGAAGCCGCAAAGGCTATCGGGCTGACGTTTTATCAGGATCTGCGCTACGTGCAACTGCCGCAGGCGCTGCGGCAAATCCTGCCGACCTGGGTGAACTCGGCCGCGGAAATCGTGAAGGCCTCAACGCTGCTGTCGGTCATCGGCGTGGCCGATTTGCTGCTCAGCTCCCAACAGGTGATCGCCCGCACCTTCATGACGCTGCAGTTCTATGCCTTCGCCGGGCTGCTGTTTTTCATTATCAACTTTTCCATTGAGCAATTTGGCCGCTATCTGGAAAAACGCGTGAGGCTCCCATGAACCAGACAACCGTTACGCCGCTGCTGAACATCCGTGATTTGCACAAACGTTATGGCAGCGTGGAAGTGCTGAAAGGCATCGATCTGAGCATGAATAAGGGGGATGTGGTCACGCTGATCGGCTCAAGCGGATCGGGAAAAACGACGCTGTTGCGCTGCGTCAACCTGCTGGAAGATTTTCAGCAGGGCGAGATCCGCCTTAACGATCAGCCCATCGGTTATTTTCAGCGTCAGCAACAGCGGGTGCGGCACCCTGACAAGATCATTGCTCGCCACCGGGTGATGACCGGCATGGCGTTCCAGCAGTTCAATCTCTTCCCCCACCTGACGGCGCTGCAGAACGTCACGCTCGGCCTGTTGAAGGTGAAGAAAATGCCGAAAGACCAGGCGATTGCCTGTGCTGAACATTGGCTGGAGCGCGTTGGCCTGCTGGCGCGTAAGGGCCATTATCCCGGCCAGCTTTCCGGCGGGCAGCAGCAGCGGGTGGCGATCGCGCGCGCCATCGCCATGAACCCCAGCCTGATGCTGTTTGATGAAGTGACCTCGGCGCTGGATCCGGAACTGGTGGGCGAAGTGCTGGCGGTCATCCGGGATTTGGCGAATGAGGGAATGACGATGCTGCTGGTGACCCACGAAATGCGTTTTGCGTATGAGGTTTCCGATCGCATCGTTTTCATGAACCAGGGAAAAATCGAGGAGCAAGGGCCGCCCAAACAGCTGTTCAATAACCCGGCGTCACCACGCCTGGCCGAATTTATCAAACACTCACATTTCTAACGCGGTTAAATCAAGGAGCGTATCAATGAGCATTACTCGTTATGGTGCCGGTGAACATGGCGCCGGTGGGCAACCATTGCCGTTTGCCCGTGCAGTGGAAGCCGATGGTTGGCTGTTTGTTTCCGGGCAGATCGCCATGGCGCAGGGGGAAGTGGTTGCCGGCGGCATTATCGAACAGTCGCACAAGGCGATCCAGAACCTGATCGCTATTCTGCATGAGGCGGGTTACGGCCTGGAACACGTGGTGCGTGTCGGCGTCTGGCTGGATGACCCACGCGATTTCTGGAGCTTCAACAAGGTTTTCAGCGAGTATTTCTCCGCCGCTGCTCCAGCACGCGCCTGCGTGCAATCCAGGATGATGGTAGATTGTAAGGTCGAGGTGGAGTGCGTGGCCTATAAAGCCAAATAGCCGCCAATGGCCAAACAGGAGCAATGGGGTTTTTATGATGACTGCGCCGGATACCCGCCGCCGGGTTAAAGGGCTCGATCGTGCGTTCGAGATACTGGATTTCCTGAAAAAGCAGCGCCAGCCGCTGCGCCCGCACGATATTGCCAAAGGTATTGGCGCACCGAAATCGACGGTATATGAGATGGTCGCGTTGCTGCTGGAGCGCTGCATTCTGGAGCCGGTGGGGAAAGATGGCTTGGTGTATCTGGGGCGCGAGCTGTATTTCCTCGGCCAGGCGCACCTGAACCATTTCGACTTTACCCGGGAATCGGATCGCTTCCTGGAGCAGATTGTTAGCAGCACGCGGGAAACGGCGCAGATGTGCCTGCTGAACGGCAGGAAATACAACGTTGCGCTCATGCGTGAAGGCGATCGCCCGTTCCGCATCTCTTCGGAAGTGGGGGAGGACACGCCGATCCCATGGACGGCGTCTGGCCGCCTGCTGGTGGGGCATCTGAGCGATGAAGATATCCTGGCGCTGATCCCGCCGGAAGACTTCCGCCTGCCCAACGGCGAGTTTCTGCCGCAGGCGGGGTTTCTGCAGGAGATCCGCCAGGCGCACCAGGCGCGTTTCTTCTCGTTCGACAGCATTGCCGATAACTATACCCATTGTTTTGCCGCAGGTATTTATGAGCAGCAGCGCTGCGTCGCCACGTTCTGTATCGTTGCGCCGCGTGGCGACGCCAAGGCGAATTATCAACATTACCGCCAGGTGCTGCTGCAGGCTGCCCGCGAGATGGAGATGCGCCTCTCCGGCAGCCCATCAACTTGATGGGGTTATGATGAACAACACGCTTTCAGCGAGTAGGGAAAAAGGCGCGGCTGTGACCGGCAAGCGCCTATTGGCGGATATCAGCCTGCCGGCGCTGGTGCTGCACCAGCGCGCTTTGGAGCACAACTTGGCCTGGATGCAGGATTATGCCGTGCGCCATGGCGCGCGGTTGGCGCCGCATGGCAAAACGACCATGACCCCGGCGTTGTTTCGCCGCCAGTTGGCGCACGGCGCCTGGGGGATCACCATGGCGACGGCGGTGCAGTGCGCGGTGGCTTATCAGCACGGTGTGCGCCGCATTTTGCTGGCTAACCAACTGGTGGGGCAGCCCAACATGGCGATCATCGCCGGGTTACTGCAAGCAGGCGATCTGGAGTTCCATTGCCTGGTGGACGATCCCGACAACGTGCGCGAGCTGGGGCGCTTTTTTGCCGCCCAAGGGTTAACGCTGAACGTGATGCTGGAGTTGGGCGTGCCGCATGGGCGCTGCGGCTGCCGTACGCCGGAGCAGGCGGATGCGGTACTGGCGGCGGTGGCGGCGTGCCCGGCGCTGGTGCTGAGCGGTATCGAAGGTTATGAAGGGGTGATCCACGGCGATCGGCCGGAAGAGGGGATCCGCCGCTTTGCCGCTTACCTGGTCGAAACGGCGGTGACGTTATTGGCGGCGGGCAAGTTCGGCCTGGCGCGGCCCTATGTCACGGCTTCCGGCTCCGCCTGGTACGATCTGGTGGCCGAAGCGTTTAAACGCCAGGGGGCTGAAGCGCACTTTACCCCGCTGCTGCGCCCAGGTTGTTATCTTGTGCACGATCATGGGCTGTACAAAACATCCCAGGCGGCGCTGCTGCAGCGCCACCCGGAGCTGGGCAGCGCCTTACTGCCGGCGATGGAAGTGTGGGCGCACATACAGTCTTTGCCCGAACCCGGCAGCGCCATTGTGGCGTTGGGGAAAAGGGACGTGGCGTTTGACGCCGGCTTGCCGACGCCGCTACGCCTGTATCGGCTGGGGCGCGGTGCGGCCGACTGCGTGCCGCAACTACTGGATGCGCGTTGGCAGGTGCGTGAAATGATGGATCAGCACGCCTTTTTGCAATTGCCGCAAGATCACGGGTTACGGGTGGGGGATGTGATCGCCTTTGGCGCATCGCACCCGTGCCTGACCTTCGATAAATGGCGCTCGGTGTGCCTGGTGGATGACGATTTGCAACTGCTGGAGGCCATGCCGACCTATTTCTGATGGGGTATTTCGGTGGCCGAGAGGGCCACCGAAGCAGGGTGCATCATCGCCGTTACGGTATTTTTTTGATATTTTTCACATCCACTTCCACGCTGTTCCAATCTTTGTCTACTTTGCCTTCCAACTGTACTTTATCCTGCGGCGTAATGGTTTGGCCGTTCCAGCGTTTGTGATCGATTTCCACGGTCAGGGTGCCGCTGGCGTCGCGGAACGTGTAGCTATCATCCCCCACGCGCTGGGTAATGTTGCCTTGCAGCGTGACCCAACTGTCGTCGTTCAATGATTTGACGTTATCTACGCTGGTCAGGGCGGCGCCGGGGCCGGAGAAGCCGCCCTGCTGCGTGGCGGCAGGCTGGCCCTGCGGTGTGCCGGGGCCAGAAAAGCCCCCTTGTTGCGCCAGAGCCGGCAGGGCGAAAATGGTCAGTAAAGCGGCCAGAGTGAATTTTGTCATAATGAAGCATCCTTCTTGTTTGAGTGAACGAACACCCCGTCGGTCGGGGCCGTTTGCTGAGAAGGATTAGAACATACGGATCTTAAGCGCTTCTTAAGCCGGCGGATTGAAAAAGCGCAGGTTTGCCACCATCTGGCAATACCGGGGCGTGCCCCGTAATAGACCATGGCGGCCAGGGCGCTGCGGAGCGCCGCCTACTGGTAATCGCCTCTTGAGCAAGGAATACGGCGTGAAGGTTTCACCACGGTATTTTTCCCCGGATGATTACGATCGGCACGGCGCTTTGCGTTTGCCGCTCTGGTTTTGGGGCGTATTAATTTTACAGGCGCGTACCTGGATCCTGCTGGTGATTGCCGGTGCTTCCAGCCAACAGGGTGAAGGGTTGCTGCGTATCTTCTACCCGGATCGTGAGTCTTTTTGGTTCGGCATGCTGATGGGGCTGCCGGCGGTATTGGCCTTCCTGCTGTGCGGGCGGCGCCAGCGCTGGCCGCGTTGTTGGCAGGCAAGCTATTGGGTGTTGTTGGCTGCCGGCCTGGCGGCGCTGGCGGGCGTGCTCTATAGCCTGTGGCAGCAGGGGGAGGATGCCGCCGGGCTGGGGATCCTGTTGGCGCTGATGGACGTGCTGGCGCTGGTTTATCTGTGGCGTAGCCCACGCCTGCGCGCCTGTTTTGCCCCGTGGGCTGCGCAAGCGTGAGCCCTATTGCGGCACTTTTCTCTATTTCTGTACTCCAAACACGCAACCTATGGCGCCTGGCGTGCAGTTGTGAGAGGCTGGCACGCAGAAAAACGCCGAATTCGGCAAGGCCGCAGCTTTGCCACGCGATGTTAAGGAGTGATGAAATGAATATTCGCCCACTGCTGTTAGGGCTGCCGCTGTTACTGACTGGCTGTTCGACGCTGTCTGATTTTTCCTGGTCAAGCCTTTCCCCCTGGAACTGGTTTGGCAGCAGCCTGAAGGTCAGCGCCAAAGGCGTTGGCGGCATCACGGCCGGCACACCGATGTCGGAAACGGCGGTCAATGACGGCCTGAACGATAACTACCGCCTGCGCAGCGGTATGGCCACCAGCAACGGCCAGATAATCTCTTATTATCAGGCGATGGAGGGGGATGCGGTGAAGCTGGTGATTACCGGCGAAGCCAAAGGCCGGGTGCAGCGTGTGGACGTGATGGATCGTAACATCCCTACCGAATGGGGCAGCAAGTTGGGCACGGCGTTTGGCGATATGTACAGCAAAGCTTTTGGCGCCTGTAAGCCTGCGGAAGGGGAGGATGCCGGTAAAGTAGAGTGCGTGGCGCCGCAAAGCCGCTACGTGACCTACATCTTTGATGGCAAATGGGCCGGCCCCCAAAGCATTATCCCACCGGATGACACGCTGAAAACCTGGACCGTCAGCAAGATTATCTGGCATGCCAAAGCGCAATAAAACGCCGCGTTAGCCTGTAATGCATTGATTAACGCCTTTTTCTTTGCGTTCAGGCAAGTCAATCCTGCCAGCATACGTTATGATAGCGCGTATTTTTCGGCAGGGGAGCAGCCCAGAACTGCGAACCTGTTGCCCGTTTAGGTATGAGGATAACAACATGACACAGGTTCAGAGCGGCATTTTGCTGGAACACTGCCGTTTTGGCATTTTTATGGAAGCCATGGTTCAGGGGGAGTTCGCTGATTTGCGCCAGGGGTGCAAACAGTTTTGCCAGGCGCTGGCGGAGTTGCAGCAGCAGTTCCCGCAGGCGGGGCTGGGCGCGGTAATCGCCTTCGGCTATGACGTTTGGCGCGATCTTTCCGGCGGCCAGGGCGCGCATGAGCTCAAACCGTTCACCCCGCTGGGCAAGGGGCTGGCGCCGGCCACCCAGCGCGATATGCTGATCCATATTCAATCCCTGCGTCATGACGTTAACTTTTCGCTGGCGCAGGCCGCGCTGGCGGCATTCGGCAATGCCATCAGGGTGGAAGAAGAAATCCACGGTTTTCGCTGGGTGGAAGATCGTGATCTGAGCGGCTTTATTGACGGCACCGAAAACCCGCAGGGTGAGAAGCGCCCGGCGGTTGCGGTGATTGGCGCCGGTGAAGAAGATGAAGGCGGCAGCTATGTGCTGGTGCAGCGCTATGAACACAATCTGCGCCAGTGGCAGCGTTTTTCGACCGAGCAGCAAGAGCAAATCATTGGCCGCACCAAGGCCGACAGCGAAGAGTTGCCTGCCGACCAGCGCCCGGACACTTCCCACGTTAGCCGGGTCGATCTGAAAGAGGATGGCAAAGGGCTGAAGATCCTGCGCCAAAGCTTGCCTTACGGCACCGCCAGCGGCAAACACGGCCTGTACTTTATTGCTTATTGCGCGCGTTTGCATAATATCGAACAGCAACTATTGAGCATGTTCGGCGATCTGGACGGTAAACGCGACCAGATGCTGCGCTTTAGCCGCGCGGTAAGCGGCAGCTACTATTTTGCGCCTTCGCTGACGCGCCTGCTGTCACTGTAGTTCCGGCCACGCCCAGCAATCGTGCGATTGCTGGGGATTACCTGTTCCGCCGGGGCTGCTTGCTTGCGCCCGGCGGAAAATGCCTTCCCGTATAAACCTCCGCATCTCCCTCTTATAGCATTTCATGCTTGAAAATCACTAAACGGTATATAAAAGCGTTACAGGTCTTTACTCAGTTATAAATACACTAGGTTTGTTCCCGTCGCCGTGCCTGGCGCCATCAGCGGGGCGGGTCTTTCATCATCAGGGCGAAAGTTCGACGGATTGACACAGTGATAAGGTGAATAATGAAAACAACACGGGTTAAGAATCTGATGCTGAAAGGATGGCTGGCGGCCGCTCTGTTGGCCGCCAGTAGCGTTTCTGCGGCTGAATTGCTCAACAGCTCTTATGACGTTTCCCGTGAGCTGTTTGCCGCGTTGAACCCAGGGTTCGAACAACAATGGAACCAACAGCACCCGGGCGATACGCTGACAATCAAACAATCCCACGCCGGCTCGTCAAAGCAGGCGTTGGCGATCCTGCAGGGGCTGCGCGCTGATGTAGTGACCTATAACCAGGTGAGCGATGTGCAGATCCTGCACGATCGCGGGCAGCTGATCCCGGCTGACTGGCAGGCGCGTTTACCGAACAACAGTTCGCCTTTTTATTCCACCATGGCGTTCCTGGTGCGCAAAGGCAACCCGAAAGGCATCAAGAGCTGGGACGATCTGGTGCGTAGCGATGTCAAGCTGGTGTTCCCGAACCCGAAAACCTCCGGCAATGGCCGTTATACCTATCTGGCCGCCTGGGGCGCCGCCAGCCAGGCTGACGGCAACGACGCGGCCAAAACCCGCGCGTTTATGACCCAGTTCCTGAAAAACGTCGAGGTGTTCGACACCGGCGGGCGCGGCGCGACCACCACCTTCGTGGAACGTGGCCTTGGGGATGTGCTGATAAGCTTCGAATCCGAAGTGAATAATATCCGTAAACAGTACGGTGAAGATAACTATCAGGTGATCGTGCCGCCGGTGGATATTCTGGCGGAGTTTCCGGTGACCTGGGTGGACAGCAACGTGCAGCGTAACGGCACCGAGCAGGTGGCCAAAGACTACCTGAATTACCTCTACAGCCCGGCGGCCCAGAAGGTGATCACCAGCTTCTACTACCGCGTCTATGACCAGAAGGCGATGGACGCGGCAAAAAATCAGTTCCCTGAAACCCGCTTGTTCCGGGTGGAAGATCAGTTTGGCAGTTGGCCGCAGGTGATGAGCACGCATTTTGCCACCGGCGGCGAACTGGATCGGTTGTTAGCAGCAGGGCATAAGTAATGTTGTTGTCGTCCACCAGTAAACGGGTATTGCCCGGATTTGGTCTTAGTCTGGGCAGCAGTCTGTTTTACGTCTGCCTGATTTTACTCTTGCCGCTCAGCGCGTTGGTGATGCAACTGGCGCAGATGAGCCTGGCGCAATATTGGGAAGTGGTCACCAGCCCGCAGGTGGTGGCCGCCTATAAAGTCACCTTGCTGTCGGCGACGGTTGCCAGCTTGTTCAATGCCGTATTCGGCATGTTGATGGCTTGGATACTGACACGTTATCGTTTCCCCGGCCGCGCGTTGCTTGATGGCCTGATGGATTTGCCGTTTGCGTTGCCCACTGCGGTGGCGGGCTTAACGCTGGCGGGGCTGTTTTCCACCACGGGGTGGTATGGGCAGTGGCTGGCGCATTTTGATATCAAGGTCACCTTTACCTGGTTGGGGATTGCGGTGGCGATGGCGTTTACCAGCATCCCATTCGTGGTACGCACCGTGCAGCCGGTGTTGGAAGAATTGGGGCCGGAGTATGAAGAAGCGGCGGAAACCCTGGGGGCGACCCGTTGGCAGAGCTTCCGCCGTGTGGTGTTGCCGGAAGTGGCGCCGGCGCTGCTGGCCGGCACGGCGATCTCTTTCACCCGCAGCCTGGGCGAGTTCGGCGCGGTGATTTTTATCGCCGGCAACATCGCCTGGAAAACGGAAGTGACCTCGCTGATGATTTTTGTGCGGTTGCAGGAATTCGACTACCCGGCGGCGAGCGCTATCGCCTCGGTGATTCTGGCGGCGTCGCTGCTGTTGCTGTTTAGCATCAACATGCTGCAAAGCCGCTTTGGCAAACGCATCGGGGGGCACTGATGGCTGATGTGACTGCCTTCAATGGCGTTGAGCGCCCTGGTATCAACTGGGGCAAATGGGTTCTGATCGGCCTTGGCATGCTGTTTTCGCTGCTGTTGCTGGTGATCCCCATGATTTCGATTTTCGCCGAAGCTTTTTCCAAGGGCGCCGGCGAAATGTGGCGCAACCTGCTTGATGCGGACATGCTGCATGCGATTTGGCTGACGGTGCTGATCGCGCTGATCACGGTGCCGGTCAACCTGGTGTTTGGCACGCTGCTGGCGTGGCTGGTGACGCGGTTTACCTTTCCGGGCCGCCAACTGCTGCTGACGCTGATCGACATTCCGTTTGCCGTCTCGCCGGTAGTGGCGGGGCTGATTTACCTGCTGTTTTACGGCAGCAACGGCCTGCTGGGCGGCTGGCTGGATGCGCACAATATCCAACTGATGTTCGCCTGGCCGGGCATGGTGCTGGTTACGGTGTTCGTCACCTGCCCGTTTGTGGTGCGTGAACTGGTGCCGATGATGCTGAGCCAGGGCAGCCAGGAAGATGAGGCCGCCGTGTTGCTTGGCGCATCCGGCTGGCAGATGTTCCGCCGCGTCACGCTGCCGAACATCCGCTGGGCGTTGCTGTACGGCGTGGTGCTGACCAACGCGCGTGCCATCGGCGAATTCGGCGCGGTATCGGTGGTTTCTGGTTCTATCCGCGGTGAGACCTACAGCTTGCCGCTGCAGGTGGAGTTATTGCAGCAGGATTACAACACCGTCGGCTCCTTTACGGCGGCTGCGCTGCTGACCCTGATGGCAATCGTGACCCTATTTTTGAAGAGTGCGCTGCAGTGGCGGTTGGAACGCCAGAACATACGGCGCGATCGGGAGGCAAATAATGAGCATTGAGATTAACAGCATCAATAAATATTTCGGTCGTACCAAGGTATTGAACGATATCTCGCTCGATATTCCTTCCGGTGAGATGGTGGCGTTGCTGGGGCCTTCCGGCTCGGGCAAAACCACCCTGCTGCGCATTATCGCCGGCCTGGAAAGCCAAAGCGGCGGCAAGCTGAGCTTCCACGGCACCGACGTTAGCCGGGTGCATGCGCGCGATCGTCAGGTTGGCTTTGTGTTCCAGCACTACGCGCTGTTCCGCCATATGACCGTATTCGATAACGTGGCGTTCGGACTGACGGTGCTGCCGCGCCGTGAGCGCCCCAATGCGGCGGCGATCAAACAAAAAGTGCAGCAACTGCTGGAAATGGTGCAACTGGCCCATCTGGCCAACCGTTTCCCCTCGCAGCTGTCCGGCGGGCAGAAACAGCGTGTGGCGCTAGCCCGTGCGCTGGCGGTGGAGCCGCAGATCCTGCTGTTGGATGAGCCTTTCGGCGCGTTGGATGCCCAGGTGCGTAAAGAACTGCGCCGCTGGCTGCGCCAACTGCATGAAGAGCTGAAGTTCACCAGTGTGTTCGTGACGCACGATCAGGAAGAGGCGATGGAAGTCGCCGATCGTATCGTGGTGATGAGTCAGGGCAATATTGAACAGGTCGGTGCGCCGAGCCATATCATGCGCGAACCCGCCACCCGCTTCGTGCTGGAGTTTATGGGTGAGGTTAACCGCCTTAACGGTGAAATCCGGGGTTCACAACTGTTTGTCGGCGCTCATCAGTGGCCGCTGTCGTTCCAACCGATGCACCAAGGGCCGGTAGAATTGTTCCTGCGCCCGTGGGAAATGGAAATCAGCACGGAAAGCAGCGTTCGTTGCCCATTGCCGGTGCAGGTGCTGGAAATCAGCCCGCGTGGCCACTATTGGCAACTGGTGGTACAGCCGCTTGGCTGGCACCAGGAGCCGATCAGCGTGGTGTTGCCGGAAGGCAACGGTACCCCAGAGCGCGGCAGCCGTTACTTTGTCGGCAGCCTCAATGCGCGCCTGTATGCCGGTAATCAATTGTTGCAGCCTGTTGCGTTAGCGAAAAGCGCCTGATAATTTTAACCGTCCAAAACGGTTTATATCCTGCGTCTTTCACGCCGCCCGGCCTGGAGGGCGCGGGGTATATAAGGCAACCCCAGGTCAATGTCGGTCACGTCGCCTTTTTTGGGCAAGCAGGGTGAGAATGCCGTAGGCATTTTTCCCGTTAACGGACTGGCGCCCCTGGGGTTGCCTTTTTTACACACGCATCTATACAGGCAGATAGAGTGACAACGCTGGAACAATGCATCGGGAATACCCCGCTGGTAAAACTACAACGCCTGGCCGCAGGGCTGAACAGCGAAGTGTGGGTTAAGCTGGAAGGTAACAATCCCGCCGGTTCAGTCAAAGATCGCGCCGCGTTGGCGATGATCCAACAGGCGGAACTTCGCGGCGAGATTTCGCCGGGGGATACGCTGATCGAAGCGACCAGCGGCAATACCGGCATCGCGCTGGCGATGATCGCGGCACTTAAAGGCTATTCCCTGAAACTGCTGATGCCCGAAAACATGAGCATCGAACGCCAGGCGGCGATGCGTGCTTACGGTGCGCAGTTGATCCTGGTCAGCCGCGAGCAGGGGATGGAAGGCGCGCGCGATCTGGCGCTGCAAATGCAGCAGCAGGGGCAGGGCAAGGTATTGGATCAGTTCAACAACCTGGATAACCCGTACGCGCATTTTACCACCACCGGGCCGGAAATCTGGCAGCAAACGCAGCAGCGCATCACCCACTTCGTTTCCAGCATGGGCACCACCGGGACCATTACCGGCGTTGGCGGCTACCTGAAAAGCCAAAACCCCGCGGTCAGGATTATCGGCCTGCAGCCGGCGGAAGGCAGCAACATCCCAGGTATTCGCCGTTGGCCGCCAGCCTATCTGCCGCGCATCTTCCGCCCGGAACTGGTTGATCAGGTACTGGATATGGCGCAGATCGATGCGGAACAGACCATGCGGCTGCTGGCGCAGCGCGAAGGCATCTTTTGCGGCGTCAGTTCAGGCGGTGCCGTGGCCGGGGCTTTGCAGGTTGCGGCGGCCAACCCAGGCAGCCTGGTGGTGGCGATAATCTGCGATCGCGGCGATCGTTACCTCTCCACCGGGGTCTTTAATTAAAACCTGAACCGGGCGGCATGAACGCCGCCGCCCTGCGATCATCGGGTTATTCCCTTTCCAGCGCATGGATAGGGTCCATCGCCGCGGCACGTTTGGCAGGGAAAAAGCCGAAAATCACGCCGATCAGCGTCGAACAGACAAAAGCCGCGACGATCGAGCCCAGCGAATACACCATGCTGAAGCGGCTGCTGAACTGGTCGAACAAGACGCCAATCCCCAGAGATAGCAGCACCCCCAGCGCGCCGCCCAGCAGGCACACCAGCACCGCTTCAATCAGGAATTGCTGCATGATATCGCTGGCGCGGGCGCCCACCGCCATTCGTACGCCAATTTCACGCGTCCGCTCCGTTACCGATACCAGCATGATATTCATGACGCCGATCCCGCCGACAATCAGTGAGATCAATGCAATCATTGATACCAGCAGGGTCAAGGTCGCCGTGGTTTTCTCGATCATTTGGCGAATGCTGTCGGTGTTCATCACGAAGAAGTCTTTGCTGCCGTGGCGCTGGGTCAGCAGGCGGGTAATGCCGTCTTCCGCGGTGCTCAGATCGATATCGTCGTTGACCCGCACCGTGATGCTTTTCAGGTAGCTTTGGCCGAGCATGCGTTTCATCGCCGTGGTGTAAGGGATCCACACATTAAGATTTTCATCGCTGCCGAAACCGCTCTGTTTTTTGGCAACCACGCCGATGACCCGGCAAGGCAGGGAGCCCAACAGGAGCACTTCCCCAATGGGGTTTTTACCGGCAGGGAACAGCTTGTCGCGCGTATTTTCATCGATCACCACTTCCTGCATCAGGTGTTCAACACTGGTGCGGTTGAACGCCATACCGCTGTCGATATTGTATCCCCGTACCAGGAAGTACTGCTCGCCCACGCCATTGACCGAGCCGCTGACCGAACGGTTGCCGTAGCGCAGGGTGGTGGAGGTAGACAGGCTTGGCGTGACGCTGTGCACGTAGTTCTGCTGCGCCAGAGCGTCGGCGTCGGTGGCGCGCAGGGTTTGGATGGCGGCGGAGCGCATGTCGCCGAAATCTTTGCCGGGGAATATCTCCAGCGTACTGGTGCCCATCTCGCTGATGTCGGCCAGCACCCGCTGTTGTGAACCTTTGCCCAACGCAACGACGGAAACCACGGAGGCAATGCCAATGATAATACCCAACATGGTCAGCAGGGTGCGCAAGCGCTGCGACGCCATCGCCAGCAACGCCATCTTGAACGCCTCGAAAAAACGGTCGCGCTGCGCCAGCCAGGGGCTGCTGGTGTGGTCGGGTTTTTTCGGCAGCAGGGTGGTCACCGGCGGCGATTTCTGCCGGTCGGCGACGATTTCGCCATCGTGTATCTCGATAATGCGCTGGGCGTTGCCGGCGATCTGCATATCGTGGGTAACCAGGATCACCGTGTGCCCGCGGGCGTGCAGATCTTTGAGGATCGCCAGCACCTCCTGCCCGCTGCGGCTGTCCAGCGCACCGGTGGGCTCATCCGCCAGGATCACCTCGCCGCCGTTAATCAGCGCCCGGGCGATGCTGACGCGTTGCTGCTGGCCGCCGGAAAGCTGGCCGGGGTGGTAATCCAGGCGATCGCCTAACCCCAGGCGCTTAAGCAGATCCTCGGCCCGTTGCTGCCGGGCAATGCGCGCGTAGCCAGCGTAAATGGCGGGCACTTCAACGTTGCCGCGTGCGGTGAGATCCCGCAGCAAATGATAGCGCTGGAAGATAAAGCCGAAATGTTCGCGGCGCAGTTCGGCCAGGCTGTCGCGATCCAATTGCCCGGTGCTGCGCCCCGCCACCTGATAATCGCCGCTGCTGGGGCGATCGAGGCAGCCGAGGATGTTCATCAGCGTGGATTTGCCAGAACCAGAGACGCCGACAATCGCCACCATTTCGCCGCGGTTGATCGTCAAATTGATGTTGTTCAGCACCGTAACGGTTTGCTCGCCAGCCTTGAAACGGCGGCTAATGCCACTCAGTTGCAGCAGGGGTTGTGCGCTCATGCTTACCTCCCCATCGGCGGTGGGCCCATATGGCCGTCGTTGCTTGATGTGCTTCCCCCCAACTGGCTGATAATGACTTTTTCGCCGGCCTGGAGACCGCTGATAATCTGGGCGTCAACGTTGTTGTTGATACCGACTTTCACCGGGCGCTGTTCAATGCCGCCCTGGCTGTCCACCACCTGTATCCAATCGCCATGCAGTGCGGTGGCGGGGATCACCACCGCATTTTTCACCTGCTGCAGCACAATATATACCTGTGCCGTCATGGAGATACGCAATGCGCCGTCCGGGTTGGCGGCGTCAAACAGGCCGTTGTAGTAAATCGCGCTGCTGGAAGAAGATGAGCTGCTGTTGGAACTGCTGCTGCTACTGGATGTCGATGTATCGTCATTGATCGTGTCTGGCGCCGGCTCTACCGCACGCAAGGTGGCGTGATAGCGCTTGTCGGGCTCGCCGAGGATGGTGAAATAGACCGGCATGCCGGCTTTGACCTTCACGACGTCCGCCTCGGAAATCTGCGCTTTGATGGTCATGGTATCCAATTTGGCGACCTTGGCGATGGTGGGGGCGCTTTGTACGGCGTTGACCGTCTGGCCTTCTTCCACCGGAATCGCCACAATGGTGCCGTCCATCGGGGCGGTGATTTTGGTATAGCCAAGGTTAAGCTGGGCGGTGCTGACTGCAATCTGTGCCTGCACTATCTGGGCATCCAGGGCTTCGATGTCGGCTAAGGTCGCGTCCAGGGTGGCTCTGGCGCTGTCATAATCGGCCTGTACGCCAAGACCGCGCGCCAGAATTTTTTGCTGGCGCTCAAAGGCTAACTGGTTGTTGCGTAACGCGGCTTGTTTGGCCGCACGCTGCGCCTGCACGTTTTTCAGCGCGGCCTGCGCCTCCCGCAGGGCGTTCTGCTGGGTGAGATCGTCAATTTCAGCGATCGGTTGCCCTTTGTGCACTCTATCGCCGAGGGAAACGCTCAGCACTTTGATTTGGCCGGAAACCTGGGCGCCGATGCTGACCAGCTTTTGCGCTTCAATAGTGCCGTCGGCCAGCACTGTTTGCTCCAGATCGCGCGTTTGCGCGATGGCGGTGATATAACGGGGAGCATCGGGCGTTCTGAATAAAGTAAAGTAGCTGAACAATGCGGCACATACAGCAAAAACCAACAGTATCAGGTACAGTTTTGAACGTTTGGCCAGTGACATAACAACATTTCTTCCTTGTGTTAAACACAGTAAAAGTCTTTACGTACTAATTTAACGTGCTCGCGTTTCGGCAGAAGTTAAGTGGCACTAAGGAATATGTAAGAATAAGGTAAAACCGGCTGCGAAGTAGGCAGATTGCCAGGAGAATAGCGCGAATATGTATAGGAGCAAAGCATGAAAATTTTATTGGTCGATGACGATCTGGAACTGGGCACGATGCTGCGTGAGTACCTGACGGCCGAGGGCTTTAACGCCACGCTCGTTTTAACCGGGAAAGCCGGGGTGGAAGGCGCGTTGTCCGGTGAATATACTGCGATGATCCTCGACATCATGCTGCCAGATATGAGCGGCATCGATGTGCTGCGGGATGTGCGTAAAAAAAGCCGTTTGCCGATCATTATGCTGACGGCGAAGGGCGATAATATCGATAGGGTCATCGGGCTGGAGATGGGCGCCGATGATTACATGCCGAAGCCGTGCTACCCACGCGAATTGGTGGCGCGTCTGCGCGCGGTGCTGCGCCGCGTGGAGGAGCAGCCGGAGGAGGTCGACAGCGACGCACCGATTATCTTCGGCGATCTGCAGCTCAACCCTTCAACGCGCATCAGCGAATGGTGCGGCAAAAGTTTTGATCTCACCGCCTCGGAGTTCAACCTGCTGGAGCTGCTGCTGCGTTCGCCCGAACGCGTGGTGTCGAAGGATGAACTGTCAGAGCAAGGGCTCGGCCGCCCGCGTGAAGCCTATGATCGCAGCGTGGACGTGCACATCAGTAACATTCGCCAAAAGCTGAGCCTGCTGCCGGGCAATACGCTCAGTATTGAAACGGTGCGCAGCATCGGCTACCGCATCAGGTAATGCGCATGCGCGGAAGATTATTCTGGAAGATCCTGTTCGGTTTTTGGCTGACCTTTATTATTATCACCCAGGCGTTATGGGTGGCGTTTTCGTTGTATGACAATCGCCATGAGCCGCCGGATTACGCCGTGGCGCGGCGGATGGCGAACCTGCAGATGACGTCGGCAGCGGCGGTATTGCAAAACGGCGGGATGCCGGCGTTAGGCATCATGCTGGCCGATTGGCCCGATGACGATCGGCGTTTCTTTAGCGTGCAGCCGGCTGAAGACCCGCCGGCGGACGCCGTTGAGCCTGCGGTGGTTGCCGGCGGCGATACGCCGTCGTCCGTTCGCACTCCGCAGCGGTATGTTGAATATGGCCAAGGGGTGGAAAAGCGCGGCTACCTGCTGCGTTTCGATCTGGAAGGGTTACGCCAGCAATACCGTTCTGAAAGGCGTGGCCATCTTTTGAATATTCCCGAACCGATGCTGCTGGTGGGCGGCATTGGCGGGCTGCTGTTCAGCGCGGTGTTGGCCTGGAACCTGGTGTTGCCGATGCGCCAACTGCGCCGCGGGTTTGATCGCGTGGCGCAAGGCGATCTGGCGGTGCGGCTCTTCCCGTCGATGCGGCGGCGGCACGATGAGCTTTCTGAAGTGGCACGCGATTTTGATTCGATGGCGGAACGCCTGGAATTGCTGGTTAGCGCGCGTGAGCAACTGCTGCATGACGTTTCTCATGAGCTGCGTTCGCCGTTGGCGCGCCTGCAGTTGGCCATCGGCCTTGCCCGGCAAAACCCGGATGGGGTTGAGAATGCCTTGCAGCGGATCGAGCATGAAACCGGCCGGATGGATAAGATGATCGGCGAGCTGCTCACGTTGTCGCGCGCTGAAAACAATAGTCTGCCGGATGAAGAGTATTTTGATCTCTATGGGCTGGTGGAAGCGGTGGTGAGCGATGCGCGTTACGAAGCGCAGGTTCCCAGGGTGGAGATTGTCTTGCTGGCGGATTCCGCGGTGGAATATACCGTGAAAGGTAACGCGGAACTGATGCGGCGGGCGGTAGACAATATCGTGCGCAACGCGCTGCGTTTTTCCGCGCAGGGGCAGCGGGTGACGGTGGCGTTGGTGCGGATCGATCAGCAGTTCCAGATTGAGGTCAGCGATCAGGGGCCGGGGGTTGAGGAATCGAAGCTTTCCAGCATTTTTGATCCCTTCGTGCGGGTAAAATCGTCGATGTCCGGCAAGGGCTATGGGCTGGGGCTGGCGATAACCCGTAAGGTGGTGCTGGCGCACGGTGGGCAAGTTGACGCCCGCAACGCGGAGCAGGGGGGATTAGTGATTACCTTGCGCATACCCCGCTGGCAGCAGCAACAGGCATAAGCACTCAATCAGCGGCGGGTTTGCCGCGTATTTATTTCCCCGTTTGCCGTTGGCGGCGGGGCAACAAAAAAGCCAGTCGATGAACGACTGGCTTTTTTAGCCCCATGGCCTTTCGCAAATTACTTCTTGATGCGAATGATCGGGGTTTCGCCAACAATAACGTTGCCGGAAAGCTTGATCAGCTCTTTGATCTCATCCATGTTGGAGATAACAACCGGCGTCAGGGTAGACTTGGCTTTTTCTTCCAGCAGCGGCAGATCGAACTCAATCACAACGTCGCCTTTCTTGACGCGTTGGCCTTCTTCAGCGATGCGTTTGAAACCTTCGCCTTTCAGTTCAACGGTATCGATACCGAAGTGCACGAACAGCTCAATGCCGCTGTCGGATTCGATAGAGAACGCGTGGTTGGTTTCAAAAATTTTACCGATAGTGCCGTCAACCGGCGCAACGATTTTGTTGCCAGCTGGTTTGATGGCAATACCGTCACCAACGATTTTTTCTGCGAATACTACGTCTGGCACATCTTCGATGTTGACGATTTCGCCAGAAAGCGGAGCAACGATCTCGATAGTGCCCGTGTCTTTCTTATCATCAGAAACCAGAGATTTCAGTTTATCGAACAAACCCATGATCTTCTCCTAAGCATTAAATTGGGCGGCGTTCCAGTGTTTGGGCCGTTTAGCAGAGCGTTTTCTCTTCGATGAATTTGCTCACGCAGTTCATCAGATCTTGCGCCGTTGGCTGTGCCAGAGCTTGGTCGGCCAACGCCTTCACATCTTCGAAATTCGTATTACGAATAATTTTCTTGATGCGCGGAATTGAAATCGCACTCATGCTGAACTCATCCAGCCCCATGCCCAATAACAACAGCGTAGCACGTTCATCACCGGCCAGTTCGCCGCACATGCCGGTCCACTTGCCTTCGGCATGCGACGCGTCGATAACCTGTTTGATCAGGCCAAGCACTGATGGGGACATCGGGTTGTAGAGATGAGAAATCAGCTCATTGCCGCGATCTACTGCCAGAGTATACTGGGTTAGATCGTTTGTCCCAATACTAAAGAAGTCGACTTCTTTCGCCAAGTGGTGAGCGATGACGGCGGCGGCTGGCGTTTCGACCATCACGCCGACTTCAATGCTTTCGTCAAACGCTTTGCCTTCTTCACGCAGTTGGCCCTTCAGGGTTTCCAGCTCGCCTTTCAGATCGCGCACTTCTTCAACCGAGATGATCATCGGGAACATGATGCGCAGCTTGCCGAACGCGGAAGCACGCAGGATTGCGCGCAGCTGAGCATGCAGAATTTCACGACGGTCCATCGCGATACGAATGGCACGCCAGCCCAGGAACGGGTTTTCTTCTTTCGGCAGGTTCATGTACGGCAGATCTTTGTCGCCGCCGATGTCCATGGTACGGACAATCACTGCCTGGGAGCCCATGGCTTCCGCAACGGCTTTGTAAGCCTGGAACTGCTCGTCTTCGGTTGGCAGTGCGTCGCGGTCCATGAACAGGAATTCGGTACGATACAGGCCGACGCCTTCTGCGCCGTTGCGCTCTGCGCCTGCTACGTCACGCACGGTGCCGATGTTGGCGCAAACTTCAACCTGGTGGCCGTCGAGCGTGATGGCCGGCAGATCTTTCAGCTTGGCCAGATCGTTTTTCTCGGTAACGTACAGGTTCTGTTCCGCCTTCATTTTATCAATGACATCAGCGGTTGGATTAACGTAGATATGGTTGTTAATCGCATCCAGAATCAGGTAGTCGCCGTTTTTGACCTGTTTGGTGACGTTGCCGGTACCTACAATCGCAGGCAGCTCGAGAGAGCGGGCCATAATGGAGGTATGGGACGTACGGCCGCCCAGATCGGTAATAAAGCCCAGCACTTTATCCAGGTTCAACTGTGCGGTTTCTGACGGGGTCAGATCGCTGGCAACCAGGATGACTTCATCCTGAATGGAACCCAGATCGACGATTGCCATGCCGAGAATGTTTTTCAGCAGGCGTTTCCCGATATCACGTACGTCTGCGGCACGTTCTTTCAGGTATTCATCGTCCAGTTCTTCCAGCGCTTTGGCCTGGCCTTCGACCACGGTGTAAGCCGCGGCATCAGCGGAGACCAAGTCATCTTTAATGAGGGCTATGATTTCCTGCTCAAGTTCTTCGTCTTCCAGCAACATGATGTGGCCTTCGAAGATCGCTTCCTTCTCTTCGCCGAAGGTCTCGCCAGCTTTGGTCTTGATCGCTTCCAATTGCTCAGCCGCCTTGGCGCGGCCAGCCAGAAAACGCGAGACTTCTTGCTCTACCTGATCAGCAGAGATTTTTTTCCGGTTGATGACAATCTCATCGTCTTTTAGTAAGAGAGCCTTACCAAAAGCGATACCCGGTGATACTAAAATGCCTGAAATCATAACCCTACCTTACTCTTGACTGGTTTAAACTAAAAAGACGGGCTGATTACTCAAGCTCTGCCATCAGTTTTACCAAGTGTTCAACGGCTTTCTGCTCGTCTTCACCTTCTGCGGAAATTGTTACTACCGTTCCTTGAGTAAGCCCCAGGGTCTGCAGTTTGAACAGGCTCTTGGCGCTAGCGCTTTTGCCGTTGGAGGTTACGGTGATGTCAGAAGTGAAACCTTTGGCTTCTTTGACGAACTGAGCGGCTGGGCGCGTATGCAGGCCATTTGGAGCGGTAATAGTAACTTCTTGCTGGAACATTGATGTTTCCCCAACTTATTTGGATTAATGTTGTGGAGCTAAAGTCTAGCCCATCGGCTGTACTTTAGCTTGCTTGGTTAGCGCCTGACTATGGTACAGGGGCGAGCTTTGATGCAACAGAAAACGACGGGTTAGACATTTCAGATCAAAAAAAATCTGGCATTCGGCGTCGTTTCAATCAGTTTCCCATTATGCCGTGTTTTATACCGAAGCGACAAATAAGTAAATCGATTCAGCCTGAAACAGGGTTTTTGGGTGATTAATTTTCCGCATCGAAATAATTGCCCGGTTAAATACTAAAGCCAGCGCATAAAATCAATCGTTAACTGCTATAAAGTTTGATCCAGCCCACAAAAAAGCACCCCGAAAGGTGCTTTTTGGACTTTTTGTGCGCAATAAGGTTACTGCTGCAGTTCTTGTTCGGTGAACAGATCCGCGAATAGCGCGGTGCTCAAATAGCGTTCACCGGAAGAGGGGAGGATCACCACAATGTTTTTATCAGCGAACTCTGGCTCTTCGATGAGTTTCAACGCGGCGGCAACGGCCGCACCGGAGGAAATCCCCGCCAGAATGCCTTCTTCTTCCATCAGGCGGCGCGCCGTGCTGATGGCTTCGTCATTGGTGATTCGCTCAACGCGGTCGACCAGATCCAGATCCAGGTTGTCCGGGATGAAACCGGCGCCGATTCCCTGAATTTTGTGCGGCCCTGGTTTGATCTCTTCACCCGCCAGCGCCTGCGTGATGACCGGGGAATCTGTCGGCTCCACCGCCACGCTGGTGATGGCCTTGCCCTTGGTCTTTTTGATATAGCGGCTGACGCCAGTCAGGGTACCGCCGGTGCCCACGCCGGCGATAAAGACGTCAACGTTGCCGTCGGTATCTTCCCAGATTTCCGGGCCGGTGGTTTTTTCGTGGATTTCCGGGTTAGCCGGGTTACTGAACTGTTGCAGGATGATGTAGCGGTTCGGATCGGTCGCCACAATCTCTTCTGCTTTGGCGATAGCACCCTTCATCCCTTTGGCGCCTTCGGTCAGCACCAGGTTGGCGCCGAGCGCTTTCAGCAGCTTACGCCGCTCGATGCTCATGGTTTCCGGCATGGTCAGCGTCAGCTTGTAGCCGCGTGCGGCGGCGACGAACGCCAGCGCAATACCGGTGTTGCCGCTGGTAGGTTCAACCAATTCTTTCCCAGGGGTAAGGATACCGCGTTTTTCTGCGTCCCAAATCAGGTTAGCGCCGATGCGGCATTTGACGCTGAAGCTCGGGTTGCGTGATTCAACCTTAGCCAGAATGCGCCCGTTGCCGATACGGTTCAGACGAACCAGCGGCGAGTGGCCGATTGTTAATGAATTGTCTTCATATATTTTGCTCATAGCCCGTCCTTTAACTCTATGAAATTTTGGGGAACGTTGAAAAGCATACGCTAACGTGCGGTTCAGGGAAGTAAAGAATTGGTATATCTATATGTTCTTAAGAAATAAGTTTTAAGCACAATAAGAAGGGCACGCGCGGTGCCCTTCGCTTAAGCCTCCCGTACCGCCGCGGTTATCCGCGGACGAATTGCGCGCGGTAGCGATCGACCCACATGGCGGTCGCGCCGCACACTGCCACCGGCAAAATCACCAGGTTAAGGATGGGCACCATGGTGAACAGGCTGACCAGCGCGCCGAACTGCAGGTTGTCGCTCTTATGTTGGCGCAACGCCTGGCGCATGTCGGCGAAGCTGATTTTGTGGTTATCGAAAGGATAGTCGCAATATTGAATCGCCAGCATCCAGGCGCTGAACAGGAACCACAGCACCGGCGCCAGCGTTTGCCCAACGCCTGGAATAAAGTACAGCACCAGCAGCGCCAGCGCGCGCGGCAGGTAATACATCAGCTTGCGCCATTCACGCGCCATTATGCGCGGCACATCCTTGAGTAACCCCATCACGCCGGTATCCGGCAGTGGGCGCCCGGTCAACTGGCCTTCCAGTTGTTCCGCCAGCAGGCCGCAGAATGGGGCGGCAATGATGTTGGTCAGGGTACTGAATAAATAGCTGAACACCAGCAGCACAGAAATCACTGCCAGCGGCCACAGGATGTAGCTTAGCCACTGTAGCCAGTCGGGCACGTAACTCATTATCTGCGGGATCCAGCCGCCCAACTGGCTAAATAACCACCAAAAGGCCGAGCCCATCAGCAGAATATTGACCAACAGCGGCATCACGACATAGCGTTTGAGCCCTGGGCGGGAAATCAGCCGCCACCCTTCGGCAAAATAGTGGATACCGCTGGTGGGTTTTACAGGTTGCTGCGTATAGGACATATCTTAAGTTATCTCATTGTCTGAACAGGCTTCGCTATCATATCGGGATGATTTTCTACTGGCTAGCGGCGCATTGGCTGAAAAAACAGCAAAAAAAGGCAGTATAATCATCTTTATTGGCATAAAGTTCAGCACGGACTTGCACTTGTCTGCGCGGGCAAATAGAGTTAATGAGTGAATGTTTGCCGCGGTGGCAATGTATTGGAACAACAGAGATAGCAATGATGCAGGATTTGCGTCTGATATTAATCGTTGTTGGCGCGATCGCCATAATAGCGTTGTTATTACATGGTCTTTGGACCAGCCGTAAGGAACGCTCTTCGCTTTTCCGCGATCGCCCAGCTAAACGCGCTAAAAAAGAGCGTGAACCGTCCCCAATTGACGATCTCGACGATGGGGTCGGGGAGGTGCGTGTGCGCCCTGCCCATCCGCAGGGTGAACCGCAACTGGGGCATTTCGATGCCGCCCGCGAAGAACCCGTGCCTGCGCCCAAACCTGCTCCGGCAAGCCCTGCGGTGCAGAAACCGGCGCCGCTTTCAAGCCGCCCGGATTATGACGACGTGCTGCTGGATACCTATGCGGAAGACGATGAGGATGATGACGCACCGCAGCCGGCAACTGCGCGCCGTGAGCCGCGCGTTGACGATCTGCCGGCCAGCACGCCATCAACCCAGCAGCATAGTGAACCTGCACATCAGCAGCCGCAGCCAGAACCCGCGGCTGAGCCGGAGGCGCCGGCGAAACCGGCTAAACGCATGGAAACCGTTTTAGTGCTGCACGTTGCGGCCCATCAGGGCGGCGTGATTGGCGGTGAAGTGCTGCTGCAGAGCGTATTGCAGGCGGGGTTCCAGTTCGGCGAGATGAACATTTTCCACCGCCACCTGAATCCAGCCGGCAGCGGCCCGGTGTTGTTCAGCCTGGCGAACATGGTCAAACCGGGTTCGTTTGATCCCGACACCATGTCCGATTTCTCCACGCCGGGCGTCTCCATGTTTATGATGGTGCCGTCCTACGGCGACGCTAACCAGAACTTCAAGCTGATGCTCCAGTCGGCGCAGCGTATCGCTGACGACGTCGGTGGGGTAGTCTTGGACGACGAGCGCCGCATGATGACCCCGCAAAAGCTGGAAACCTATAAAGCGCGCATTCGTGAAGTGTTGGAAAACAATGCCTGACCGGTCTGTTGCGCGCGCTGAATAAACGCCTAATCATCAACCCCCGCCCGCCGGGGGTTTTTTATCTTTGATGGTGAGCCATGGAACCCATAATCGAACAGATCACCCAACTGCGCACGGCGCTGCGCCACCATGAATATCAGTATCACGTGCTTGATGCGCCGGAGATCCCGGATGCGGAATACGATCGGCTGATGCGCGAGCTGCGCGCGTTGGAAGAGGCGCATCCCGAGCTGATCACGCCGGATTCCCCCACCCAGCGGGTTGGGGCGGCGCCGTTGAGCGCCTTTGAACAGGTGCGGCACGAAATTCCGATGTTGTCGCTGGACAACGTCTTTGACGAAGACAGCTATCTGGCGTTTTACAAGCGGGTGCAGGATCGCCTGAAAAGCAGCGAGCCGCTGACCTTCTGCTGTGAGTTGAAACTGGACGGCCTGGCGGTCAGCCTGCTGTATGAAGACGGCGTGCTGGTGCGTGCCGCCACCCGCGGCGACGGCACCACCGGCGAGAACATTACCGCCAACGTGCGCACCATTCGCGCTATCCCGCTGCGCCTGTCGGGGGCGAACATTCCCCGGCGCCTGGAAGTGCGCGGGGAGGTCTTCATGCCGCAGGCGGGCTTTGAGAAAATGAACGAAGAAGCGCGGCGCAAAGACGGCAAAGTGTTCGCCAACCCGCGCAACGCCGCCGCCGGCTCGCTGCGCCAGCTCGATCCGCGCATCACTGCCACGCGCCCGCTAACCTTTTTCTGCTATGGGGTGGGGCTGCTGGAAGGCGGCGAGCTGCCGCGCAGCCACTGGCAGCGCCTGATGCAGTTCAAGGCCTGGGGGCTGCCGGTGAGCGATCGCGTTAAGCTGTGTACCGGCAGCGACGAGGTGCTGGCTTTTTATCACCAGGTGGAACAAACCCGTGCCGATCTGGGGTTCGATATCGACGGCGTGGTGGTGAAGATCGACGATATCGATCTGCAAGAACAACTCGGCTTTGTCGCCCGTGCGCCGCGCTGGGCCACCGCCTATAAATTCCCGGCGCAGGAACAGATCACTATCGTGCGTGACGTGGAATTCCAGGTCGGCCGCACCGGAGCTGTGACGCCGGTGGCGCGTTTGGAGCCGGTATTGGTTGCCGGTGTGACCGTCAGCAATGCTACGCTGCATAACGCCGATGAGATAGAGCGCCTGGGGCTGCGTATCGGCGACACGGTGATCGTCCGCCGTGCCGGCGATGTGATCCCGCAGGTGGTGGGGGTGCTGGAAGATCGCCGCCCGCAGGATGCGCGCGACATTGTTTTCCCGCAGCACTGCCCGGTGTGCGGCTCAGACGTGGAACGGGTTGAGGGGGAAGCGGTGGCGCGCTGCACCGGTGGGCTCATCTGCGCCGCCCAGCGGAAAGAAGCGCTGAAGCATTTTGTTTCGCGCCGTGCGATGGACGTTGACGGCATGGGCGACAAGATCATAGAGCAACTGGTGGAAAAAGAGTACGTCAAAACGCCGGCCGATCTGTTCCGCCTGTCCGCCGGGATCCTGACCGGGCTGGATCGCATGGGGCCGAAATCGGCGCTGAACCTGGTCAACGCGCTGGAAAAGGCTAAGCAGACCACGTTTGCCCGTTTCCTGTATGCGCTGGGGATCCGCGAAGTGGGGGAAGCGACGGCAGCCAATCTGGCGGCGCACTTCGGCGAGCTGGAAAAACTGCGTGCTGCGGATGAAGAAGCGCTGAAACAGGTGGCGGACGTGGGTGAAGTGGTGGCCAAACATGTGGTTAACTTCTTTGCCGAAGCACATAATCAGCAGGTGATCGACGAGCTGCTCAGCCCGGAAATCGGTATTAACTGGCCGATGCCGGCGGTGGTGGTGGCGGAAGAGATCGACAGCCCGTTTGCCGGTAAAACCATCGTGCTGACCGGCTCACTCAGCCTGCTTTCCCGCGATGAGGCGAAAGATCGTCTGGCGGCGCTGGGGGCGAAAGTGAGCGGCAGCGTGTCGAAGAAAACCGATCTGGTGATCGCCGGCGAGGCCGCCGGCTCCAAACTGGCGAAAGCGCAGGAGTTGGGGATCGCGGTGATCGACGAAGCGGAAATGCTCCGCTTGCTGGGTGACTGATGGAAAAAGAGAACCTGATCGAGATCGCCAATACGGTGATGCCGTTTGGTAAATACCAGGGGCGGGTGCTGATCGACTTGCCTGAAGAGTATCTGCTGTGGTTCGCCCGTAAGGGCGAATTCCCGCAGGGCAAACTCGGTATGCTGATGGAGATGACATTGGCGATCAAAATCGAGGGGCTCGATCATCTGGTCAAACCGTTAAAACGCGGTTGAGTGACGCCGAGCTTTTGCATCGCCCGCCGTTTCTAGGGGCCTGCCTGCGTTAAGGCGCGGCCCGATGCTCCCCCACAGCGTTGGTTTATGCTCTCTGGCGAGGCGCCGCTTGCGGCGCCGGCGTTGCCTGGCTGGTCTGCTGTTTTTTCTGGTAGCGCCGAGCCAGCGCCGCGCAGGTCATCAGTTGTACCTGGTGGAACACCATCAGCGGCAGCACCATCACCCCGACCACCGATGCCGGGAACAGAATGTTCGCCATCGGAATGCCGTTAGCCAGGCTCTTTTTCGAGCCGCAGAATACAATCGTGATCTCATCCGCTTTGCTAAAGCCCAGCTTGCGCGCCATGTAGGTATTTACCACCAGCACGATAGCCAGTAAAACCAGGCTGACCAACACAATGAACGCCATTGAGCCAATCCCCACCTGGTGCCAGATGCCGTGCGTCACCGCTTCGCTAAAGGCGGCGTAGACCACCAGCAGGATCGAGGTTTGGTCGGTTTTGCCGATCAGTTTGCGGTTGCGTTCGATCCAGTTGCCAATCAGCGGCCGTGACAGGTGGCCGGCGATAAACGGCACCAGCAGTTGCAACACAATGGTGCCCACCTGGCGCAGGCTACCGGTATCGCCGTGGACATTCATCAGTAGCCCCACCAGCAGCGGCGAAACGAAAATCCCCAGCAGGCTGGAGGCCGACGCGCTGCAGACGGCAGCGGCCACATTGCCGCCCGCCAGCGAGGTGAAGGCGATCGCCGATTGCACCGTGGCCGGCAGAATGCACAGGTAGAGGAAGCCGTTATACAGCGCTGGGCTGACATTGACCGGCGACCACCATTTAAACAGGACGCCAAGCAGCGGGAAAATGATGAAGGTGCTGAACATCACCCACAGGTGTAAACGCCAGTTGTTGCTGCCGGCGAGGATCGCCTCGCGCGACAGCTTGGCGCCATGCATGAAAAACAGCAGGGCGATGGCCGCGGTGGTGAGGATATTTAACCAGCCGACAAACTCGCCGCGCGCCGGCAGGAACGAAGCCAGCAGCACGGTAGTGAGCAGCGTCAGGGTAAAGCGATCGGGTAAAAATCTCATCGAATTTTCTCGGCAGTGAATATTATGACGGCTATTTTCCCGCGCTGAGATATAATAATAAAATTGATTTATTTAATTCATTTATGAATAAAAAACATGAATTACTCCCTCAAGCAGTTGCGGATCTTTGTCACTATTGCCCGCTATGGCAGTTTCAGCCGCGCCGGCGAGGCGATTGGCCTGACGCAGTCGGCGGTAAGCCACAGCGTGAAAGAGCTGGAGGCGGAAATCGGCGTGCGTTTGCTGGATCGCACCACGCGCGAGGTGTTATTGACCGATGCCGGGCAGCGGCTGGCGCACCAGGTTGAACGGCTGTTGGACGAGCTGCAGGCAACGTTGCTGGATGTGCGCAGCTTTGGCGTGCAGCGCAGCGGCACCGTCAGGGTGGCTTCCAGCCAGACCATCTCTGCCCATTTGATGCCGCAGTGTATTGCCGCCGGCGAGAAACAGTATCCGGATATTCGCATCCTGCTGCGCGATCAGGCGCAGCAGCAAGTGCTGAGCAGCATTCGCAATGCCGAAGTGGATTTCGGCATCGTGGTCGATCCGGTGCAGGCGGTGGATCTGGACTGTGAACCGATTCTGTATGAGCCTTTTTTGCTGCTGTGCCGCCGCGATCATCCATTCGCCAGCCAGGCGGTGGTGCACTGGACGGCATTAAACGGTTGCCGCCTGGTGTTGCAGGACTATGCCTCCGGCAGCCGGCCGCTGATTGACCAGGCGATTCGCCAACAGGGAATTAAGGCACAGGTGGTGCAGGAAATCGGCCATCCGGCCACGATTTTCCCCATGGTGAGCGCCGGTATCGGCATCAGTATTTTCCCGGCGCTGGCGTTGCCGTTGCCGGAAGGAGAGCAGCTCAAGGTGTGCCGTCTTGAGCCGGAGATTAACCGCGCGCTGATGCTGGTGCGGCGGAAAAACCGCTCCCTGACGCCGGCGGCAGAGGTGATCTGGCAGGTGGTGCGCCAGCAGGCAGCGCTGCTGGCCCAGCAGCGGCAACGCCAGGGCGAGTATTAAACGGCGGGCAAGGGCCGCCGTTGCACGTCATTCCCAACTGGGCGGCTGCCCGATACTCTGTTGCAGCAGGTGGATAAAGGCCTCTAGCTTGGCAGGGATTTTCGCCAGTGGGCGCAGCAGATAAATCCCCTGTTTCTCACCGCGCGGATCGTCCAAGATTTCCTGCAATCTGCCGGCCTGGATATCCGGCCCGACTACCCAGTTGGGCAAGAAGGTGATCCCGATCCCGAGCAACGCCGCCTGGAGTTGGGCGGTGAAATCATCGCAGCGTAATACCATATTGCATTGGCTCATCAGCGAGCTATCGAGGATTTGCGCCCAGCAGGTTGGCTCTTGCCGGTGATACCGGGCGATCAGCCGGTGGCGCGGCAGTTCCGCCAGGGTGCCGGGTTGCCCATGACGGGCGATATAGGCCGGGCTGGCGCACATTATCCAGCGTTGGGTGGCGATATGGCTGGCATACAGCCCGCTGTCTTTCTGTTCGCCGATACGTATCGCCGCGTCCAGCAACTCTTGCGTCGGATCGGTCAGCTGTTCCGTCAGATCAAGATCGACGGACACGCGTGGATAGCGGTGCGCCAATTCCGGCAGCAGCGGCAGGATGTAGTTTTTGCCAAAGGTCGGCAGGCAACTGATGCGCAGTATCCCCTGTGGGCTATCACTCAGCGAGTTTAGCTCGGCTTTGATATCAATGATGTCAGCCAGTATTTGGGTGGCGCGTTCCTGCAGCAGTTTGCCGGCGTCTGTCAGCATCAGGCCGCGCGTTGAGCGGATAAACAGGGTGACATTCAGCAGGTTTTCCAGCGAATCGATATGACGGACCAGCGATGAGGGGACCATACCCAGCTTGCGGGCCGCCGCGGAGAAGCTGCCGTGTTGGGCAACTTCGATAAAAATTGGCAGATGTTCTGCATAGCGTGCGTCATTCATCTTTGCATTATATGCAAAAGCGTTTCTTATGAATATAGGGTTCTCTGGTTAATGTAAAACGACTACCCTTGCAGACATCTGGTGGACGGGGGTAACCGAACGCCAGCTGTGCCGTGCAGAAAATAATGAATACTCGCGCGGTTTTTACAGTGCCTGTAATAAATTGACCGCCGGTTTAGCCTTTCATCAGCGGTATTCGTTCTGCTCCAACACCAGATAAATCGTTCAATCAGACGCTATGCAAATGGCAATGATTAGCAATTCATTAAACTTGCTAATTGTTTGTTGGTTTCGCGTGTCACCGGTTGCCGCAACCGGTTTTTTTGTCGCAGCGGGCTGAATCGAATCAATCGACAGTCCTTTGGCAGTGACAAGTTAGCGCATTGCAGCTGATGCGCATTTTCGAACGTGTGATGCATTGTGCTTCACACTGGTGGAGGAGTAAGTCATGAACCATAACCAGGGTTGTTCCTGTGCCCAGCATTTGGCGCAGGGCTTCGCCAAACAACGAGTGAGCACCGGTGAAGGTGAGATTTACCAGATCTCGCTGATGAGTGCCTTACTTAGCGGCGTGTACGAGGGAGACGTTACGATCGCTGAGCTGTTGAAACATGGTGATTTTGGTCTGGGGACTTTCAATCATCTTGACGGCGAATTGATTGCTTTTGATCAGGAGATTCACCAACTGCGCGCCGACGGCAGCGCCCGGCCTGCCAGCCTGGATCAGAAAACCCCGTTCGCCGTGGTCACCTTTTTCAAACCCACCGTCACGCAGGAGTTTACTCACCCTATCACCAAAGATGAGCTACATCAGTGTATTGATGAGCAAATCGATTCCCCCAATGTGTTCTGCGCATTGCGTATCGACGGTGAGTTCAGCTCGGTAGAAACGCGCACCGTCCCCCGCCAGGAAAGGCCCTATAAACACATGCTGGAAGCGATCGAAGAACAGCCTATTTTTTCATTCAAACAGCGCCATGGCTCGTTGGTCGGTTTCCGTTCGCCTGATTATATGCAGGGGGTTACGGTAGCCGGTTACCACGAACATTTCGTTACCGATGATCGCAGCGGCGGCGGCCACGTGCTGGATTACCAGCTTGAACGTGGCCGCCTGCAGTTTGGGGTGATCACCCGTCTTAATCTTCAGTTACCGCAAGATGCGGATTTTCTGCGCGCCGACCTCTGCCCAGAGGATTTGGACCGCGCAATACGTGCTGCCGAAGGCTAAGTACTCCTGTGCCATCTGCGATGGCAATTCTGGCAGTCGTTTTTTCTTTAGGAGGTAGAGAACCATGGCAAAGGTAAATACGGATAACAATTGGCAGTGTGGCGCTGATTTAGTGGTAAAGAACCTGGAAGCGCAGGGAGTAAAACACGTTTTTGGTATACCGGGTGCGAAGATCGACCGGGTATTCGATTCGCTGGTGGACTCACAGTCAATTGAAACCGTAGTGGTGCGCCACGAAGCTAACGCGGCGTTTATGGCAGCGGCGGTTGGCCGTTTGACCGGTAAAGCGGGCGTCGCGCTGGCCACCTCCGGGCCGGGGGCTTCCAACCTGGTGACCGGCCTGGCGACGGCAACGTCCGAAGGGGACGCGGTGGTGGCGTTCGGTGGTGCGGTTAAACGCGCGGATAACCTGAAACAAACCCACCAGAGCATGGATACCGTCAGCATGATGCGGCCGATCACCAAGTACTGTGCCGAAGTGCACGTCGGCGAGGCCATTTCCGAGGTGATTGCTAACGCTTTCCGTAGCGCAGAGTTTGGCCGCCCAGGTGCGTCTTTCGTCAGCCTGCCGATGGATATTGTCAATGAACCGACCACCGGGCCGGTGCTGGCGGGTTGCCGCGTGCCACGCATGGGCGCCGCCGCCGGGGAAGACATTCAGTCTGCGGTGAAACTGATTAAAGAAGCCAAATGTCCGGTACTGCTGCTTGGCCTGCAGGCCAGCCGCCCGGAAAACAGCGAAGCAGTGCGCCATCTGCTGTGCCGCACGGCGATGCCGGTGGTGGGGACCTATCAGGCTGCCGGCGCCATCGATGTGAATCATTTTGCCCGTTTTGCCGGCCGTGTGGGGCTGTTCAACAACCAGCCTGCCGACCAACTGTTGCAGAAAGCGGATTTGGTGGTCAGCGTGGGTTACGGCCCGATCGAATACGATCCGTGCATGTGGAATAGCCAGCATCGCCTGAAACTGGTGCACATCGATGTGCTGCCATCGGAAATCGATACCTGCTATCGCCCGGATGTGGAACTGATCGGCAACATCAGCGCTACGCTCCATGCGCTGACGGAATCGTTCCAGAGCGTGCTGCAGATCCCGGGTGAAGTGGAAAATATCCTGAGTGATCTCAGCCGCCAGCGCACCGAGTTGGCCGAGCGTGCGGCTCGCCGCGGCGGTATGCCGATTCACCCGCTGCGTATCGTGAAGGAACTGCAGGATGTGGTCAGCGATGACGTGACGCTGTGTGTGGATATGGGGAGCTTCCATATCTGGATTGCCCGTTATCTTTACAGCTTCCGTGCCCGCCAGTTGCTGATCTCCAACGGCCAGCAAACCATGGGTGTGGCGCTGCCGTGGGCTATCGGCGCGTCTCTGGTGCGCCCAGGCGATAAAGTGGTTTCCATTTCGGGCGACGGCGGCTTTATGCAGTCCAGTATGGAGCTGGAAACGGCGGTACGCCTGAAAACCAACATCGTGCACATCGTGTGGGTGGATAACGCCTATAACATGGTCGAAATGCAGGAAGTGAAAAAATACGATCGTAAATCTGGCGTTGAGTTTGGGCCGATTGATTTCAAACAGTATGCTGAAGCCTGCGGTGCGGTTGGTTTTAACGTCGCGTCGGTGGAAGAACTGCGCCCGGTGCTGCGTAAAGCGATGGATATCCAGGGGCCGGTGGTGGTTGCCATCCCTGTGGACTACTCCGATAACTACAAACTGATGGCGCAGATGAACTTCAGCCAGATGATCTAATCTGCGTTTCCATCCCTGAACCCGCCGGCCACGGCGGGTTCGTCATTTTAGCCCCGCCGTATCCTGACTTTCCCTGTTATTGATATCACCTTTCTAGGTTTTCCCGCCGCGATGGGCGGGCAAAAAGATGCCGGCCTTTTGGCCGGCATCTGGGTTTTTACTTACCTTCCACCATCAGAAGTGGCTATTGATGCTCATATAGAAGGTGCGCCCCGGTTCGTTGTAGGTGGCCGCGCCTGCACCGGCGATGTTAACCGCGCCGGTGAGTGGGTTACCCACGTTCTGCGCGTTGCCGGCGCGGAACTGGCGTTTATCGAACAGGTTGTCGATACCGGCGGTAAGGCTGACGTTCTTGTTCACCTCATAGGTCGCGCTGGCGCCGACGACAGCATAAGGGCTCACCTCACGGGTTTCAGGCCAGACGGCCGCTTTGCCCTGATAGTTGTACTTCTTCGGTTTCTGCCGGCCGTACCAGGTCAGGGTCGATTGCAGCGACAATGCCTCGGTTGCCTGCCAGCTTAGCGTCGAGTTGATGGTGAACTTCGGGATCACCGACAGGTAATCGCCGGTGGTTTTGTTCTCGTTCTCGATCATGTAGGTGGCGTTGTTGCTCCAGGTGACAGTTTCGCTGACCGGCACGTTCAGCGTGCCTTCCAGCCCTTGCACCACCGCCTTCGGCACGTTTACCCACTCGTAAACCGCCGTGCCGCTGCTGCTGCTGGCGATTCGGGTGCTGCCGGCTTCGATCTTGTTACGGTAATCGTTGCGGAAGTAGGTCACCCCGGCCAGCCAGCCGTTTTGATGGAACTCCAGCCCAATCTCTTTATTGACGCTGGTTTCCGCCTTCAGATCCTTGTTGCCGAGCAGGTAGCAGCCGGTGCTGACGTCGCTGGTGGCACAGCCCTGGCCTGCGCTATACAACACGTAGTTGGTGTTGTTCTGGAACAGGTTCGGCGCTTTGTAGGCACGGGCGATACCCATTTTCAGGGTGAAGTTATCGCCCAGTTCCTGCGACAGGTTCAGCGACGGGCTCCAGTTGTTGCCGGCTTCGGAATGCAGATCGTAACGCAGGCCCGGCGTTAGCATGGTGCTGTCGGTTAGCTCGATATTGTCTTCGGCAAACAGCGAGAAGATGTGTGCGGAAGCGTAAGGGTTACGATTGGTGCTATCGACCCCATCAATTGCGCCGCCGGTTCTGGTCCCTTCCAGCGCCTGGCCGATGGACGAGCCGTCTTTCATCCGCTGCTGGTTCCACTCGGTACCCAACGTGGCGGTTTGCGCTACGCCGAATTCAAACGGCACGCTGATTTCGCTGTGCGCCAGGAAATCATCCAACTTGGTGGTGCCGAAGCCTTCATTGGTGGTGTCGAAAATCCCTTCCGTACCGCCGGCTAACCCTTCGTTCAGGCGGGTATTACGAGTGCGCTCGAAGCGAATATAGTTGTTGGTGCTGATGCCGTTATCCCAGGCGCCGCGGTGGTTCAGGCTGAAGGTTTCGCGGTAGATACGGTTGGTTTCATTACCGTAGTTGCTTTGCACCAGGGCGTTGGTGTTGGTGTTCTGGGTATCGCCGGCATAGCGGTTGCCCTGGCGGCCGTAAGAATACTCAAACTCCAGCGACTGCAGGTGCGCGAAGTCCCAGTGCAGCATCGCATCAATGTTTTTGTCGACCCCCCCTTCGCGCCCGGCGGGAATGCTGCTGCTATAAGTGCCGACACGTTCGGATTTATGCGCTTCGTTAATATCCCAGGCATCGGCCTGGGTTTTGCTGTAGCCGCCGAACAGGCGGAAGCTCAGCACGTCGCTCAATGGGCCGGAGAGGCTGAAATCGGTGCGCCGGGTGGCGCCTTCGTCTTTATGCTGCGGCACGTTGTAATAGGCGTTCAATGAGCCGTGCAGCGCGTTGCCGGCCTTTTTGGTGATGATATTGACCACCCCACCGGCGGCGCCGTTGCCGTAGCGCGCCGCCGCCGGGCCGCGCAACACCTCAATACGTTCGATCATCTCTGGCGGCACCCAGGCGGTATCGCCGCGGGTATCGCGTTCGCCGCGCCACCCCTGGCGCACAGAATTGCGGCTGGTGGCCGGCATTCCGTCGATCAGAATCAGGGTGTTTTCCGGGCCCATACCGCGGATATCAATCTGCCGGTTGTTGCCGCGCTGGCCGCTGGTGGAGTTGCCCGTCAGGTTAACTCCGGGCATGGTGCGGATCAGCTCATTGATATCGCGTGCAGGCGGGCGTTTTTGGATCTCATCGGCGGTGATGGTGGAAACGCCCGGCGCCTGCAGGTTTTGGCGGGCGGCGGTAACCACGAGGGTTTCTTCACCCTGGGTCTTTTTTTGCTGTGTGGCCGAAGGGGTATTTTCCGTTTCGGCCGGATCGCCATTAGTTTGTGCGGCTTGGGTAAAGGCGGGCGCGCCCAACCCTAACCCAATGATTGTGGCTAACGAATAACGAGATAATTTGCGGTTCATTTTGAATTTCCTACCAACTCGCCATCTCCCGACGATTGTGGCTAAACGCCAGCGGAAGGGGGAGCCGGTTATTTTTATTTTGCCAGGAACAAAATCCCAAAGGCCGAGACGCAAAACGGCACTCTATTGGGTGTTGGAGGCCGGCCAGAATGCCGGTCTGCTTTACTGAGCCTTTACACACTATTGCAAATACAAATAACTATCAATAGTATTTCGGCTCACCGTTTGTTTCGGTAAGCCTCGCCATTTGGGGGCCAACCGTGCGTCGGAGCTAATGACAAAGTGGATAGGCGTTTTGAATAGAGCAACACCGTCAGCAAGCAACGCGTTACTGGCCAACCAACATGCCGGAAGCCCTGGCTGGTGGATGGAAAGCGCCCGGCAGGGCACGCCACGGGTTGCCCTGCCGGGCAACGGCCAGTGGCACGTCACCTTTTTGTGGTGCGCTCCGCAAGAGGGGGCGGCGGCCTCTGGCTATCAACGGATGTGGCTCCTCATCAATTGCCTGGCCCATCACCACCAGCCCAATGCTCCGCAAAGCCTGCGGCGCTTGCCCGGAACGGGCGTCAGGGTCCAGCAAACCGAACTTCCCGGCACCTGGCGCGGCAGTTACTGCTTTATTCCCTGTCTTGATAACGTTTCCCCGGCTGCCGCCCGGGGCGCGCAGATATTCCTTACCGCTCGTGGCCGGCCAGGCACGATGTCGACAACTATGGCGTGGCCAACGGGCGCAGGAGTGGCTTTGCAAAGACGATTTTTGGCTGGCGATGCAGAAAGAATTGTTACCGCAGGTTGCAGCATGGGCGCCGCACAACATGGCGCCCGCCGGCACCGTGGTGGCGGGGCAGCGCGGGGGCGGCCTGTCTTCGATGTATGCCGGCCTGCGCTGGCCAGAGTGATTGAGCGCGGTGATCGGCCGGGCCAATCTTATTGGTGGCCACTGCGCCGTCCTCACAAATTTCAGCATGGCAAGGGGAACAAGATGGAAAAACAGAGTCCGTTTGACGATCCGCAGCAGCCCAGTCTGGTGCTCCGCAATCACGCAGCGCAATACAGCCTGTGGTTCGATGCCAACGCTATCCCAAACGGATGGACGGTGGCGTTCGGCCCGGCAACGCATGCGCAATGCGATGAATGGCTGGCGCAGCACTGGCCGGATATTCGGCCGCTATCGTCTGGCGACGCATTGAACAGATAAACCAATAACGGGAGATCGTAGTGCGAGAAAACGCTATTTTGCCTGCCGGGCAGGCGGCCGCCGGTGAATTGCCGTTGGTGGCGGCGCAGCCTGGTATTTGGGTAGCCGATCAGCTTTCCCCACACGGCAATGCTTATGCCGTTGCACACTATATTGAATTGCAGGGGGCTGTGGATAAAGAACGCCTGTTGGCGGCGATCGGGCAGGGGCTGAGTGAAGTGGATACGCTGCGGTTGCGTTTTAGCGAGCGTGACGGCGTACCGGTACAGACCTATGACCCGGCGCTGGCCTTGATTGCACCGGAATTTGTCGATCTGGCCGCTTCACCCGATGCGCTGGCGGCCGCGCGGGCGTTGATGGAGATTGATCTGTCCGGCGATCTGCGCGCCGGCAGCGGCAAACCGCTGTATCGCCATGTGCTGATGCGGCTTGCCGATGACCGCTGGTATTGGTATCAGCGCTATCATCACATGCTGGTGGATGGCTTTAGCTTCACGGCCATCGCCCGCCGCATTGCGGCGATCTATAACCACCTGTGCCGGGGCGATGCCCTGCCGCCGGCGCCGTTTACCCCCTTTAGCGAGGTGGTGGCGGAGTATCAGGCCTATCAGGCATCGCCGGCCTGGCAACGCGACGCCGATTTTTGGCTGAAAAAAGCGCGCCAGTTGCCGCCGGCGGCTACCATCAGCCCACAGCCGTTGGCAGGGGCGGTGCCCACGCCGCGTATTCACCGTTTGGATTTGCAGTGTGATAAAACGGCGTTCGCCGCCCTGGCCGCGGCCGGCCAGGCGCAGCACCTGACCGCAGCGGATATGGCGGTGGCGCTGTTGGCCGTATGGGTATCACGCCTGAGCGGCCAACCGAGCTTCAGCGCCGGGTTTATTTTCATGCGCCGTACCGGTTCGGCCGCGTTGTGCGCTGCCGGCCCGGTGATCAATGTGTTGCCGATGGCAATGCATCTTGAGCCGCAGGCTACGTTGGGCGAAGCCGCAGCCTGCATCAGCCGTGAACTGAAAAGCGTGCGCCGCCATCAGCGCTATGACGCCGAACAGGTGCAGCGCGATCTGGGCCATGTCGGCGACGCCGAGCCGCTGTACGGCACGGTGTTCAATTTTAAAATGTTTGATTACCAGCTCGACTTTAACGGCATTGAGGGCGTCACCCACGATCTGGCCTCCGGGCCGGTACGGGATCTGGAAATCGCGCTGTTCATCGGCCAGGACGGCGCGTTGAAGGTAGAGCTGCTGGCCAGTGCGAAGCGCTACTCCCGCCAGGAGCTGGCGGCGCATCTGCAGCGCCTGCCGCTGTTGCTCAGCCAGTTTGCGGCGCGCCCGGCGTTGCCGATTGGCGAGGCCGATCTGCTGACGGTGCAGGACCATGCGCTGTTGGCGCGGGTTAACGACACCACCCACCCGGTGCCGGCCGAAACCCTCAGCAGCCTGCTGGCGCAGCAGGCGCAGAAAACCCCGGATGCTCCGGCGTTGGCCGATCCGCTATTGCAACTCAGCTACCGTGAAGTGCGCGAACAAGTGCGCGCGCTGGCGCGCCAACTGGTGGCTCAGGGCGTGCGCCCGGGCGACATCGTTGCGGTGGCATTGCCGCGTTCGGTCTACCTTTCATTGGCGTTGATGGCGATTGTGGAAACCGGGGCGGCCTATTTGCCGCTGGATACCGGCTACCCGGATGAGCGCCTGAGCATGATGCTGGAAGACGCCACTCCGCGTCTGATCGTCACCGATCCGCTGCAACAGGCGCGCTTTGCCGGCAAAGGCGAGATGCTGATTTATGCCGCGCTGCTGCCGGTTGATCACGCGGCCGGTGTGATGATCGCCGGGCCTACGCCGCAGCACGCGGCTTATATTATCTTCACTTCAGGTTCCACCGGGCGGCCGAAGGGGGTGTTGGTCGGCCACCAGGCGATCGTCAACCGCCTGCTGTGGATGCAGCATCAATACACCATCGGCGCCGGTGATGTGGTGCTGCAAAAAACACCGTGCAGTTTTGACGTATCGGTATGGGAGTTTTTCTGGCCGCTGATGGTGGGCGCGCAGTTGGTGATGGCGCCGCCGGAGGCCCACCGCGATCCGCACCAGTTGCAAGACCTGATCGCCCAATACCGCGTTACGACCATGCATTTTGTGCCTTCCATGCTGGCGGCTTTTGTCGCCGCGCTGGATTCTGAACGGGCGGTGGGCCACTGCGCCTCGCTGCGGCAGGTATTCTGCAGCGGCGAAGCCCTGCCGGCGGATCTGTGCCGCCAGTGGCAGAGCCGCACGGCGGTGCCGTTGCATAACCTGTATGGCCCGACGGAAGCGGCGGTGGATGTTTCCTGGTATCCGGCCTATGGCGAATCGCTGGCGCGGGTGACCGGCAGCCACGTGCCGATCGGCCTGCCGGTGTGGAATACCGGTCTGCGTATTTTGGATGCGCGCCTGCGGCCGGTGCCGCCGGGCGTCGCCGGCGATCTGTATCTGACCGGCGTGCAACTGGCTCAGGGCTATCTTGGCCGGCCGGATTTGACCGCCAGCCGCTTCGTTGCCGATCCATACGGCAACGGCGGGCGCATGTACCGCACCGGCGACGTGGCGCGCTGGCTGCCGGGCGGTGAAGTGGAATACCTCGGCCGCAGCGACGATCAGTTAAAAATCCGCGGCCAACGTATTGAACTGAGCGATATCGATCACGCGTTGCTGTCGCTGCCGGGTGTGCGCCAGGCGGTGGCGCATGCGCTGGTGTTGCAGGGCGCACCGGCGGGCGCTACCGGTGATGCTCGTCAACTGGTGGGTTACCTGGTGGCGCAGCCGAATGTGCGGTTGGATCTGGCGGCGTTGCGTGCGGCGCTGGCTGAGCGTTTGCCGCCGCATATGGTGCCGGTGGCGCTGGTTGAGATGGACGAACTGCCGTTGAGCGCCAACGGTAAGCTGGATCGCAAGGCGTTGCCACAGCCGCAGCTCCAGGCGCGCAAGGCCGGCCGGCCGCCGGCGCCGGGCCTGGAGACGGCGATCGCCGCCGTGTTCGCACGTTTGTTGCAGCGTGAACAGGTCTTTGCCGACGATGATTTCTTCGCCCTGGGCGGCCATTCGCTGCTGGCGATGCGCCTGGCGGCGGAACTGCGCCGCGATCTGGGCAAAGCGGTGGCGGTGGGGCAGGTGATGGTGGCCTCGACGGTGGAGCAACTGGCGCAACTGCTGGCGGAAGATCGTTCGCAGGAAGAGGCCGAGCGTAGCGGCTTCGACAGCGTGTTGCCGCTGCGTATCACCGACGGGCCGATCCTGTTCTGCCTGCATCCGGCTTCCGGTTTTTCCTGGCAGTTCAGCGTATTGCCGCGCTATCTTGACCAACACTGGTCGTTGGTCGGCATTCAGTCGCCGCGTCCCGATGGGCCGTTGGCGGCCAGCGAAGATATGGATCAGGTGGTTGAGGCGCATCTGGCCACCGTACTGCGGGTGCAGCCGCACGGTCCGTACCATTTTATCGGCTATTCGCTGGGCGGTACGCTGGCGCAGGGGATCGCCGCGCGCCTGCAGGCGCGGGGGGAACGGGTGGCTTTCCTGGGGCTGTTGGACACCTACCCGCCGGAAACCCAAAACTGGGACGTTATGCTGGATGACAATGTGTTGAAGGAAGTGCAGCGTGAACGTGAACAGTTCCTGGCGGTGTCGGAAGGCACGCTCGATCCGGCGTTGGGTGCAGGCCGAGCGGTGATGTTTGACAACATTGAGGCCAACTATGCGGATTCGGTGCGGCTGCTTTCCCGTACCCGTACCGCCCGCTTCCATGGCACGGCGACGCTGTTCGTGGCCAAACGCACTTTGCAGGAAGGCATGGACGTGCAGCAAACCTGGGCGCGCTATGTGGACGCGCTGCAGGTGCACGAACTGGACTGCGCACACGTGGATATCGTGTCGCCGGCGTCGTTTAATGTGTTGGGGCCGTTATTGAACCGGGTGTTGCGGGCGCTGTAAGTTTTATTATGCGCTTAAACCACAACGGGGGCCTTTGGCCCCCGTTGCTTTAGCGGCAGGGTTATTTCCCCAGCGGCACCACCAGCGGCGTGTGTGACACCGGATCGTCGATAATCACGCACGGCAGCCCGTAGACCTCTTCAATCAACGCCGGGGTGACGATGTCTTTCGGCGCGCCCTCCGCCACCACTTTACCGCCACGCATGGCGATCAGATGCGTGGCGTAACGGCAAGCATGGTTCAGATCGTGTAGCACCACCACCAGGGTGTAGCCTTTGTCGCGATTAAGCTGGCGCATCAGTTCCAGCAGCTCGATCTGGTAAGTAATGTCCAGCCAGGTGGTGGGTTCGTCCAACAGCAGCAACGGCGTTTGCTGCGCCAGCACCATCGCGATCCACACCCGTTGCCGCTGGCCGCCGGAGAGCGTATCCACCGCCTGTTCCGCCAGTTCGGCCACGCCGGTGGCGCGCATCGCTTCTTCCACCGCCTGTTGGTCTTCCGGGCGCCAGCGGCTGAACAGCCCCTGGTGCGGGTAACGCCCGCGCGCCACCAGATCAAACACCGTGATATCGCCCGGTGCGATAGAGGTTTGCGGCAACAGGCCAAGCTGGCGGGCGACTTCTTTGGTGGCGTATTCGCCGATGAGCTTGCCGTTGAGCCAGACTGCGCCCTGTTGCGGTTGCATCAGGCGGCTCAGGGTGCGCAGCAGCGTGGATTTCCCGCAGGCGTTGGGGCCAATGATCACCGTGAGTTCGCCTTCGGGAATGGAAACCGACAGGTTTTGCGCCACGATTTTCTTATCGTAGCTCAGCGTCAGGTTTTCGGCGCGCAGCGGCGCGGGCAACAGGGTATCAGCACTCATTTTTTTCGTGACTCACGGATTAACAGCCAAATCAGGTAAATACCGCCCAGGCTTACGGTCAGCACGCCCACCGGCAGTTGGTAAGGCGTAAACAACCGCTGTGCGGTAACGTCGGCGGCCAGCAGCAGCAGGGCGCCGGTGAGCGTCGTCAGCAACAGCACGCAGCGGTTGTTGCACAGGCGGCGGGCGATCTGCGGCGCGACTAACGCAATAAAGGAAATGGGGCCGGCCACGGCGGTCGCCGCTGCGGTTAATAGCACGCCGATCAGCAACAGCAGCATGCGCGCCCGTTCTACCGGCACGCCCAACGCACAGGCGGTATCGTCGCCCATTTCCAGCAGGCGCATACGGCGCGCCAGTATTGATAGTAGCAGGCAACACAGGACGATGATCGCCAGCACTGGCAGGCTTTTCGCCCAGGTGATGCCGTTGAGCGAGCCGGCGCTCCAGAGCCCGGCGGTCATGGCCGATTCCAGCGACGCACTGATGATGAGCCAGGTATTGGCCCCCACCAGCAACGCCCGCACGGCAATCCCGACGATAATCAGCCGGAAAGCCTCCATGCCGTCGCGCCACGCCAGCAGGTAAATCAGCACGGCGGTCAACAGGCCGCCTGCCAACGCGCCGCCGGTAATGGCAAGCACGTTTTGGTTGAAGAGCACCACGGTGATCAGCACCCCGGTATAGGCGCCGGTATTAAAGCCGATCACGTCCGGGCTGCCGAGCGGGTTACGCAGCAGCGACTGGAATATGGCGCCGCTAAGCCCCAGCGCCGCCCCCAGCACCAGCGCCATAACGACGCGTGGTAGCCGCCACTGGTTAACGATCACCAGCAGATTGGCCGGGCCTTCGCCGCGCAGCGCGTCAATAACCTGGCCGGCGCTGAGCGCCAGCGTACCGGAGCCGAGCGCATAGACCGCCAGTGCGGCACAGGCCAGCACCAGCACCAGCGCGGTAAGCAGGGGCCTGGAGGCGCGCAATGGGCATTTGGTTATCATCAGGCGGGCAGCCAGCATCGACATTAGCGCCTCCTCCTGAACAGATGGCGTTTACGCACCAGCGCAATCAGCATCGGCGAACCGAGCAGGGCAGTGACGACGGAAACGCGCAGTTCGCCCGGCACCAGAAAACGGCCGAGCAGATCGGCACTGAGCAGTAAAATCGGTGTGAGCACCAGCGTCCACGGCAACATCCACTGCAGCTCCGAACCGGACAGGCGGCGGGCGATGTGCGGCATCATCAGGCCCACAAAGGCAATCGGGCCCACGGCGGCGGTGGCGCTGCCGCACAGCAGCGTGATGGCCAGCAGCCCGAGCAGTTGGGTGCGCACAATGCCGGTGCCGAGAGCGGTGGCCAGCTCATTGCCCATGCTCAGGCTGTTGAGTGCCTTGTTCATCCACAGTGTAATCAGGGTGCCAAGCACAATGGGCAGGGCTACGGCGCGCACCACCTGCATGTTTTGAATATCCAGCGAACCGGCCTGCCAGAAGCGCAGTTGATCGAACACCAGCGGGTTGAGCAGCGCAATGCCCGAGGTCATGCCTTCCAGCACCGCAGCCAGCGCCACGCCGGCCAGCGTCAGGCGGATAGGGTTGATGGTGCCGCCGCCCAGCGCGCCGATCAACGCCACCAGCAGAGAGGCCAGCAGCGCGCCGGCAAAGGCGAACCAGAGATAGTGGCCAACGCTGACCGCGCCAAAAAAGGTGATCCCCAAGACCACGGCAAAGCTGGCGCCGGCGTTGATGCCGAGGATACCGGGATCCGCCAGCGGGTTACGGGTGAGGGTTTGCATTAATGCGCCCGCCAGCCCAAGCGCCACGCCGGCCAGAATACCGGCCAATGTGCGCGGCAGGCGGGATTCGGTGATGATCACGCAGTCCGCCGTGCTGCATTGGCCGGACAACGCCTGAATCACCGTATCAAAAGGAATGGATTTTGCGCCCAGCGCCAGGCTGAGCGCCGCCACCCCCAGCAGTACCAACACTGCCACGAGCAGGCCATAAAACCGGCGGCGAAACGAGCGGGAAGAACCAGGCATGCCGTAAGACCCCGCGGCGAGGGGAGGTGGAGAGATATTGTTGCGTGTAGGCCGAAACATGACATCCCATTTTCAAACTGAAAATCAATGATAGTTATTATCATTATTGGTTGTGTCCGTCTATGGTAGCATGAGTCGCCAAATGATTGCAGCGCCCGCGTCATGGCATTGCGGCGCACAACCTGGAATTTGTGGTGAAGATACCAATGAATAAAAATAAACCCTCTATTTTGCTCGATTTTAGCCTGCTGAGAACTAACCGTGCCTTTCGTGCCGTGTTCTGCGCGCGCTTTATTTCTATTTTGGCTCTGGGGCTGATGGCGATCGCCATCCCGGTGCAAATTCAGGCATTAACCGGTTCAACGCTGCTGGTGGGGCTTGCGGTAACGTTCGCCGGCGGCGGCATGTTCACCGGGCTATTGATGGGCGGTGTGCTGGCGGATCGCTATGAGCGCCGCCGCCTGATCCTGTTTGCCCGCGCGACCTGCGGCATTGGCTTTATCGGCCTGTGCGTTAATGCCGCCTTGCCCGCGCCTTCGCTGGCGGTGATCTACCTGCTTGCCGTGTGGGACGGTTTTTTCGGCGCGGTAGGAGTGACGGCCCTGTTGGCGGCCACCCCCGCGCTGGTCGGGCGAGAAAATATCGTACAGGCCGGGGCGATCAGTATGCTGACGGTGCGGTTTGGTTCGGTGCTTTCCCCTGCGGTGGGCGGCGTCGTGATCGCCAGCGCTGGGGTGAGCTGGAACTATGGCCTGGCGGCGTTGGGCACCCTGCTGACGCTGGTGCCATTGCTCAGCCTGCCGCAATTGATGCCGCCGCAGCAGCCGCGTGAACACCCGCTGCGCGCACTGGTGAGCGGTTTTGCCTTCTTGTTCCAAAACAAAGTGATTGGCATGGTGGCGCTGATCGGGGCGTTGCTGACCATGGCCAGCGCGGTGCGCGTCATCTATCCCGCGGTGGGTGAAAGCTGGCATATCGGCGCGTCCTACCTGGGCTTTATGTATTCCGCGGTGCCGCTGGGCGCCGCGCTGGGTGCTTTTACCAGCGGGCGAGTGGCGCAGGTGGCGCGCCCCGGTTGGATGATGCTGCTGACGGCCATCGGCGCCTTTGTGGCGATTGCGCTGTTCGGCCTGATGCCGTGGTATAGCCTGGCGTTGGTGTGCCTGGTGATCTTTGGTTACCTGAGTGCGGTGAATTCGTTGCTGCAATACGGGCTAATTCAGAACCTGACGCCGGATGCGTTTCTGGGCCGGATTAATGGCCTGTGGACGGCGCAGAACGTGGTGGGCGATGCGCTGGGTGCGCTGTTGCTGGGGGCGATGGGGGCCTTTATGCTGCCGGCGATGACCGCCACCGGTTTTGGCCTGGGGGCGGCGCTGCTTGGCGTGCTGCTGTTGGTGACGATGACCGGCCTGCGGCAGGTGACCCTGCACAGGCCGGAGGAAACGTCGCCGTTAACCGTTAGTGGGAAGTAAACTGCTTTTCCAGCCGCGTCAACAGGTTGCTGGCGCTGTAATAATCCAGGCGGAAGGTATCGTTGCCCAGTGGGTAGACCCGCTTATTCTGCACCGCCGGCAGATGCGCCAGCAGGCTGTTGGCCATCAGGCGTTGGGCGTCGCTTTCATCATTGGCGAACAGCATCAGCGTTTGGCCGTTTAGCCCGGCGGCCAGGCTTTCCCCGCCCAGTTGGATGATATCCTTGCGCATCCCCATGCTGGTGCTGGTGCTTAATTTTGGCGGCAACGTCGCCAGGGTAAAGCCAAGCTGCTGTAACAGTTTCCCCTGTGAGGATTCGGCGGTCCACAGGTTGGCCGCCTTACCGTCGTTGCGGAACACCAGCGCGGAAACCGGCTGCGGCGGCAATTGTATGTGCTGTTTTAGCGCGTTTTCTTGCGCATCGAACGCGGCGATCACGTTGGCGGCCTGTGCTTCGTGCCCGGTTGCCTGGCCAAGCTCCTGGGCCAGTTCTTGCCAGCTTTTATCGTCGTAGTTGACGACCAGCACTGGAGCAATGGCCTTCAACTGATCGTAGATCGGCAGGGCGGAATCGCCGCCGGTGGCGGCCACGATGATCAGATCGGGCGCTTCACCGGCAACGGCTTCGGCATTCGGCTCGCCGATATACAAGCGTTTTACGCCGCGCTGCCGGGCGACATCCGCCCACTGGCGGAAAAAGCCCTGTGGGTCGGTCAGGCGCTGATTGGGCGTGGCGGCGCCGCTGGCGATCACCGGTGCGTCAATGGCCAAGAGGGTGCCGGTAACGGTCACGCTGGTGGAAACGATGCGCGCCGGTGGGTGATCCAGCGTAACGCTACCGTGGGTGGTTTGCAGGGTGCGCGGCCAGGCTGGGCCGGCAGCATGGCTGCTGTTGAACGCCAGGAAACCGAACAGCGCCGCCGCCAGCAGCAGAATTTTGTTCATCGAAACGTGTCCTTTTAGATTAAAGAGTTATATCTACCATTTATAAAAAATATATGTGCGCGCCACAGATGCAAGTTGCATAGGTGTTGTTTTTTTGTTCCAACGCCCAGTGATGCGATCGCCTAAGCCACCCGGGTGAGCCGTCACGAAGCCAGCTTTCCGTATCGCGCAACATTGCGGAAAAATAGGCCGAAAACCCCAATGTTTACCTGATAATTCAGGCGCCAAGACGGGGAGGCTGTTGGTTGACATGATAAATCATGACAGGTAATTTAGCGCGCGATTAACATAAATGATAATCATTATTATCGATGATTTTCGTTGATGAGATGAAAGGATAAAGGTGTACCGATGGATATAGCCATGAGTGGTGCCAATCATAGGGAACCGTTTAGCAGGGATAATGTGCGTGCAGAGGCGGCATCTTTACCTCTGGCCTCCGGCTTCTTTTTCTCTTCGCCCTATCGGAGCCTGAGGACGGAAGGCCGCGTGGCCGCGCTCGCTTTGCCTGCGTTTGGCGGTGAAGAGATTGGCGGCGTATTTCAACAGGCGGTGCAGCAGGCATTTGCCAAAGCGCGGTTAGCCGGGGTCAACAACCCGGTGTTATGTGGCGCTATCCCCTTCGACACGCATCAGCCTTCGGCTTTGTTTGTGCCGCAACACGTTCACTGGTTTGAGCGCGAACGCGCATTTGGCGCTGCCGCAGCGGCCAACGGCAGCGCGCCGGAAATCGCCAGCCAACTGGAAGTGCCGCAACAGCCGGTGTTCATGCAGATGGTCAGCGATGCGGTGGCACAAATGAAGAACGGGCGGCTGGATAAGGCGGTACTTTCACGGCTGTTGGAGATTGAAACCCGCCACCCGGTGGACCGGCAGGCACTGATGGCGCGCATTATTACCCAGAACCCGAACGGTTTTCATTTCCATGTACCGCTGGCCAAAGGCGCGTTGTTGGGGGCCAGCCCGGAATTGCTGTTACGCAAAGAGGGCGATCGCTTCTACTCGAACCCGCTGGCGGGCTCAACCCGGCGGGAGGCCGATCCGCAGCGCGATCGCGAGGTGCGCCAACAGCTGATGGCGTCGGAAAAAGATCGCTACGAGCACCAGATCGTGACCGAAGGCATGCGCCGCATGCTGGCCGCGCGCAGCCAGGTTCTGAATATCCCCGCCGCCCCGGAATTGCTCAGCACCACGACGCTCTGGCACCTGTCAACGCCGATTGACGGTGAAGTGGCGGATAAGGCGGAAAGCGCGCTGTCGCTGGCCTGCCTGTTGCACCCAACGCCTGCGCTGTGCGGCACGCCAACGGCCACGGCGGCAGAACTGATTAAACAGTTGGAACCCTTTGACCGCGGACTGTTCGGCGGCATCGTTGGCTGGTGCGATGCCAACGGCGACGGTGAATGGGTGGTCACCATCCGCTGCGGCACCGTGGATGGCAAGCAGGTGAGGTTGTTTGCCGGCGCAGGCATTGTGCAGGACTCCTTGCCCGAATCCGAATGGCGTGAAACCGGTGTCAAACTGAGCACTATCCTGCGTGCGTTCGGTTTGAACCAAGGATAAAAATAATGAGCATTGCTTTTACCCCCTGGCCCGAAGAGTTTGCCCGCCGCTACCGCGAATGCGGCTATTGGCTTGATCTGCCGCTGACCGACATTCTCGATCGGCAGGCTGAAAATGACGCGGCGGCGCTGATTGATGCCCATGGCAGCCTGAGCTACCGCCAACTGGCGCAGTATTCCACCAACCTGGCGGCGGCGTTGCTGCGCCGTGGGGTGCAGGCTGGCGATACCGCCCTGGTGCAGTTGGGCAACGACGTTGAGTTTTACGTGGTGTTTTTTGCCCTGTTGAAGATCGGCGTGGTGCCGGTGAACGCGCTGCCCAACCACCAGCGCACCGAGCTTGACGCTTATGCCACCCAGATTCGCCCCAGCTTGCTGATCGCCGATCGCCGCCATCCGCTGTTTGCCGATGACGATGTGCTGGCGGCCTTTTGCAGCCGTCATCCGTCAGTGCGCGTGGTGGGGTTGCACCATGCCGCCGGCGATGCGCGTGCGCTTGCCGCCTGGATGGCAGAAGACAGCCAGGGCTTTGTCGCCGCACCGTCTGCTGCCGATCAGGTGGCCTTTTTCCAGCTTTCCGGCGGCAGCACCGGCACGCCGAAACTGATCCCCCGAACCCACAACGACTATTACTACAGCATTCGCCGCAGCGTCGAAGTGTGTGGTTTTGACGCGCAGACCCGCTTCCTGTGCGCGTTGCCGGTGGCGCACAACTACCCAATGAGCTCGCCGGGCGTACTGGGCGTGTTTTACGTGGGTGGGTTAACCGTGTTCGCCAGCGATCCGGACGCGGCGCAGTGTTTCCGGCTGATTGAACAGCACCGGATCACCGTCACCGCGCTGGTGCCGCCGGCCGTGACGCTGTGGCTGCAGGCGATAGACGAGTGGGGCAGCAATGCCGCATTGGCCAGCCTGCAACTGTTGCAGGTGGGGGGCGCCAAGCTGAGCGAAACGCTGGCGGCGCGTATTCCCGCTGAGATCGGCTGCCGGCTGCAGCAGGTCTTCGGCATGGCGGAAGGGCTGGTCAACTACACGCTGCTGGACGACGACGAACAGCATATGTTCACCACTCAAGGTAAACCGATGTCGCCGGGCGATGAGGTGTGGGTCGCCGACGATGAGGGCAACCCGTTGCCGCCGGGGGCCGTTGGCCGCCTGATGACGCGGGGGCCGTATACCTTCCGTGGTTATTACCAGAGCCCGGAGCACAACGCCACCGCCTTTGATGAAAACGGCTTTTACTGCTCCGGCGATCTGATCAGCATCACCGAAGACGGCTACATCAAGGTGCAAGGGCGGCAGAAAGACCAGATCAACCGCGGTGGGGAAAAGATTGCCGCGGAAGAAGTGGAAAACCTGCTGCTGCGCCACCCGGATGTGATCAACGCCGCGCTGGTGTCTATGCCGGATACCCTGATGGGCGAAAAGAGCTGTGCCTATGTGATTGCTGCCCGGCCGCTGAAGCCGGTGGTGCTACGCCGCCATTTACGTGAGCTGGGCGTGGCCGATTTTAAGTTGCCGGACCGCATCGTGCTGGTAGACAGCCTGCCGTTAACGCCGGTCGGCAAGGTGGATAAAAAACTGCTGCGCCAGAGCCTGGAAGCGCAGCAACAGCTAACGGCCCAAGGAGAGTAGTGATGGCCATTCCTAAAATTGACGATTATGCGCTGCCGACGCAGGAAGAATTGCCTGCGAATAAGGTGGGTTGGGTAGTAGAGCCGCAACGTGCTGCGCTGCTGATTCATGATATGCAGCAATATTTCCTGAACTTTTGGCGGGAAGACAGCCCGTTAATCAAACAGGTGGTGGAAAATACCGCTAACCTGCGCCGTTATTGCAAACAGCAGGGGATCCCGGTGTTTTACACCGCGCAGCCCACCCAGCAGTCTGATGCGGACCGCGCGTTGCTTAACGATATGTGGGGGCCGGGCTTGAACGATCATCCGGATCAGCAGGCGGTGGTGGCGGCGCTGGCGCCGCAGGATGATGATACCGTGTTGACCAAGTGGCGCTACAGCGCCTTCCAACGCTCGCCGTTGGAAGCGATCCTGCGGGAATCCGGCCGCGATCAGCTGATTATCTGCGGCGTTTATGCCCATATTGGCTGCCTGACCACGGCGCTGGACGCCTTTATGCGCGATATTCAACCCTTTATGGTGGCGGACGCATTGGCGGATTTTTCACGTGACGAGCATTTGATGGCGCTGCGCTATGCCGCCGGCCGCTGCGGGCGGGTGGTGACCACCGCCGAACTGTTGCCTGGCATCGCCAGCAAAGATGCGCTGCGCCAACAGATCCTGCCGCTGCTTGATGAGGACAGCGAAGAGATGGGCAACGATGAGAACCTGATTGATTACGGTTTGGATTCGGTGCGTATTATGGAACTGGCGACCCGCTGGCGCAAAATCCGCAGCGATATCGATTTTGTCGCACTGGCGAAAAATCCGACCATCGACGCCTGGTGGGCGTTACTTTCTGGAGGGAAAGCCTGATGAGCCAATGGGATTTCAGCGGTAAACGCGTTTGGGTGACCGGCGCCGGCGCCGGCATCGGTCTGGATACCGCGCGTGCGTTTGTGAAGGCCGGGGCGCAAGTGATCGGTTTTGATCGCCATTTCGGCGATGACGATTATCCCTTCCGCACCGAACTGTTGGATATTGCCGATGCGGCGGTAGTTGATCGCACATGTGCCCGTTTGCTGGCCGAACATGATGGGCTGGACGTATTGGTCAACGGCGCGGGAATTTTGCGCATGGGACTGACGGATGAAACCAGCAGCGAGGACTGGCTGGCGTGCCTGGCGGTTAACGCCGGTGGTGCGTTCAATCTGTTCCGCCACACGTTGCCGGTGTTCCGCCGCCAGCGGCGCGGCGCCATTGTCAGCATTGCGTCCAATGCGGCGCACGTGCCGCGCGTGGGCATGGCGGCTTATTGTGCCTCCAAAGCGGCGTTACGCAGCCTGTGCCAGACCGTTGGGTTGGAGATGGCGCCGTATGGCGTGCGCAGCAATATTGTTTCGCCCGGTTCGACCAATACGCCGATGCAGCGGGGGATGTGGCAGGACGAAAGCGGTGAGCAGAAGACCATTAACGGCTTCCCCGAACAGTTCAAGCTGGGGATCCCGCTGGGCAAAATAGCCCAACCGCGTGAGATTACCGAAGCGATCTTGTTTTTGGCTTCGGATCTCGCCAGCCATATCACCATGCAGGATATCGTGATTGACGGCGGGGCGACGCTCGCTGCCTGATTAAAACAGGCGCACCGGATCTGGAGTACGATAAATCCGGTGCATTTTCAGCGATGTTTTGCAAACGGGCGGCGCCCTCCCGGAAACTTTTCAACAGGCAATAAAGGGATCACTATCCGACGGTTTAACTGCCCAATAATATCGCTCGTAACATCGAGCAATAGAGGGTAAATGACGCTTTTCCCAGTATTACCATATACAGTGAATTGCATTGTTAAAACGTCCTGTATTCATCGCTGAAACAACCCTGTTCATCATGAAAACGATTTAATGCTTCGATTGCTTCCATGTTCTGTTTTTGCCATTTTTTAGTTTCATGCTGGCGAAGCTCAACATCCAAGGCGGCAGTCAGTGTGGCACTCAGGTTAATGCCAGCTTCACGCGCCCGGGCAAGCAAGGTACGCTCCACCGCCATTGTCACGCTCTGCGTGTTTCGTTCTTTAGCTGTCATCGTTCATCGCCTGTGATGAGATACGTGTAAATAACACGACACAATGCACAGAGCATAACACCAAAAGCAGGGCCTAATAGTAGGCCCATTCTCATGACGGGGATCTGGCAAGGAGGGCAATGACAAACAGACCGCCAATGCCTGCTGTAATAATGCCGATGGGCAGTTCCTGTGGAGCCAGGAGCGTGCGGCTGACAATGTCTCCGCCACACAGCAGAACCGCGCCCCATACGCCGCACAGTGGCAGCAACAGTAGATGTTTAACACCCGAAAAATGCCGACACACATGAGGCACCATAAGGCCGACGAAACCAATCACACCGGTTAACGCCACCAGAAAAGACGTTGCCAGCGCACAACAGAGAAAAATCTCCATTCGCAAGCGGCTAACGTTAATCCCCAACGACAGCGCGGTTTGTTCTCCGGCCAGCACACCATCCAGCGAACGCCAGCGCAACAGGACAAAGGCGTTTAGCAGAACCAGGCTGAACACAGCGAAGGGCAGATTGTCCCAGGTGGCTAACCCCAGGCCACCCAGTGACCAAAACAACACGGTGCTGGCCGCCCGCTGATCGCCGGAAAAAATGAGGTAGCTGGTCAGCGCCCCGAACAAAAAAGAGATGGCAAGCCCGCAGAGAATCAGATGCTCTGCCCCACGTTGTTTTTTAAAATGAAACAGCAACATCACCGCGACGGCGGAACAGACACCACCAACAAACGCCGATACGGGAAGCGTTAATGCACCGAGCCGATCGCCAAAGCGGGTGATCACCAGTACCGCCCCCGCAGATGCGCCGGATGACAGCCCAAACAAAAAAGGATCGGCCAGATCATTACGAGTGGTGGTCTGTAACAACGCTCCCACCATCGCCAGCCCTGCTCCTGTCAGCACCGCAAGTAGCGCCCTCGGCACGCGCAAATCCGTCACAATCCTGCTGACCATGTCAGACACCGGCACGTCCACCAGCCTTAGCGCCCCCAGCACCTGCATCAGCGGCAGTGATACCGTACCGGTGGCAATACTGAGCAACATCAGCCCCACCAGCGCCACTATCGCACTCAACATCGCCCAGTGATAACGAGACAACCCCGACATTACTTTGCCACCAGCGGATACATTGCCCGCGCTAGTTTTTCCACGGCGTTAACGTTGGCCGGCCCCGGTGTCAGTTCGGCATACTGTAGTTTCAGGTAACGCTGGTGCTGTACCGCCGGCGTCAGTTTCATTAACGGATGATGTTCCAGGAAGTGTCGCAGCGCATCCGCGCCACTGCCAGTTTGATAATCCAGCAGGATGATAAAATCCGGTTCGGCCGCAGCCACATTTTCCCAGGAGGTGGTTCCCCAACTGGTATCCAGCGCCTCCATCGTATTTTCACCGCCTGCGGCCTCAATAATGGCCGTGGGCATTGCATATTTGCCGCTGGTGAATGGTTTGTCCTCACCTGAATCATAGACAAAGACCTTTAATGGACGTGTTCCTTGCGCCGGTTTGGGGAGTTGGCCCAGCGTCCTTTTCCAGCCATTCACCAGTGCCTGTGCTTCATCTCGTTTGCCAAAAATCTTGCCCAGCGTCAGTACATCGTTATACAGCAGATCCATCGTGGCTTTATGTTTGTGTGCCGCGGTGAATACGCAGCTCTCACTCAGCACAAATGTCTTGATGTCATATTTGCTAAGCGTGTCAGGCGTCACTTCACCGCCCACTTTCATGCCGTAATTCCAGCCGGCAAAAAAGAAGTCGGGCTCAGCCGCCAGTAATGTTTCCAGGGTGGGATACTTCGGCGCCAGTTCCGGGATCGCACCCATCGCCTGTTTAAATTCAGGCGTCATCTTGTACCAGCCGCTGATCCCGGTCAGCCCGACGATACGATCCTGCAAATGCAGCGCGAACGCCATTTCCGACATATTGAGATCGTTAATAATGGCCCTTTTAGGGGGAGCGGTGAAAGTTACCGGTGTTCCACAACTTTCAATAGTGACGGGAAAATCAGCAGCGCTGGCTACTGAAACTGATATCACCGCCAGCAAGCTAACAAGCAGTTTTTTCATCATGGGCTCTTAGAAATTAATTTACGCGCAGTGCGGCACTTCAAAAATACGCAGCGCCTTCCCGGTGTCGGGATGCGGTACGGTAAAACTGGTTAACCCAAAGGCAGGGTAAAGGTATTCGGATACCAGCACCCGTTCCGGGGTGTCATAGATCACTGACCGCCCCTGCGACAAGAGAAGTACCCGGTCAGCAAAGGATTCCGTCAGTGACAGATCGTGCAGGACCGCCACTACGGTGATCCCCTTACTTTTCACCAGAGAAAGCAGTTCCACCCGCCCAGGGGGATCAAGATGATTGGTGGGTTCATCAAGCAACACCAGGTCTGGTGTCTGGGCCAATACCCGTGCCAGCGCCGCCCGTTGTCTTTCACCGCCGGAAAGCGCCGACAGTGACCGCTTGCATAACCGCTGCAATCCGGTTTCTTTAATGGCACGGGCGACAATCGCATCATGCACACTGCGCGGTACATCCCGCGCATGAGGAATTCGCCCGAGTGCCACATAGTCCTCAAGGGGCAGCCGCATATCGGGCATATCATTCTGCGCCAGGACAGCAATCTGTCTGGCCCGCTGCTGACGGGATAATGCAGACAGAGAACGGCCCTGCAGGCGAATTTCACCTTTCAGGGCGGTCAGTTCCTGACTGATCGCCCGCAGTAAAGAGGTTTTACCGCTGCCGTTCGGCCCGATAATGGCCATACATTCTCCAGCTCCGGCCTCAAAACGAATGGCTGAAAGCAACTCCCCGCCGCCAGGCCGCGCCAGAGACTGGATATTGACGCTGAGAAAACTTTTCGGAGTACCCCAATCATCCTTGGCTATCAGGCTATTTAAGGTATTGTGCTTCACATTGTTCCTTCTTGATTTCCGTACTCTCGCCATTGATCTGGTTGCAGCCGTGCTCGGCCAGCCGCAGTAATTTGACCGTGCCGTCGGCATAACCTGCAGTCAGATATTCCCCCTTTGGATGCCAGCACAGGGCGCTTACTGCTTCGTTTTCCACCAGAACCGCCAACTGCCGACGGCTTGTCGCATCATAAAGAAACAGGCTACCGTCCTCCGCACCGCTGGCAATCCATTTGCTGACGGGGCTGAATGAAAGCGCCGTTATCGTTCCATGATGTACCGGCAGGTAGTCGGGCTCAGTCCCTTCCGGCCCCTGGCCGCTGCAATCCCAGATCAGCATCTCCTCGCCACCACTGGTAGCGAACAACTGGCCATCATGGCTCCAGCAGAGATGGCGAACCTTTGCGTTATAACCACTCATTTGGCACGATTTCCCAGCGGCCTTCGCCCATAACTGTACGATACCTTCCTGGCTGCCCGCGGCTATCCACATACCATCCGGACTGGCGGCCAGACTGAGTAGTGACCCTTTCCAGAAATAATTCCGCACAGGCACAGCCTTGCCGGGATACCAGTGGCTGACCTGACCGTAACATGACGTCAGCAGGCTGCCATCCGGCATCCATTCAAGCCCGGTCAGCGTACTGCCCACGGGCTCAAACGCCTGTTGCAGCGAGCCACGTTCATCCCAAAGTTTGAGTTCCTTACCGGCGATACTGGCGAGCACGCCATCAGATGACCATGCCAGTTTTTCCACCCAGCCGCGGCCTGCTTGCCAGCAGCCCGACGGTTCGCCGGTCACCGGATCCCATATCATGATATGGTCGTCCTGGCCTCCGCTGGCCAGTCGCCGCCCGTCCGGCGACCAGGCCAGTGCCGTCGTCCCTAATCCATGTGCCGAATGCCGCCATAGCAAACGCCCGTCATCGCCTGAGTACACCGCAACGCCGCCGTCTGCGCTGGCGCAGGCCATGAGTCGCCCCGTCGGTGACCAAACTAACAGGTTGATATAGTCATGATCGTGTGCAATCCACACGGGAACCAACGGTTGTCGGGGTGACGCGCTACCTGTCATGCCCGGCATGCCTGAACCCCACGAATCAGCATCTGGCGGTCTAGATTGCGGCCGATAAAGACCAGCTCGCTACGCCGCGGTTCACCGGCTTTCCAGTCACGATCAACGTTGACATCCATCAGCATATGAACCCCCTGGAAAACCACCCGCTGGTTTTTCCCTGCCAGATTCAGGATCCCCTTGGAACGGAAGATGTCCTGCCCCTGCGATGACAACAGCAAACGTAGCCAGTTGTTTAATTTATATTCCGACAGCGCGCCTTCCACGGTAATACCGACGGACGTGACTTCTTCGTCATGGCTATGTGCCGCACTAAAAGCGTGGGATATGACAGGTTTTTGCACTACGCCATGGTGGTATAGGGCAAGATCAAATTCTTCAGGCAGGTGTTCGGTCACCAGTGCGTAGTCCCCCGCTTCGGGGTGCGTCAGTTTGATCGTCTGAGTGCCGGTTTCCGGCACCCGCAACGATACGACCCGCTGCGATGGCACCAGCGCCTCATCCACTTCGCCCCGTAGGCTATCACGGGAAAATGCCTTATCTGCCTGCGCGATAAGCTGCGTAAAGGCGTCCTCATCACTGCCTGGTGCGGCAGTGAACAGGGCGCCAATGAACGGATCAGGGCCAGAGGTGTAACGCAGTTCGGCCTCGCCGCGCGGCAGATGCCAGACACCTGCCCACTCGAAAGGATATTCCGGCTCCAGGAACTGCGGGCGCTCCTGCAATACACGCTGCAAATCAAACCCGCCGATGTCCAGAACCGCTGGGATATCCACATTTGCATTAACGGTGCGATGGAGACGCGCCAAAGCATTCATGCCGCGCAGGCGTGTCTCCAGCGTGTCGAGTTCAGCGGGCGTGACCAGATCGGCCTTGTTCAGCAGGAGTACATCGGCAAAGGCAATCTGCTCACGAAGTTCGCTGCTGTCGTCCAGATGTAACCCGGCATGTCGGGCATCCACCACCGTGATAATGCCGTCAAGGCGCAGGGCGGCGCTAACTTCATCATCAATGAAAAAGGTCTGTGAAACAGGCCCTGGGTTTGCCATCCCGGTGGTTTCGATCAGAATACGGTCAAACTTATCGCGGCGCCGCATCAGCCGGTTCAGGATACGGATCAGATCGCCCCGCACCGTGCAGCAGATGCAACCATTGTTCATTTCGAAAACTTCTTCATCGGCATTGATGACCAGCGCATCGTCGATACCGATTTCACCAAACTCATTCTCTATCACGGCCACGCGTAAGCCGTACTGCTGGCTGAGTATATGGTTCAGCAGCGTGGTTTTACCCGATCCCAGAAAACCGGTTAGAACGGTAACGGGAATACGATTATCTGTGTTCATGCGCCGCCTTCCTTATCCTTTTTGTTTGGTTTTGTTATGTTATAACATATCAAAACACAATCAAGCTAATCTGCATTCTTTTGTTCAGAGAAAAGGGGGCAACAAAGCTATTTTCCTTCGCCTTATCCGGTAGTCTGAGAGGGCGCTGGCTTCCCCGGCACGGGGAAGGGCACATACAGACGAAAAAAAACCGTATCCTGTTGCCAGTGATACGGTTTCTTAATTCCCCGGACACCCTAAGGTATCCCAGGAAGATGAATGGGTGGGGCGTGCAGGATAACTCGCTTTGCTCGCCCTTCGGGCCGTCGCCGCAAGCGGCTCCGTTGCCTCACCAGTGAGGCTCGAACCTGCTGCAGGTTCGAATCGTTAAGTTCGGCACATAGCAAAAAAGCGCCTTTAGGGCGCTTTTTTACATTGGTGGGTCGTGCAGGATTCGAACCTGCGACCAATTGATTAAAAGTCAACTGCTCTACCAACTGAGCTAACGACCCGCAGAAGTGGTGGGTGATGACGGGCTCGAACCGCCGACCCCCTCCGTGTAAAGGAGATGCTCTACCAACTGAGCTAATCACCCACTTCAGGGCTTCCGGGTTTGCATGAGTGATGATGGTGGGTGATGACGGGCTCGAACCGCCGACCCCCTCCGTGTAAAGGAGATGCTCTACCAACTGAGCTAATCACCCTCATACTCAATGCTTAACAAGATGGTGGGCGATGACGGGCTCGAACCGCCGACCCCCTCCGTGTAAAGGAGATGCTCTACCAACTGAGCTAATCGCCCCGTCTTGTTGGAGTCGCATTATAGGGATAGTTCAATGTGAGTCAACGCTTTTTAAAATGATTTCAACCGTTCGCCGCAAATTTAGACAGGCTGCGAACTTTATCGCCAGCGCCGCCGATTATTTGCACTTTAGCGGCGTAATCACGCCGGAATTTAGATGAAATTCCCGCTGGCAACCTTGCGTCGGCGTTGAGGAATTGCCCCGTGGTGATACAATGTTGCCCACTTTTTTCAATTCCGAGCATGTGTCGGCATCCGTCGGCGCGCATTGCGTAATAAGGCAAGTGATCCCAATGAAAATCAAAACCCGTTTTGCACCTAGCCCAACCGGCTACCTGCACGTCGGTGGCGCCCGTACCGCGCTTTACTCCTGGTTATACAGCCGCCACGCGGGTGGTGAGTTTGTGCTGCGCATTGAAGATACCGATCTGGAGCGCTCAACCCAGGATGCCATCGATGCGATTATGGATGGCATGAACTGGTTGAACCTGGATTGGGACGAAGGCCCGTATTACCAGACCAAACGCTTCGATCGTTATAACGCGGTGATCGATCAAATGCTGGAGCAGGGCACGGCCTACCGCTGCTACTGCTCTAAAGAGCGGCTGGAAGCGCTGCGCGAGCAGCAGATGGCCAACGGCGAAAAGCCGCGTTACGACGGCCGCTGCCGCGACAGTCAGTGCAATCACAGCGCTGATGAGCCGCATGTGGTGCGTTTCCGTAACCCGCAGGAAGGCTCGGTTATCTTTAACGACAAAATCCGCGGCCCGATCGAATTCAGCAACCAGGAGCTGGACGATCTGATCATCCGCCGCACCGACGGTTCGCCAACCTATAACTTCTGCGTGGTGGTGGACGACTGGGATATGGAAATCACCCATGTGATCCGCGGCGAAGACCATATCAACAACACCCCGCGCCAGATCAACATCCTGAAAGCGCTGGGTGCGCCGGTGCCGGAATACGCCCACGTTTCCATGATCCTGGGTGACGACGGTAAAAAACTCTCCAAGCGCCACGGCGCGGTTGGGGTGATGCAGTACCGTGACGACGGCTACCTGCCGGAGGCGCTGCTGAACTATCTGGTGCGCTTGGGCTGGTCCTACGGCGATCAGGAAATTTTCTCTATTGAAGAGATGAAAGCGTTTTTCACGCTGGAAGCCATCAGCAAATCCGCCAGTGCTTTCAACACGGAAAAGCTGCAGTGGTTGAACCACCACTACATTAACCACCTGCCGGCGGAACAGGTTGCCGTGCACCTGGCGTGGCACGTTGAGCAACTGGGGATCGACACCCGCAATGGCCCGGAGCTGAAGGATATCGTCAAGCTGCTGGGCGAACGTTGTAAAACGCTGAAGGAAATGGCCGCTTCCTGCGTTTATTTCTATCAGGACTTCACTGAATTCGACGCTGACGCGGCGAAGAAACACCTGCGCCCGGTTGCGCGCCAACCGCTGGAAGTGGTGCGCGCCAAGCTGGCGGCGATCGCCGATTGGTCGCCGGAAAACGTGCATAATGCCATTCAGGGCACCGCCGATGAGCTGGGCGTGGGGATGGGCAAGGTCGGTATGCCGCTGCGCGTAGCGGTAACCGGCGCAGGCCAGTCGCCGGGCGTGGACGTGACCGTGCATGCCGTTGGCCAGGCGCGTTCATTACAGCGTATTGACCAGGCACTGGCCTTTATTGCGGCGCGCGAAGCGCAAGCTTGATAGCCAGTGGTTGTGCCACAAGCCCTGCGGTGCCATCCGCGGGGTTTTTTTATGCCTGCCGGGCAGGCTCTGCCCCCGTTGTCTGCCCAAAAACGGCTTCACAGGGCCAAAAAAGCCGCTGTGGAAGAAGCCATAATTCCTGATAAATATCAGCCTGTTTTAAAAAATAAGTGGCGCGTTTAGTTTTCAAATTACTGAACTGATTTTTTGTATTCTGCTATTTTTTAATCCCCGCCATCTATCGCACTATTTTCCTACTAATCGGGCCGGTGATGACCGGCAACAGTTGATGTGGGAGACAGCAACGATGGAAAACCAATATCACCAACCTCAGAACGGCAATGAAATGCCGCGTTTTGCCGGGCGTGCAACCATGATGCGCCTGCCTTATTGCAGCGGGCCACAGGGCCTGGACGCCGCGTTTGTCGGTATTCCGTTGGATCTGGGCACTTCCCAGCGTGCAGGCACACGTTACGGGCCGCGCCATATCCGCAGCGAATCGGTCATGATTCGCCCTTATAACATGGCCACCGGCGCCGCGCCGTTCGATTCCCTGCAAGTGGGGGACCTGGGGGATGTGCCGATCAATACCTATAGCCTGCTGAAGTCGGTGGATATCATCGAAGACTACTACACCGAGCTTAACAAATGGCCGCTGATCCCGCTGACGCTGGGCGGTGACCATACCATAACCTTACCGATCCTACGTGCGCTGGCGAAAAAGCATGGCCCGGTCGGCTTGATTCACGTCGATGCCCACACTGACACCAATGACGAGATGTTTGGCGAGAAGATCGCCCACGGCACCACCTTCCGCCGGGCCGTTGAAGAAGGGCTGCTGGATTGCAAACGCGTGGTGCAGATTGGCCAGCGCGCGCAGGGATACACCAGTGAAGATTTTCAGTGGGGCGTCGATCAGGGCTTCCGTTTGATCCCGGTCGAACAGTGTTGGTACCAAAGTATGACGCCGCTGATGGCGGACGTGCGCGCCCAAATGGGCGACGGCCCGGTATACCTTTCCTACGATATCGACAGCCTGGATCCCGCCTGGGCGCCCGGCACCGGCACGCCGGAAGTCGGGGGCTTGACCTCAATACAGGGGCTGGAAATTGTGCGCGGCTGCCGGGGGCTGCAACTGGTGGGCTGCGATCTGGTGGAAGTGTCGCCGCCGTATGATATCAGCGGCATGACTGCCCAGATGGGGGCCAATCTGCTCTATGAAATGCTTTGTGTGCTGCCGGGCGTGGCGCAACGATGAGCCAGGTTAATGAGGTTCAGGCCGCGGCGCAGCGCCTGGTGGCGGCATTCGCCCGTAACGACACGCCGGCTTATTTTGCCGCCTTCACTGAAGATGCCACCTTTATCCTGCACACCCTGGAAGCGCCGTTGCTGAGCCGCACCGCCTATTTGGCGCAGTGGACGGCCTGGCAAAACGCGGGCTTCAGCGTGCTGAGCTGCGTTTCCAGCAATGCCCACGTGCAGGTGCATGGAGACGCGGCGGTATTCCATCATAACGTCGCCACCCAGGTCAGTATTGCCGGGCAGGAGAGCCTGTTGAACGAGATTGAAACCATTGTGTTCAGGCGCACGCCGCAGGGCTGGCTGGCCTGCCACGAGCATTTGTCGGCCTGCAACTGAAATAACGGCGCAACCCCTGAAGCAAGCTGAGGTAATTATGTCACAGTCAACCATGTCCATCGAAACCTTCGGGGTCGAGCAAATACCTGACGATCGGCGTGACGCCACGCCGCTGGATCTTTTCCGCCTGACCTTTGGCGGCGCCAATACCTTTGCCACCTCGGTGCTTGGCAGTTTCCCTATCTTATTCGGGCTCTCTTTCCAGGCCGGCCTGATGGCTATTCTGATCGGTGTCGTGGTGGGGGCGCTGATCCTGGCGCCAATGGGGGTGTTTGGTGCGATCAACGGCACCAACAATGCGGTGTCTTCCGGCGCCCACTTTGGCGTTCACGGGCGCATCGTGGGCTCTTTTCTGTCGCTGCTGACGGCGGTGGCGTTTTTTTCGCTCTCGGTCTGGAGTTCGGGCGATGCCCTGATCGGTGGCGCCCGGCGCCTGGTGGGCGTGCCCGAGAATGATATATCGCTTGGCCTGGCCTACGGCGTTTTTGCCGTGCTGGTGCTAACGGTGTGCATCTATGGCTTTCGCTTTATGCTGTGGGTCAACAAAATCGCCGTCTTCGCCTCCAGCCTGATGTTCCTGCTGGGGTGCTTTGCCTTCAGCAGCACCTTTGATTCTGGCTTTGGCGGCAGCCTGGCGTTGGGCGCGCCTGGTTTCTGGGCCGCGTTTATCGGCGCGGTACTGTTGACCATGAGCAACCCGATTTCATTCGGCGCTTTTCTGGGGGATTGGTCGCGCTATATCCCGCGCAGCACCCCCAAGATACGGATTATGGGGGCGGTGTTTGCCGCGCAGTTGGCCACGCTGATCCCGTTCCTGTTTGGGCTGTGCTCCGCCACGGTGGTGGCCACACACGCGCCGCAGTACCTGGCGGATAACAACTACGTTGGCGGGCTGCTGGCCGTCTCGCCGGTCTGGTATTTCCTGCCGGTATGCCTGATCGCGATCATCGGCGGCATGTCCACCGGCACCACCGCGCTTTACGGCACCGGGCTTGATATGTCCAGCATGTTCCCCCGTTTGCTTAGCCGCGTGCGGGCGACGCTGCTGATCGGCGTGGCCGCCATTCTGTTTATTTTTATCGGCCGTTTTGCCTTTAACCTGGTGCAGAGCGTTTCCACCTTCGCCGTGCTGATCGTTACCTGCACCACACCGTGGATGGTGATCATGATTATCGGGCTGGTTGAGCGCCGCGGTTTCTACCACGCGGACGATCTGCAGGTCTTCACCCGCGGCCAGCGCGGCGGGCGTTATTGGTTTCACCATGGCTGGAACTGGCGTGGGCTTGGCGCCTGGATCCCCAGCGCGGGGGTAGGGCTGTGCCTGGTCAATATTCCCGGGCAATTCGTCGGCCCGTTGGGCGAGCTGGCCGGGGGGATTGATATCAGCCTGCCGGTGACGCTGGGCCTGGCGGCGCTGGCCTATCTCACCTTATTACGCATCTTCCCAGAGCCGGCGGCGGTTTACCGCACAGCGCGCAGTACGCCGCAGGCCAGTCTGAATAACCCGGAAATGACGGAGCCGTTGCCATGATTTATCCCCTCTACATAAACGGCCAATGGCGCCAGGGCCGTGGGTCGACCATCACGGTATTCGAACCGGCGCAGGGCCGGCCGTTGGCCGAGGTTTCCAGTGCGTCAACGGAGGATATTGATAACGCTGTGTGCGCCGCCCGAGCGGCGCTCCCGGCCTGGCGGAAAACACCGGCCGCCGAGCGTGCGCGCCTGTTGCGTGGCTTTGCCGAGCAGCTTGGCCAGCGCCAGGCCGCGCTGGTTGAACTGCAGATGCGCAATAACGGCAAGCCGCGCCATGAAGCGCAGGTGGACATTGATGATGCCATCGCGACCTTTGCTTACTATGCCGGCCTGGCCGAAACGCTGGACGCGCGCCAGAACGTTGGCGTTGAACTGCCGGCACCCGGCTTTACGGCACGTCTGCGCTACGAGGCGCTGGGCGTGGTTGGCCTGGTGGTGCCCTGGAATTTCCCATTGGTGACCAGCGCCTGGAAAATTGCGCCGGCGCTGGCCGCCGGCTGCACCGTGGTGTTGAAAACCTCCGAAATAGCACCGCTGGCCGAACTGGAATATGGCGCCATCGCCGATGAGCTTGGCCTGCCGCCCGGCGTGTTGAATATCCTCAGCGGTGATGGCAACGCCGGCCAGGCGCTGTGCCAGCATCCCGGCATCGACAAACTGTCATTTACCGGCAGCACCGCCACCGGCAGTGCGGTGATGCACGCTGCGGCACAGCGTTGCCTGCCGGTAACGCTGGAATTGGGCGGCAAGTCGCCCATCGTGGTGTTCGACGATTGCGATCTGCCGCAGGCCGTGGAATGGATCGTCGCCGGCATCTGTTGGAATGCCGGGCAAATGTGCTCGGCCACCTCGCGGCTGCTGGTGCAGGAGGGGATTGCCGATGCGTTATACGCCCGGTTGGCGGCGGCGTTGCAGGCCCTGCGGGTTGGCGATCCCCACACTGATGATGTCGAAATGGGGCCGATGGTCAGCGAGCGGCAATGGAACACGGTGCAGGCGTATTTTTCCGTTGCGCGCGATGAGCAACTGCAGTGCCTGGCGGGTGGGGAAGCGCTGCCGCCGCACAGCCGGTTGTGGCGGGAGGAAATTTTCGGGCCGGTGATTTGCGCGCGGCGCTTTAGCGATGAAGCCGATGCCGTTCGCCAGGCCAACGACTGCGACTATGGGCTGGTGGCCACCGTGGTTAGCAGCGATACAGCGCGTGCCGAGCGGGTGGCTGATGCGCTGGATGTGGGGCATGTGTGGATTAACTCGCCGCAGGCGGTGTTTGTCGAAACCTCGTGGGGCGGCACCAAGGGCAGCGGTATCGGCCGTGAACTGGGGCCCTGGGGGCTGGCGGCCTATCAATCCGTCAAGCACGTCACCAGCAAGAACCAGGGCGGTTGAACGTCACGTCGCTCTTAGCCACGGGCGGCGTATTTGTGATTAAATGCCCTGATTTGGCGGCTTTTTCAGCGCTTGAAGGTGGAATTCAATTTAGCCGTTGACATGGTTTATCGGGTTTCATATTATGCGCCCCGTTCACAGCACAAAGTGATTGTGGAACGGGGCTATAGCTCAGCTGGGAGAGCGCTTGCATGGCATGCAAGAGGTCGACGGTTCGATCCCGTCTAGCTCCACCAACCTTTCTTCTCTGGCAGGGTTGGTTGATACCGTAAACACCGGTTAATGTGTACCACATCTGTGGGGCTATAGCTCAGCTGGGAGAGCGCTTGCATGGCATGCAAGAGGTCAGCGGTTCGATCCCGCTTAGCTCCACCAAAATTTAGAAAGCCGGCCTTAGGGTCGGCTTTTTGCTTTCTGAATTTCAAACAGGGTGTTTGTCACTCCGCCTGGTTTATCTTCAAGCTTTCTTCTGGCGTACTAAAAAGAAACCCCCTGCAGGCGCTACGCCTGCAGGGGGCAACATCCGTGGTGCAGGGGGCGGTTAGCCCAGAACCAGGCCGGCGATAGAAGCCGACAGGATGCTCACCAGAGTAGAACCGTAAACCAGCTTCAGGCCAAAGCGGGAAACCACGTTGCCCTGGTGTTCGTTCAGGCCTTTGATGGCGCCGGCAACGATACCGATAGACGAGAAGTTGGCGAAGGATACCAGGAACACGGAGAGGATCCCCTGGCTGCGTGGTGACAGTTCGGTCGCGACCTTCTGCAATTCCATCATGGCGACAAATTCGTTGGAAACCAGTTTGGTTGCCATGATACTGCCGACCTGCAGCGCTTCATGCTTCGGAATACCCATCACCCAGGCGAACGGGTAGAAGACGTAGCCCAGAATTTCCTGGAAGCTCAGGCCGAAGATGGCGCTGAACAGGGCGTTGACGGCGGCGATCAGCGCAATGAAGCCGATCAGCATAGCGGCAACGATAATCGCGACTTTGAAACCTGCCAGAATATATTCACCCAGCATTTCAAAGAAGCTCTGGCCTTCGTGCAGGTTGCCCAGATGCAGCTCTTCTTCTTTACTGGTGTCGTAAGGGTTGATCAGGGAAAGCACGATAAAGGTGCTGAACATGTTCAGTACCAACGCCGCCACGACAAATTTGGCATCCAGCATCGTCATATAGGCGCCGACAATCGACATGGAAACCGTCGACATCGCGGTGGCTGCCATGGTGTACATGCGCTTTTCCGACATCTTGCTCAGAATGTCTTTATAGGCAATAAAGTTTTCAGATTGGCCAAGGATCAGGGAGCTTACCGCGTTAAACGATTCCAGCTTGCCCATGCCGTTAATTTTTGAGAGGACGGTACCGATGATGCGGATGATAAAAGGCAGTACTTTGATGTATTGCAGAATACCGATTAACGCAGAAATAAAGACGATCGGGCAAAGCACCTTCAGGAAGAAGAAGGCCAGGCCTTTATCGCCCATACCGCCGAACACGAAATCCGTCCCTTGTGCTGCGAATCCAAGCAGTTTGTCGAACAGTCCTGCGAATCCTTTCACAAAACCCAAACCAGCTTCCGAATGCAGGAAAAAGTAAGCCAGTAAGATTTCAATAACCAAGAGTTGAATGATATAGCGAATGCGGATGCTTTTACGATCGCGGCACACCACCAGTGCCAGGAACGCGACAACCACCAACGCTAACGCAAAGTGCGCAATATGGGACATATTTGCTCCAAATTTGAGGCGGGCTGAGTTTCGGCTGTCATTTTATGTAACGCCGGGTGTAAAAACGAGACTTCCTTGGCAAATATGAGAAATTATACTGGAATTAGTACAAAATTTAGTACGTGAAAGCATCAAGAATCAAGATGTTAATCATTTCGCATGCTATTTGCGTGCCCAGAGGCATGATCGCCGATAAAATTTTGGATAAACAAAATCATTCAGGATGCCTCAAGGCGGCAAGTCAGTAAGTACCCAGGCGTATAGTTCGGTGGGGTTGTAATCGATTACAACAGAATATCGTCTATCTGCCGAAGTTCTGTTTCGCTGAAGCCCTGCTGGGCCAACATGCCGATCGCATCGTCAATTTGGCTGGTTTTACTGGCGCCAATCAATACCGAGGTGATACCGGCGTGGCGCAGCACCCAGGCCAGCGCCATCTGTGCCAGCTTTTGCCCGCGCTGCTGCGCCAGCAGATTGAGCCGCTGCACCTTTTCCAGCTTTTCCGCGCTCAGGCTTTCCGGCTTCAGGAACGGGCTGGCGCTGGCGGCGCGCGAATCCTGCGGGATCCCTTGCAGGTAACGATCGGTTAATACGCCGCCGGCCAGCGGCGAGAAAGCAATCGCTCCCACGCCATCTTCCTGCAGTGCGCCCAGCAGCTCCGCTTCGGCGCCGCGTTCAAACATCGAGTATTTGGGCTGGTGGATAACGCAGGGCGTGCCAAGCTGGCGCAGAATGCGGAATGCGCGGCGCGCCTGTTCGGCCGGATAGTTAGACAGCCCGATATACAGCGCCTTGCCCTGACGCACCAACAGATCCAGCGCGGCCAGGGTTTCTTCCAGCGGCGTGTGCGGATCGGGGCGGTGGTGATAGAAAATATCGACGTACTCCACGCCCAGGCGCTTGAGGCTTCGATTCAGGCTGGCGACCAGATATTTTTTGGCGCCCCAGTCGCCGTATGGCCCCGGCCACATGGTGTAGCCGGCCTTGGTCGAGATAATCAACTCGTCGCGGTAAGGGCGCAGATCGCTGTTGAGGATACGGCCAAACGTTTTTTCGGCGGAACCGGGCGGCGGGCCGTAGTTATTGGCCAGATCGAAATGCGTAATGCCCAGATCGAAAGCGTGGCATATCAGGCTGCGCGCCTGTTCGTTGGGGCTGGTGTCGCCAAAGTTGTGCCATAGCCCAAGGGAAACGGCGGGCAGCTTTAAGCCGCTGTGCCCGCAGCGGCGGTAGGTCATATCCTGATAACGGAACGCATTTGCCTGATACACCATCATTTCTCTCCTGTTAAATCGGCAACCGCCAGAGTGTATGCGTTTACACCGGGGTCGGAATGCGTGCGCGATCACGCTTGAACACGCTGGGATTATTAATGTTTTTAATGCGGTTGCCGGTTTGCCTGCCGGGCGAGCAGGGATGTAACGCCTGCTTGCCAGTGGCTTTTTGCCGGGAATGTTCGAAATTTGCGTCAGAACTCTGATACTTACTACTGATGACTGTTACTGCGCTGGCCTGTGGCCGCTGCGGTGTCTTGCAAAAACCGTAACTTTCCGGGCTTGGGATCAGATGCGTGGGCAGCCGAAACCTATTTGATGACAGGTGAGGCGCATGAGTAATAACTATACGGTAGCTGACTACCTTCTTGACCGGTTGGTCGAGATAGGCATTGATCATTTTTTTGGGGTACCAGGAGATTACAATCTGCAGTTTCTCGATCATGTGGTCGCGCACCCGCATATCGCCTGGGTAGGGTGTGCCAATGAGCTTAACGCCGCTTATGCCGCCGATGGCTATGCGCGTTGTAAGCCGGCGGCGGCGTTGCTGACCACGTTTGGCGTAGGCGAGTTGAGCGCGGTAAACGGCGTCACCGGTAGCTATGCCGAATACCTGCCGGTGATCCACGTGGTGGGCGCGCCGTCGCTGCGGGTGCAGCACGCGGGTGAGTTGGTGCACCACTCATTGGGAGATGGCGATTTTGGTCACTTTGCCCGCATGGCGCAGGAAGTGACCGTGGCCCAGGCCAGCCTGACCGTGGAGAACGCCGCAAGCGAAATCGATCGCCTGTTGGCCACCGCCCTGTTTGAACACCGCCCGGTGTATTTGCTGTTGCCGAGCGACGTGGCTGAAGCGCCGTTGCCAGTGGTTCATCCGGTGCCGTTGGCGCAGCGGCAACCCACCCTGTGTGAAGCCGCGTTGCAGGCGTTTATCGCCGCCGCGCGGGAAAAATTGCAGCCGGCGCGCCGGGTTTCACTACTGGCGGATTTCCTTGCCGAACGTTTTGGTGCGGCGCCGCTGCTGGCGCAGTGGCTGCAACAGGTGGATATGCCGCACGCCACGTTGCTGATGGGCAAAAGCGTGTTGGATGAGCGCCATCCTTATTTCGTGGGGACTTATGCCGGCGCACCCAGCGCGCCGCAGGTGAAGCAGGCGATCGAAGGCGCCGAAGTGGTGATTAACGTCGGCGTGCGCTTTTCCGATGCGATTACCGCTGGTTTCAGCCACGATCTGCCGGCCGAAAAATGTATCGATATTCAGCCGTTTGAAGCGCGGGTCGGCCGGCAGCTGTTCAGCCAACTTCCCATGCATGCCGCCATCAAGGCGTTGCATCAGCTCACGCTGGAACTGGCGCCGCGCTGGCAACTGCCGGTGATCGCGCGCCCGCCGCTGCCGGATCCCGGCACGCCACGCTTGGATCAGCAAGGGTTCTGGTGCCAGATGCAGGATTTCCTGCGGCCGGGAGATATTGTTCTGACCGAACAGGGCACGTCCAGCTTTGGCGCCGCGAGCCTGAGCCTGCCGTCCGGCTGCCACTTTATCGTCCAGCCGCTGTGGGGCTCGATTGGCTATACGCTGCCGGCGGCGTTTGGTGCCGGTATGGCGCAGCCGGAGCGCCGGGTGTTGCTACTGATCGGCGATGGCTCCGCGCAGTTGACCGCCCAGGAGCTGGGATCGATGCTGCGTTACGGGCTGAAACCGATCATTTTCCTGATCAACAATGACGGCTATACGGTTGAACGGGCGATCCACGGGCCGCAGCAACCCTATAACGACATTGCGCCGTGGAACTGGGCGCAGTTGCCGCAGGCGCTGGCCGGGGAGCAGCCCTGCAAGATCCTGCGAGCGAGCGATCGGCAACAGCTGCGCCAGGCGCTGAGCGAAGCGGCGGATTGTGCGCAGTTAGCGTTTATCGAAGTGGTGCTGCCGAAGATGGATATTCCACCCCTGTTGGATATGGTGTCTCGCTCCATGAATGCACGCAATTCGGCGATCTAGGCGCTATCCAGCAGTTGCTCCAGTAGCCAATACCCCGCCGGCCCCGGCGGGGTGAGTTTCGACCATACCACATCCACTGAGATCATCTTCGGCCAGCCGCGCGGGCGCAGCTCGGTCAATTTTTCATGGCTATATTGCCGCACCAGCCAGCGCGGCAGTACCGCCCAGCCAAAGCCCTGTTCCGCCATTTCCAGCAGCATCAGGTAGCTCGGCGCCGACCACACCGGCCCGCCCGGCCTGGCGGCTTCGGTGCCGGTATAGGTATTCAGATACAGTTGGCGGGTGCGGGCCAACTGCTCCGGGGTGGGGGCGGAAAGCTGCGCCAGTGGGTGCTGACGGGCAACGAACAATCCCATTTCTGTTTGGTTAGGCAGACGGGCGAAGGCGATATCCGGCGGGTAGTTTTTCTGCGTTTCGACCATGCCCAGGTGGGCGCGGCCGCTTTGCAGCAGATCGAGCACGTCGCCATCTTCCGCGATCATGCACTCCAGTTCAATATCCTGATAGCGCTGTTCGAAATTCATCATCATCCGGTCATGGTGCTTGGGCTGGTAGGTATCGGAAAAGACGATGGTCAGGCGTGGTTCGACATTGCCCGCCAGCCGAATGCTTAGCGCGTCAAGCCGTTCGCTGGCGGCGAGGATTTCCTGCACCTGGTTGAGCACCTTGCGCCCGGCGGCGGTCAGCACCGGCTGGCGCCCCTGGCGATCGAACAGCGTCAGCGCCAGATCGGCTTCCAGGTTGGCGATGGCGGTGCTGATGGTGGACTGGCTCTTGCGCAGCTTGCGGGCCGCCGCGGAGAACGAGCCAAGGGCGGCGGCCTCGACAAACGCCTGTAATGCTTCTGGGGAATAACGCATGATCTATCTACTATATCGATGGAACCTATTTTTAACCTACCCGAAAAAGCGATGATAATCACCTGACTTTAAACTCTAATATACCCAAAATAATTCGAGTTGCAGGAAGGCGGCAACGCAGCGAATCCCCAGGAGCTTACTGGAGTAAGTGACTGGGGTGAGCGAGGAAAGCCAACACACCTGCAACTTGAAGTATGAAGGGAATAGTCAGAAAACAGGTGATGTATGCAACTGCAAAACAAGTCTTTCATTGAGCGTATTATTCATGCCGTCGGCTTCGAGGCCATTGCCTTGTTGATCTTCGCCCCGCTGGGCGCGTGGCTGCTCAACCGCCCGATGCTGCAGGTTGGGGCGTTGGCGGTGATGCTGTCGACGCTCGCGATGGTGTGGAACATGGTCTACAACACCGCGTTCGATCGCCTGTGGCCGGTAAACCGGGTGGCGCGTACGCTGAAAGTGCGGGTGTTGCATGCGTTTGGCTTTGAAGGGGGCTTTGTATTGATCGGTGTGCCCATCGCGGCCTGGATGCTGGATATTCCCCTGCTGCGGGCGTTTATACTGGAGATCGGCTTTTTCCTGTTCTTCCTGCCGTACACCATGTTCTACAACTGGCTGTATGACACCGTGCGCCAGCGCTGGTTCGAAGCGCGCGCACCGATCAACTCGGGCACGAAATAAGGCATCGTCAGCCTGGCATGCCTCAGGTAAGATCGGCGGTATATTCGATGGAGCCGAGGGGAGAGTAATGAAAGTATTGGGCCTGCTGGGCGGCATGAGTTGGGAGTCTACCATCCCGTATTACCGCATGATCAACGAACAGGTGAAGGCGCGGCTAGGCGGCTTGCATTCGGCCAAACTCGTGCTCTATAGCGTCGATTTTCAGGAAATTGAGCGGCTGCAGCACCAGGGCGACTGGGCCGGCGCCGGCCAACTGTTGGCCGCTGCGGCCGCATCATTGCGTGCCGCCGGCGCCGAGGCCATCGTGATCTGTACCAACACCATGCACAACGTGGCGGACGTGATCGAACAGGCCAGCGGCCTGCCGTTGATCCACATCGCCGATGCCACTGCGCAACAGGTGCGCCAGCAAGGGATCCGCCGCGTCGGGCTATTGGGCACACGCTTTACCATGGAGCAGGATTTTTATCGCGGGCGCCTGCGGGACCAACATGGCATTGAGGTGGTGACGCCGGCGGCGGCCGACCGCGAGATTGTGCACCGCATTATTTATGATGAGCTGTGCCGCGGGGAGATCCGCGACGCTTCGCGCGAAGAATACCGCCAGATTATCCACCGCCTGGAACAGCAGGGCGCGCAGGGGATTATCTTTGGCTGCACGGAAATCGGCCTGTTGGTCGGGGCGCAGGATGCGGCGGTGCCGGTGTTCGACACCACCGCCATCCATGCGCACGCCGCCGCGGAGTACGCGCTGGCCTAGTCGTCGTGGGGCGGGCGGCGCGTGTTAATCAGCATCAGCGGCTTGCCCGCCAGCACCAGCCAGGCGGGCAGCATCACCAGGCATAATACCGGCAACAGGTGCAGATCCGGCACCACGGCGAGCGCGACAAACAGGCTTAGCCACCCCTCACGTGTGACTACCAGCGCCAACCCCATCACGGCGCAGGAAATGGTGATCGCCGCCGGCACGGCCGGCACGTGCGCATGCAGCATCAACCCTAGCGCCACACCGATGAACAGCGCCGGGAAAATCCGCCCGCCGCGAAAGCCGCAGGCGGCGGCGATCACTAACGCCGCCAGTTTCGCCACGGTGATCGCCAGCAGCGTGTGAACCGACAGGCTATCGTCACCGGCCAACCGCTGTATCTCATTCATCCCGCTAAAAAGCGTAAGATCGCCACCCACCAGACTCAATCCCCCCAGCGCCAGGCCGGCTAAACCCAGCCTCAGCACCGGGTTGCGCAGCGTGTTGAATACGCGGTGCACGCGCGGAAAACACCAGACGGCGATCATACCAAGCGCGACGGCGATCAGCGTGACGATAGCACCGCTGAAAACATCGCCCAGCCGGGGCGTATCGTAGGGCGCGAGCGTTAAGGCGAACTGTGGGGCGGCAAAGGCTTGCGCGGTGAAGGCGCCGGCCGCGGCGGCCATCAGCGGGGCGAACAACCGTTCCCACAGCGGCGCTTCGCTGGCGTTGCCCAGCGTTTGCGCAAAAATCAGCGCTACCGCCACCGGCGTGCCGAACAGGGCGCCGAGGGTGCCGGCGGCGGCGAGGATGATCCAGTCCATCTTCGGTACATTGGGCAACAGGCGGCTGCCGAGCGCGGCCGCCAGCGCGATGTTAATGGCGGTGATAGGGTTTTCCGGCCCCAAGCTGACGCCACCGGCCAGGCCGAGCACCATCGCCAGCACCAGGCCGGGCAACGCGCCAAGCGGCAGCGGCGGGCCGATCAACGATTCAGCCGCCGGATCCGGCCCGGCGTGTCCCGGCAGATAACGAATAACCAGCCCAACCGCCATACCGGTTGCCGGCAGGATAATCAGCGGCCAGCCGGCGCTGCCGGGCGCAATGTGCAGCAACGCAGGGAGATGCTGCCATAACAGAGATTGCAGCGCGCCGGTGGCGGCCAGCAACATCATCAAAACCAGACTGGAGGCGGCGCCGATGACGACGGCGGGCAGGGCGAACGCCAACATGGCATAGGCGCGGGGATGCAGCATGCAGGCTCCTTGTTAAGCGGACAACGGAGTGTTGAAATACCGGCGTGCGCACCCGGCATTCGCCGGCGGCGCAAAGTGATAATACCTGCCGATTGTGCCAATGTTGTCTCACGGTTAACAACCAAACCCACGGCGTTTTTTTGCCGCAATTTGTTTCAATCCGCAGCGGGTAGCGATTTGCTGAACCGTTTTTGTGATCTGGATCGCTATTGGATGGTTGGTCTGCGGATGGTGATTGTTGTTTTCGCGGCGGGATTTTACAGTGTGGGGAGTTAGGGGCTTTATTTACTTTGCGGAGAACACACTGATGACCTATGCCCTCGTTGGGGATGTCGGCGGTACCAACGCTCGGCTGGCGTTATGCACCGTGGCGACGGGTGCCATTACCCAGGCGAAAACCTATTCCGGCCTGGAGTTTGATAGCCTGGAAGCGGTTATTCGCCAATACCTGAAAGAACATGACGTGGCGGTGCAGGATGCCTGCATCGCCATTGCCTGCCCGGTCACCGAAGATTGGGTGGCCATGACCAACCATACCTGGGCATTTTCGATCAAGGAAATGAAGGCCAATCTGGGGCTGAATCATTTGGAAGTCATCAATGATTTTACCGCGGTGTCGATGGCGATTCCGATGCTGGGCGATGACGACGTGATCCAGTTCGGCGGCGGCCAGCCGCAAAAGGGCAAGCCTATTGCGGTCTATGGCGCCGGCACCGGGCTTGGCGTGTCCCACCTGGTGCACGTCAACCGGCGCTGGGTTAGCCTGCCGGGCGAGGGCGGCCACGTGGATTTTGCGCCGAACAGCGAAGAGGAGGATTTGATCCTTGAGGTGCTGCGCGCCGAAATCGGCCACGTTTCGGCCGAGCGAGTGCTCTCGGGGCCGGGGCTGGTGAACCTCTACCGGGCGATCGTTAAAGCGGACAACCGCCTGCCGGAAAAACTGGCGCCGAAAGACGTCACCGAGCGTGCGCTGGCAGACAGCTGCACCGATTGCCGCCGCGCGCTGTCGCTGTTTTGCGTGATCATGGGGCGTTTTGGCGGCAACCTGGCGCTGAATCTCGGGACGTTCGGCGGCGTTTATATTGCCGGTGGCATCGTGCCGCGCTTTATGGCGTTTTTTAAGGCTTCGGGCTTTCGCGCCGCATTTGAGGATAAAGGGCGCTTTAAGGATTATGTCCACCCGATTCCAGTGTTCATGATTACCCATGCGCAGCCGGGGCTGCTGGGCGCCGGCGCCCATCTGCGCCAGACGCTGGGGATGCATTTGTAACCGCTGGCCGTTACCCAAAAGAAAAAGGATGCCGCCGTTTGGCCGCATCCTTTTTTTTGGCGGGTTCGAATCAGGCGTTAGCCTGCGCCAACTGCGGGCGTTCGCCGCTTTGCGTTTTGTCGCTGCTGCCGTGCGGCGCCTTAATGAACAGCGTAATCAGCAACGAGGCGATGGACAGCGCCGTAATCACAATAAAAGTGGCGTGGAAGCCGCCGAAGTATTTGGCGATGAAAGAACCCGCCATGGCGCCCAGCCCAAACCCCTGATAAATGATGCCGTAGTTCTTACTGTGGTTTTTCATCCCGAAGAAGTCACCGATAATGGCCGGGAAAACGGTAATGTTGCCGCCGAAGCAGAAGGCCACGGCGCCCACGCACAGGAAGAAAGCGGTATGGCTGAGGTGGAAGACGCTCAGGGCAACCACCGCCAGAATGGTAACCAGCATAGTGAAGCTGATCACCCGCATGCGGCCGACTTTATCCGACAGTGTGCCCAGGATGATGCGGCCGGCGGTGTTGCAGATGGCCACGGCGGAAACGGTGTTGGCCGCGGTGGCCAAATCCATGCCGGTCAGTTGCACACCCATGTCTTTGACAATGCCGATCAGGTACAGGCCGCTCATGCAGGCGCTAAAGAAAATAGCGAACAGCAGATAGGCTTCTTTGGTCGCCAACATTTGGCGCACGCTGTAATCACTGTGCGGTGCGCTGGATTGGCCCGCTGCACTCTGGGTGCTGGCCGGCTCTTTCAACCACAGCGAGCCGAAAACGATCAGCGCCATAATGATCGCGCCCCAGTAGAAGAATGCCGCAGACACGCCGGCGCCGGCGATCAGCGCGGAGTTCACGTATTTAAACAGCAGGCTGCCACAGCCGAACGCGCCGACCGAAATGCCTGAAATCAGCCCTTTGTTGGCTGGGAACCATTTGATCAGGTTCGATAGCGTAGAAATATAGGCGATCCCCACCGCCAGGCCGACGATCACCCCGGCTAGCAGGTAAATCATGGTCAGTGAGCTGACGTAGGCGCTGGCGATCAACCCCAGGCCAACCAGCACCCCGGCCGCCAGGGTCAGGTTGCGGATGCCGAAACGTTCTTGCAGCTTGCCGGCAAACAGCGTGGAGAACGCCAGGAAGAAGCTGGTGATGGAGAACGTGGTGGCCACATCGCCCAGCCCCCAGTGGAACTTATCCACCAGCGGTTGGTTGAACAGGCTCCAGGTGTAGATAGTGCCCAGGCCCATCTGGCAAATGATGGTGCCAAAAACGATTAAGCTACGATTTACCGGTTTGATGCTCATCGGCCGGTCTCCTTCCTCTGTAATAACGCGCCGGAATAGCGGCGGGTGGTTCGGGGCGGGTAGCCTGCGAAAGCCCCGCGGTATGGGCTTATTATAAAGGGGGCGTCGGTATGGAATGCCGGTTCGGGAATGAGCTGCCGCCGCAGAGGAATGAAATGCATCAGAGGCTGCATGAAGTGCCGATTTTGGGCCGAAAAGGGCGCGAAATACCGCCGTTGACATGTGATCTACATCAAACATATCAACAATTTATTGGGTGCCGGCGGCGGTGAATTGTATGAAAAATGTGAAGATTGGGGCGCTAAGACGTAAATTGGTATTGTTCCTATAGAGCGGCGCAGGGGGCCGCTCTATGTTGTCTGCAACCGGACCATGTCCGCAATGCAGGAGTAGAAAGAATGAAGAAAGTATTGCTATTACTGGCCGTGCTGTTGCCATGGCCAATGATCAGCCATGCGGATATCTCCATCGGTGTGAGTGTGCCAGGCGTATCGTTGCATATCGGCGATCGCGATGACCGTGGTTATTACTGGGACGGGGGGCGCTGGCGCGAGCCCGGTTGGTGGCACCGGCATTATCCGCCGCGTGACGGCTATTATTATGCGCCGCCGCCACGTGTCTATTACGTGCCGCCGCCACCGCCGCCACGTGGATGGCGTGATCGCCCGCCGCACCGGGATTATCACGACCACGATCATCACCATGATCGCGACGATCGCCGTGGTCCGCCGCGGTAGTAACGAATTAGATGCGCATTAATTTGCGGAACTCTTTCACTTTGCTGCGGCTGACCGGCACCTCAAACTCCAGGTCGCTCAGCCGCAGAATATAGGTGTTGTTGAACCACGGAACGATCTCGCGGATTTTCGATAAGTTGACGCAGTAGGAGCGGTGGCAGCGGTAAAAATGTTCTTCCGGCAGCCTGCTGTAAAATTCGGTGATGTTCATTGGCATGACGAATTCTTCACGCCGGGTATATACCCGCGTGACCTTTTCATCAGCGGCGGCATAGTAGATATCGTTGATATCCGTCACGATGATGCGTTCATCTTTCACCAGGTTGATGCTGTGACCGCCACGGCTGGCCGGAAGGGCTTGTTCCGCCGCGCTGGCGGCCTGCCGGCTGTGCAGCGCCTCAAGTTTTTGCAGCATGGTGACGATGCGTGCCTCATGGTACGGTTTGAGGATGTAGTCAAAAGCTTCGATCTCGAAGGCTTCAACCGCATGTTCCTTGTAGGCGGTAATAAAAATAATCGCCGGGCGGTGGGCGAATTTACTGATGTTCTGCGCCAGCAGCACTCCGTCCAGCGAGGGAATATTGATATCCAGGAAAATGGCGTCCACCTGGTGGTTTTGCAGGTATTTCAGCACGTCCAGCCCATCTTCAAAGGTGGCTTCAATGGTGATATTGCTGTGCTTTTTTATCAGGTAGCTCAACTCTTCCTGCGCAAGGAATTCATCTTCGACAATAATGGCTTTCATGGTTGTTCCCCCGCGGTTTCTGCCTGCAGTTTGCTGCCGTTTCTGGTGACATAAAACACAATTTCGGTGCCCGGTTCCAGGCGGCGGATACACAGCCCCTTGCCGTACAGTAGTGAAACCCGGTGGTGCACGTTCAGCAGGCCGATGTTGTGGCCTGGCACTTCGTTGCGCGCAACGCGGTCGATCACCTGCTGCTCAATACCATTGCCGGTATCTTTTACCGAAATCCGGATGCATTCCCCCTGATCTTTCACCGCGATCACCACCACCCCTTTCCCCTTGCAGGGCTGGATGCCGTGAACGATGGCGTTCTCTACCAGCGGCTGGATCAGCAGGCTGGGGATGCGCACCGAAATATCATCATCAATGTCGTAAATCACCGTCAGCTTGCTGCCGAAGCGCGCCTGTTCAATTGCGATGTAGTCCTGGATTTGGTGCAGCTCTTTGCGGATATCAATAAATTCGTCGTTTAATTCAAGATTGTACCGCAGGTAGCGCGACAGGTTGATAATCAGCTGGCGCGCGGTATCCGGGTTCAGACGAATTGACGAGGAAATGGCGTTCAGCGCGTTGAACAGGAAGTGGGGGTTGATTTTGCTTTGTAGCGCGCGCATTTCCGCTTTATCCGCCATTTGGCGCAGGTGTTCAATGCGCGAAACTTCCATCTGGGTGGAGATGATTTGCGACAGGCCGACGGCCATGACCTTCAGCGTATTGGTGATCTGGTGCGCGTGGCAGTAGTAAATTTTCAGCGCACCGGACACGTTGCCTTTTTCCCACAGCGGGATCACCAACTGCGAGTGGATCTGCGGCGTGGCCGGGTTTTCCAGGTTGTTTTTGATGATGATTTTGCCGTGCCGGATGCTTTCGCGTGTTACGCGGCTAAGCCCTTCGCGCCCGATGGGGTAGGCCTCCTGACCAACCCCAACGTAGGCCAGCACCTGGTGCGTATCGGTCATCGCCACCGCGTCGGCCTTGATGTCATGGCGGATAATTTCACAGATGGTGGCCAGCGCTTCGCTGTTAACGTTGCGGAAATAGGGCAGGGTTTTGCGTGCGATATCCAGCGCCAGCTTGGCCTGGCGGGCGGCGATCACTTCTTTTTCATCTTCCACGCTTTGCACCAGCAGCACGATCAGGCCGATACACACCGTGCCCAGGATCATCGGCAGCGCAATCTTGGAAACGATATCCAGCCCGAGCGATGTGGGGGTTGCCCACAGCACAATCAGCAGCATAGTCAGGCTTTCGCACAGCATGCCGCCGACGATCCCGGCGCGCCAGCGCTGCTCTTTTTTCACCTTCAGGTTGATATAGCCGGCGCTGATGCCCGCGATAATGCTGGTGATCAGGCAGGGCACAGACGTAATGCCGCCAATATCAATTAAATAGCGATGCAGCCCGGCGATCACCCCGGTGATGATGCCAACCCACGGGCCGAACAGAATGCCGCCGGCCATGATGGCGATCACCCGCACGTTAACCAGCGAGCCTTCAACGTTGATGCCGGAATAGGTACTGAACAGGGCGAACAACGAAAAGATGGCCGTGACCGCCGCCAGTTCCAACGGCGTGTGTTCTTCTTTCTGCAATAGCTGGCGGAACAGCCGGGTGCGGGTGAGGAAGAACAGGCAAATCAACATCAGGGCGGCGCGATCAAACACCGCAAGCAGCATTTCAAAAAACGGGTGCACAGGGCGCTCTCGCTGTAGCAAAAAGAGAAAGCGAGTATATATGAGAGCGTGCGGCGGGCAAACCGCCGCACGGTGCGGGTTATTGCAGGCCGGCCGTATTTTGCCCAACGGCGTTCGTTTTCCCGCGCGGGAACACTTCACTGTGCAAAAATACCATATCGTCGGCGGCCTATCGCAAATAGAGGAAGCCTTAGTTAAGAAAAGGGGATGTAGTTTTTGCCCGATTGGCTGCGCTTTTCCATCACCGTATCGCACCGCTTACCTGCGGAAACGCCATCCCGCAGGCATGACGTAATGTTTCCTGCCACGCTAATAACAGGTAATTACTCACAAAGTCCGGTTATGTTGTTGTTTTACGGGTGTTAGTCAGTCTTTGCGATTATTGAGGTAATAAATAAATGCTATTCATACGGAACTTCCTCTTTTAGTTTCTGCCAGTGCGCTCATATAAACGTTGCGTTGGGTATGGCTGCCGATGACCAGCCTTGAGGCGTGCCGGCGTGGACATCGTGACAAGGTAAAATTATGTTTCTGGGGCTCGACAGCCCAGCCGCGCTGGGTTATGTTCAATTTCCGGCCACGAAAACGGTGGCCAGCGTCGCTCGGACGGTCCGGGCGCTAACGTATCCCCCGAGGAACCTATGGCTGATAATCACAGTCCGCGTCGTTTTACGCGCATCGAACGTCTCCCCCCTTACGTATTCAACATCACCGCCGAACTGAAGATGGCTGCGCGCCGGCGTGGTGAAGACATCATCGACTTCAGCATGGGTAACCCCGACGGCCCAACGCCGCCGCATATTGTGGAAAAACTCTGCACTGTGGCCCAGCGTGACGACACCCACGGCTACTCGACTTCACGCGGCATCCCGCGTCTGCGCCGCGCGATTTCGCGTTGGTATCAGGATCGCTATCAGGTTGAGATCGATCCGGAAAGCGAAGCCATTGTCACCATCGGCTCAAAAGAAGGGCTGGCGCACCTGATGCTGGCCACGCTCGATCATGGCGATACCGTGCTGGTGCCAAACCCGAGCTACCCGATCCATATATACGGCGCTGTGATCGCCGGCGCCCAGGTGCGCTCGGTGCCGCTGGTGGAAGGCGGTGATTTCTTTGGTGAGCTGGAGCGCGCCATCCGCGAGACGATCCCGCGGCCGAAAATGATGATCCTCGGCTTCCCGTCCAACCCAACGGCGCAGTGCGTCGAGCTTGATTTCTTTGAGCGCGTGGTGGCGTTGGCGAAGCAATATAACGTGCTGGTGATCCACGATCTGGCCTATGCCGATATCGTTTACGATGGCTGGAAAGCCCCGTCGATCATGCAGGTGCCCGGCGCCAAAGACATCGCGGTGGAGTTCTTCACGCTGTCGAAAAGCTACAATATGGCGGGTTGGCGCATCGGCTTTATGGTGGGCAATCAGGAATTGGTCAGCGCGTTGACGCGCATTAAAAGTTACCACGACTACGGCACGTTCACCCCGCTGCAGGTGGCGGCCATCGCCGCCCTGGAAGGGGACCAGCAGTGCGTGCTGGATATTGCCGAGCAGTATCGCCAGCGGCGCAACGTGTTGGTGAAAGGGTTGCATGAAGCCGGTTGGATGGTGGAAAACCCGAAAGCCTCGATGTACGTGTGGGCGAAAATCCCGGAACCTTACGCGCACATGGGCTCGCTGGAGTTCGCCAAACGCCTGCTGGCGGAGGCGAAAGTCTGCGTGTCGCCGGGCATCGGCTTTGGCGATTACGGCGACGATCACGTGCGCTTTGCGCTGATCGAAAACCAGGATCGCATTCGCCAGGCGGTGCGCGGGATTAAAGCGATGTTCCGCGCAGACGGGCTGCTCAAGCCAGGGGCGAAACACAGCATGGCCGCCGCCGAGAAATAATTGGCCGCCAGCGGCCGGCAATAAAAAACCCCAGGGGGCTAACCTTGGGGTTTCTTGCATTTGAAAGGGGCTGAATGCCCCTTGCCTGGTGATTAGCGGCTCAGGAGACCATAAACATGAAGGTGCCAACCCATGCAACCAGCATAAACGACACGCCCATCAAAAAATATTTCACGGAATAACTCCCGTTTGGAGTTCCTCGCCAGCAACGATCCCGATTGTTGTGCTGAGATTTTATGGGTTTTCGCGGCCTGCCGGTGGTTGTTCAAATCAGGAACAACAATGCCTGCGGCTGCAAATCACCCTGTTGCCGTGTTTCCTTGTCCTTGAGGTTAACGTGAGCCACGGCAGGATCGGCGCTAATGTACTCTCAATGCCGGAATGATTTCAATACTGTGTATTTGATCACATTTATTGATGGTTTCTTAACCGTTTCTGCCCGATGGACTGTGTGCTAGTCGTGATGGGGCGGCTTGCGGCGCAACAGATTCGGCGGCAGAAGCAGCGCGCACATTATCGCTATCAGGCTAATGAGCGGCAGCCAGTGTGCCAGCGGGCCGGGGGAGTAATTCTTAAGCACTGCGCAGCCATAGCACACCAGGGCAATCGGCCAACCGGGAAGGCCAATGTGATTAAAACGCCAAGCGATTTTGGCGATGAACCAGATCACCAGGCCGTAACAAAACAACGACCACGCCAGGATGCACAGCAGATATAACAATACCGAGAAAAACGCGGCGATATCGCTTTGCATCGGTGCGCGAAAAGCATTTTTGTCCAGATAAGGCGACAAGAACGACAGCAGTGCGAAGCCGATAATGAACACCATCAGCGAGATTGCAAAGCGCCTGCGGGGAATACGGCCGTGGTACGCCGCTTTGGCGATGTGTCTGAGATCTTCCAAAATAACCGTCCATTGTTATGAGCACTGTGATGACAGGTGGCGCAGCCTGCGCCAGCCGGTATTTTATAGCCAGCGGGGCGGGCGTCAACGTGGCAACAATGCTCATTTATCTAAAGTTGAGGTTTGGCCCTATCGCCGGCGGCAGAATCCAGTTTGTTCACACCGAACAATGCATTAACATAACGCTTACTCTCACTGGCATGGCTACGATGGATATCCGATGCGTCACTTGGCTGCTCTTTTACCTTTGATCACCTTGCTGGCTGCCTGCAGCAGCAATCCGAAACCGACTATCGCCTCCCCGCAAACGGCGGCGGCTAAAAACGGGGGCTTTCTGCTGACGCCAGAGCATAGCGTTAGCCCGCTGAGCGGGGATTTCGCCGCTAATCCGGCGACGGAACGCTTTATCGATAAAATGGTGCGGGAACATGGTTTTGAGCGCCAGCAACTGCACGACGTGCTGGCGCAGGCCAAGCAACTGGATTGGGTATTGCGCCTGATGGATCAGCAGGCGCCGACGGCGCTGCCGCCATCCGGCCCGAACGGCGCGTGGCTCCGCTACCGCGGCAAATTTATTACGCCGGATAATGTTCAAAACGGCGTAGTGTTCTGGAACCAGTATCAGGACGCCCTGCAACGTGCCCAGCAAATATATGGGGTGCCGCCGGAAATTATCGTCGGCATTATTGGGGTGGAAACCCGCTGGGGGCGCGTGATGGGGAAAACGCGCATCATCGATGCCCTGGCGACTCTGGCCTTTGCTTACCCGCGCCGCGCCGAGTTTTTCAGCAGTGAACTGGAAACATTCTTGTTAATGGCCCGTACAGAGCAGGACGATCCGTTGGATCTGCGTGGCTCGTATGCCGGCGCCATGGGCTATGGACAATTTATGCCTTCGTCATTCAAAAACTACGCGGTTGATTTTAACGGCGATGGTCATATCAACCTGTGGGATCCGGTGGATGCTATCGGCAGCGTGGCCAACTACTTCAAGGCGCACGGCTGGCAGCCAGGCGCCGGCGTGGCGGTGGCCGCCAATGGTCAGGCGCCCGGGTTGGCAAACGGCTTTAAGACACGCTATAACGTGGCCGCCCTGCGCGAGGCCAGTTTAACCCCACAGAGCCCGCTGGCCGGGGAGCAAGAAGTGAGCCTGCTGCGCCTTGATATGGGCAGCAGCTATCAATATTGGTTTGGCTTGCCGAACTTCTATGTGATTACCCGCTATAACCACAGCACCCACTACGCCATGGCGGTATGGCAACTGGGTGAGGCAGTCAGCCGCGCCGCCCGCGGGGTGAATTAAACTGGGTTATTGCGTTATCCTTCCTGCAATGTATAAAACACGCCAGCCCCTCGGGGGCTGGCTAATCCTATTCCAGCCTGCCGCTCGCCAGCGTGATGAACGTGATGAAGATGTGCGGTAAGTCACCTTTTGCTTGAATAGCGTAATTATTTGCGCCAAATCAAAACCCGCTTCGTGCTACCATTGTCATACAAAATAAAAGGTCTTTTAGCCATTTAATTTACGTGGGTAATACGTGTCCACATTGTATGAGCTTCATTTGAATGTAAGCATGGAGGAGCCCGATGCGGGTAAGCAGAAGGCAGTTTTTTAGGATTTGTGCCGGCGGGATGGCGGGTACAACCGTCGCCGCCCTTGGATTCACCCCCTCAATCGCGTTAGCCGAAACACGCCAATATAAACTCTTGCGTTCAAAAGAAACCCGAAACAACTGCACCTATTGTTCAGTGGGCTGCGGGGTGATCCTCTATAGCATGGGGGATGGGGCCAAGAACGTGCGCGAGAGTATCTTCCACGTGGAGGGCGATCCGGATCACCCCGTGAGCCGCGGCTCACTGTGCCCGAAAGGGGCTGGGGTGCTGGATTATATTCACAGTGAAAACCGGCTGCGCTATCCGCAGTACCGCGCGCCCGGCACCGATCGCTGGCAACGCATCAGTTGGGAGGAGGCGATTGAACGCATCGCCCGCCTGATGAAAGACGATCGCGACGCCAACTTTGTTGAAAAGAATGCGCAGAACGTTACCGTCAACCGCTGGACGACCACCGGCATGTTGTGCTCTTCGGCCGCCAGTAATGAAACCGGGCTGCTGGATCAAAAATTCACCCGCGCGCTCGGCATGGTGGCGATCGATTGCCAGGCCCGTTTGTGCCATGGCCCGACGGTTTCAGCCCTGGCGCCCACCTTTGGCCGCGGTGCGATGACCAACAACTGGGTCGATATTAAAAATGCCAACCTGGTGTTGATCATGGGCGGCAATGCGGCGGAAGCGCACCCGGTGGGATTTAAATGGGTGATAGAAGCGAAAACGCAAAATGACGCCACCGTGGTGGTGGTGGATCCGCGCTTTAACCGCAGCGCCGCCGTGGCGGATCTCTATTCGCCGATCCGCGCCGGATCCGACGCCGCTTTCCTGCTGGGCGTGATTCACTATCTGATTGAAAATAATAAAATTCAATCGGAGTACGTGAAGAATTACACCAATGCCAGCTTCCTAGTGCGGGAGGATTATACCTTCCACGATGGGCTGTTCAGCGGTTACGATGCAGAAAAACGGCAATATGACAAACACACTTGGTTCTATCAGCTTGATGCACAAGGCTATGCGCGGCGTGATAGCACGCTGACCGATCCGCGCTGCGTGTGGAACCTGTTGAAACAGCATGTCAGCCGTTACACGCCCGAGCTGGTCAACCGTGTTTGCGGCACACCGCAAGACGACTTTCTGAAAATCTGCGCGTTATTGGCCGAAACCTGCGCCCCCGACCGCACCGCAACCATTCTGTACGCTCTGGGGTGGACGCACCATTCCGGCGGCGCGCAGATCATCCGCTGTGCGGCGATGGTGCAGCTGTTGTTGGGCAATATCGGCATGCCTGGCGGCGGGGTCAATGCGCTGCGCGGCCACTCGAACATTCAGGGCTATACCGATCTGGGCCTGCTCTCCACCAACCTTCCCGGCTATATGCCGTTGCCTTCTGAAAAGCAGGCCGATTACCAGAGCTATATCACGCAAATCACGCCGGCCAGCCTGGGGCAGAACGAAGTCAACTTTTGGCACAACACGCCCAACTTTTTCGTCAGTATGATGAAAAGCTTTTGGGGCGATAAGGCCAGTGCGCAAAACCAGTGGGGCTATGACTGGCTGCCGAAGTGGGATCGCCTGTATGACGTATTGACGCAGGCGGAATTGATGGCTCAGGGCAAAATGAACGGCTATATCGTTCAGGGCTTTAACCCGTTGGCGGCGTTCCCGGATAAGAATAAATCGGCGCGGGCGCTGGCGAAGCTGAAATACATGGTGGTGATCGATCCGCTGGTGACGGAATCCTCCAATTTCTGGCAGAACCACGGCGAGATGAATGACATTAATCCGGCGGATATCCAGACCGAAGTGTTCCGCTTGCCGTCCTCCTGCTTTGCCGAAGAAGACGGCTCGATCGCCAACTCCGGCCGTTGGCTGCAGTGGCACTGGGCTGCGGCGGAGCCGCCGGGCGAGGCGTTGCACGACGGCAAGATTATCGGCCGCCTGTTTACCCGGCTGCGCGACATGTACCGCCGGGAAGGCGGCGCCAACCCAGAGCCGGTGCTGAATATGGCCTGGGATTATCATGATCCGGCCGATCCCACCCCAGAAGAGATCGCCCGCGAAGCCAACGGCAAAGCCCTGGCGGATATTACCGATGCCGCCGGCAATGTGGTGGTGAAAAAAGGGCAGCAGATTAGCGCGTTTTCCCAGTTGAAAGCGGACGGCTCAACCAGCAGTTTCTGCTGGATTTATGCAGGGAGCTGGACGGAGCAAGGCAACCAGATGGATAGCCGCGACAATAGCGATCCTTCCGGGCTGGGCTGCACGCCAGGCTGGGCCTGGTCATGGCCGGCCAACCGCCGCATTTTGTATAACCGTGCATCGGTGGATCCGCAGGGCAAACCCTGGGATGCCAAACGCGAAATCATCCGCTGGGACGGCGCCAAATGGGTGGGGTTTGACGTGGCAGATTACAGCCAGGCCGCGCCAGGCAGCGGCGTCGGGCCGTTTATTATGAACCAGGAAGGCGTCGGCCGTTTGTTCGCGCTGGATAAAATGAACGACGGCCCGTTCCCGGAACACTATGAACCGGTTGAAACGCCGATCGGCACCAATCCGCTGCACCCGGCTGTGGTTTCCAACCCGGCCGCGCGTATTTTTGCTGACGATTTGCAAAATATGGGGCGTGCGGAGGAGTTCCCCTATGTCGCCACGACGTATTCGATCACCGAACTGTTCCGCCATTGGACCAAACATGCGCGGCTAAACGCCATTGTTCAGCCGGAGCAGTTTATCGAGATTGGCGAAGCGCTGGCTAGCCGCAAAGGTATTGCTCAGGGCGACGAAGTTCGCATCTCGTCCAAACGCGGTTTTATCAAGGCGAAAGCGGTGGTGACCAAGCGTATTCGGCCGCTGCTGATTAACGGCAGTGAGGTGGAAACGATCGGCATTCCTTGCCACTGGGGCTTTGAAGGTGAAACCCGCAAGGGGTTCCTGGCGAATACTCTGACACCGTCGGTGGGCGATGCCAACTCGCAAACGCCGGAGTATAAGGCTTTCTTAGTGAACGTGGAAAAGGTGTAAGGAGCCGAATTTATGTCCATGCAATCCCAAGACATTATCAAACGTTCGGCCACCAATGCGATGACGCCGCCGCCGCAGGCCCGTTCCCATAAGGAAGAAGTCGCCAAGCTAATTGACGTTTCCATCTGCATTGGCTGCAAGGCTTGCCAGGTGGCCTGTTCGGAATGGAACGATATTCGTGACGAGGTGGGGCACTGCACCGGCGTTTACGATAACCCGGCCGATCTGAGCGCCAAATCCTGGACGCTGATGCGCTTTAGCGAAACCGAACAGAACGGCAAGCTGGAGTGGCTGATCCGCAAAGACGGCTGTATGCACTGCGCCGAGCCGGGCTGCCTGAAGGCTTGCCCTTCGGCCGGGGCGATTATCCAGTATGCCAACGGCATTGTGGATTTTCAGTCTGAGCACTGCATCGGCTGTGGCTACTGTATCGCCGGTTGCCCGTTCAACATCCCGCGCCTGAACCCGGACGATCACCGGGTATATAAATGCACCCTGTGCGTCGACCGCGTTACCGTGGGGCAGGAGCCGGCGTGCGTGAAGACCTGCCCAACCGGCGCCATCCACTTCGGCAGCAAACAAGACATGCTGGATCTGGGGGCGCAACGGGTTGCGCATCTGCAAAAGCGCGGCTATGCGAAGGCCGGCGTTTACAACCCGCAGGGCGTGGGCGGCACCCATGTGATGTACGTGTTGCACCATGCCGATCGGCCGGAGCTTTATCACAACCTGCCCAAAGAGCCGCAGATCGCTATGCCGGTCAACCTGTGGAAAGGCGTGTTGAAACCCCTGGCGGCCGCAGGCTTTATCGCCACCTTCGCCAGCCTGATTTTCCACTACATCGGCATTGGGCCAAACAATGAGACCGAGGATGACGATGAGGAGAATGGTCATGAGTAAAAGCAAGATGATTGTTCGCACCCGGTTCATCGATCGCGCCTGTCATTGGACGGTGGTGATCTGCTTCTTCCTGGTGGCGCTCTCGGGGATTGCGTTGTTCTTCCCCACGTTGCAGTGGCTAACGGAAACCTTCGGCACGCCGCAGATGGGGCGCATTCTGCACCCGTTTTTCGGCGTGGTGATTTTCCTGGCGCTGGTGTTTATGTTTTTCCGCTTTGTAAAACATAACATCCCGGAAAAGGAAGATCTGCCGTGGATCAAAGGCATCGTCGAGGTGTTGAAAGGCAATGAGCACAAGGTGGCGGACGTCGGCAAATACAATGCCGGGCAGAAGATGATGTTCTGGAGCATCATGAGCCTGATTTTTGTGCTGCTGGTTACCGGGGTGATTATCTGGCGGCCGTATTTTGCGCCGTTCTTCCCGATTATGTGGATCCGCATTGCGTTGTTGATCCACGCCACGGCGGGCATCGTGCTGATCCATGCCATTTTGATTCATATGTACATGGCCTTTTGGGTGAAAGGTTCGATAAAAGGCATGATTGAAGGCAAGGTCAGCCGCCGCTGGGCGAAGAAGCACCATCCGCGCTGGTATCGCCAGATCGAAGCCAAAGAAACACAGGAAGAAAAGGGCGGGGTGTAAGCGCCTGCTCCGGTGCCGGGTTCGCCGTTGCCCGGCACCGTATTCACTTCAGCCCGGCGTATTTGCGCGGGCCGCGCCTCGTTTCACAATTCAGTCAATACTCGCCCAATTTCGAATGAAAATTCGCCCATATTTGCTAGAATGGCTGTTACGCGAAATTTTTATTTTATTTCCACATGAGCACCGCCATGCCGAATAATCAAACGCAACTGTCTCTACTTCAGGAAGATATCCGTAGCCGTTACGATACGCTGAGCAAACGTCTTAAACAGGTCGCGCGCTATATATTAGACAACAGCAACAGCGTGGCTTTTGATACGGTGGCATCCATTGCCCAGCATGCCGACGTTCCTCCGTCGACGCTGATTCGCTTTGCCAATGCTTTTGGCTTCAGCGGTTTCAACGAGATGAAGCAGGTTTTCCGCCAGCACCTGATGGAAGAGACGGTCAGCTATACGGAGCGCGCTCGCCTGTTCCGCCAGACTTCCGTACAGGAAGGGAACGCCGCGCCGGAAAAACCGGCAGAGATCCTGAACGTTTTTTCCATGGTGAACACCCAGGCGCTGCAACAGCTCCCAGCCCAAATCAAGCCGGAAATGCTCGATCAGGCGGTCGCGTTGCTTTCGCAGGCGGAAAATATTTATGTTATTGGCCTGCGCCGTTCATTCAGCGTCGCCAGCTATTTGACCTATGCCCTGCGGCACCTGGAACGCCGGGCGTTCCTGATCGATGGTCTTGGCGGCATGTTCTCTGAGCAATTGAGCATGGTCAGCCCTAATGATGTGGTGATCGCCATCAGTTATTCGCCTTATGCCCAGGAAGCCATCGAACTGGTGGCGCTGGGGGCGAAGCGCGGCGCGCGCCAGATAGCGATTACCGATAGCCAGGTTAGTCCGCTGGCCGCTTTCAGCGACGTGTGTTTTGTGGTGCGCGAGGCGCAGGTGGATGGCTTCCGCTCCCAGGTCGCTTCCATGTGCCTGGCGCAAACGCTGGCGGTTTCCCTGGCGTTGACCAACGTTGGCTAATTAATCTGCTTGATGCTGTGCCAAACCCGTACGTGCGGTAGGGCAGCGCGGTGATCCATTAGAATCATCGCGTTGCCCGGCACGCAGCGCTATTTTAATTCAGCGGTGGTAGCGTGCTTGCCGCGCAGCTGTTGCAGTTTAAGCGTGGCGATATGTTCAATATCTTCCAACGATACGCCTTTGGTTTCAGGCACGTAACGGGCGATGAAGATGTAGCAGACCAGGTTAAAGACCACGAATATCCACATCGAGAAGGCCCCGCCGAACTGGGCCTGTAAAAAGGCGTTCTCGTTGATAACCGGGAAAAACTGCGAAATAAGAAAATTGGCGATCCACATCAGGCTAACCGCCAGCCCCATACCAATGCCTTTGATTCTTTCCGGGAATATTTCAGAGATGAGCACCCAGCACCCCACGCTCCAACTGGCGGCGAACAGCAGCATAAAGAACAGCATGCCGAAGATGGTGATATAGCCGGTGTCATGGTTATACAAGCCATAGGAGGCGATCAGTAGACCAATGATTGATCCGATGGTGCCTATTTTCATAATTGGCAAGCGGCCGTGGCGATCGAACAGGATCATACCGATAACGCTGCCTACCCCGTTACATACGGCGATAAAGATCGTTTGAAACATCACCGTGTTGGGGCCACTGCCGCTGCTTTGCAGAACCAGCGGCGCATAATAGTTCATAACGTTAACGCCGGTAAATTGCTGAAGCACGGCGATGCAGCAGCCGACGATTAAAATGTATTTCAATACCGGCGATGCCCGCAGGCTGAGGTTTTTCGCTTCGCCTGGCTCTGTTTTTTGGCTGCGCATGGTGTCGAATACACCGCGAACTTCGCTGGCGCTGTAGCCGGGATAAACCCGCGCCAACACCTGAAGCGATCTTTTCTCGCCTTTGTTATTCCTGGCGCACCAGGCAGGGGATTCCGGCAGAAACAGCGTGATCACCAGCATCGCGATAGAAGGCACCAGTTGGGTGAGCAGCATCGTGCGCCAGCCATGCTCTATCAGAAGCGTTTCCGTCATCGCTTTGCCAATCATGAAATTTACAATAAAAACAATTACCTGACCAAGCACGATTGAGATGTTGTAAATGCCCAACGCTTTGCCGCGGATAGCTGCTGGGGAGAGCTCTGACATATACATGGGCGATGCGGTGCCCGCCATGCCGACAGCGAAACCGCAAAGAATACGTGAGACGGAGAAGGCGGTGAAACTTTCCGCCAGCCCGGAGCCAAGCGCAGAGACGATAAAAATCGCCGCCATGATCAACAGCGCTGTTTTGCGCCCCCAGCGATCGGCGATCTTACCGCCGGCCAGCGCGCCAAAAATACAGCCGACAATCACGCTGGATACGGCCCAACCGGTTTCGGTTGGATTGAGGCTATAAAATTTCTGTATCGGTACCACCACCCCGGTAATCACCCCGGTTGAATAACCGAACATAAGGCCCCCCAGTGCGGCTACACAGCACAGTATGTAGACGTACATAGAGTTATATCTGATGTCGTTCGACATTTTCATTAATCTCCGTATAGGCAACCCAGATGGGTAGCGGTGATATAAATTTACTTTTTTAATGGAATCTATGATCTTTTTTTATCAATTATGAAATAAATATTTTTTTATCTGGATCACGAAACCACCAAAATGTGATTTTGTTTCTGGAAAGGTGGCGGTGGTGAAGTGCAGCCTACGGTAGCGATTGGTGGGTGCTAGCCTGGATGGTGTTAGCCTGTGGCCACTGACTACTGCTTTCCCTTAGCTCGGCGTTTGGTGCTGGTTTATGCCTTGCCAACTGATGGAGGGCAGGGAACGAACCGGTACGCTGTTTGTCATGTTTGACCATTGCGCTGCGGTGTAAGTTATCGCCGGCGGATATGCGTGGTTGCTGTCTTTTTCGGGTGCATTTCCTTGCCAGACCGTTTTCCCCACTTTTACTTAAATAGAATTTAATTTTCATTAAAATTCAATAAATCTCTCTCAATTTTGCCACCTAATCCTGCTACTTGGTCGTTTAACTATGAACTTGTTGTTTTTATTTTTAATAAATTCAATTGGTTAGTAAGATATTGCTTTGTGACCCCCTAAAGTTTGTGAGTCTGATAACAAAACAAATATTTTATTATTAATCTTATTTGAAATAAAAGTTATGTTTAGCCTGTTCTGATGAAACACCTTGGGGGGTTAAAGCTAAATGATGTTTTCTGTTGTTTTTCATGATGTTCCTGTTTTAACCCTCGTTTTGGGCGCAGTAAGTAAAGACCAACACTTGGAGTTCTTATGTCATCCACAAAACATCAACATAAGACAGGGTACATATTGAGTATCTGTGGTATCGCAGCACTCGGCGGCATCCTGTTCGGTTACGATACGGCGGTTATTTCCGGCGCTATCGGTTCTTTAACGTCTTACTTCAGTCTTACACCCAGCGAAACCGGCTGGGCTGTCTCTTCGGTCATCCTGGGGTGTGTGGTGGGGGCGTTTGCCGCCAGTATCCTGACCAAACGCTATGGGCGCAAAAAAGCGCTGATTATTTCCGCCCTGCTATTCACCCTCTCTGCCGTTGGTACCTCAATAGCCGCCACGTTCACGCAATTCGTTATCTTCCGCATTATTGGCGGGCTGGCGGTTGGGCTGGCGGCAACCGTGTCGCCGATGTATATGTCGGAGGTGTCGCCGCGCGATATGCGTGGGCGCGCATTGAGCATGCAACAGTTCGCCATCGTCTTCGGCCAGATACTGATCTTCTATGTGAACTATAAGATTGCCAGTCTGGCCACCACGGAGTGGCTGATTGATATGGGGTGGCGCTATATGTTCGCCTCCGGCGTTGTTCCCTGCGTGTTGTTCTGCATCTTGGTCTTTCTCATTCCCGAATCGCCACGCTGGTGTGTGATGGTGGGGCGTGAAAAAGACGCTCTGGCGATCCTTACCCGCATGTCGAATGCGCAACACGCGGAGAACCTGCTGCAGGAAATCAAAGAGTCTGTCAGCATCGATCAGCAAGACAGCGTACAAAAGCTGAACTTTAAGGATAAAAATGTGCGCTACATCCTGATGATCGGTTGCTGTATCGCCATGCTGCAACAGGTTACCGGCGTTAACGTGATGATGTATTACGCGCCGATGGTGCTGCGTGAAGTGACGGGCAATGCGCAGGAAGCCCTGTTCCAGACGATTTGGATCGGTGTTATACAGCTTGTCGGCTCGATCATCGGGGCGATGATCATGGATAAAATGGGGCGCCTGTCGCTGATGCGTTTTGGTACCCTGGGCGCCATCGTTGGCCTGTTGATCACCTCATTTGCTTTATACACCAAGGCAACCGGCTATCTGGCGCTCTTCGGGATGCTATTTTTCATGGTGTTCTATGCGCTGTCGTGGGGTGTCGGCACCTGGGTGCTGGTATCGGAGATTTTCCCAAACCGTATGCGCTCGCAGGGCATGAGTATTTCCGTCGGTTGTATGTGGGTGGCCAATTTTGTGGTGTCGCAGGGCTTCCCGATGATTAATGAGCATCCGTACCTGTATGCGACCTTCCACGGCGCTTTCCCGATGTGGGTATTTGCCGCATGTTGCGGCCTGTGTTACTGGTTTATTTGCCGCTATATCCCTGAAACCAAAGGTATCTCGCTAGAGAAAATGGAACAGATTGTTATGGCCAAGCAGTATAAGAGCAACATTTAGCCGCGTTAAGCATGCGTTCTGAACCAGCGGGGAAACCTGTTGATTGCAACGTGTTAAGTAACAAATCAGGCGGGTGTCTGGGCCACGGCGAAGCAGGTTTCGCTATCGGTTCCGTTACCCGTCTGATTTGTTGGTTTTCGCTGCTGGATAATTCCACCGGTACAGATCTTTCCATACATGCTCGCCCGTTGACGGGCGGCAACATTGGCAACCCCTTTTCCCGCTGGCTGAACACACACTGGTCGCCAGGCTAGCGGCGCAAAAAAGCCCATGGAACATGATGAATGAGCCATGGGCCGCCAGGTGGAGCAATAGTGAAGCGGTTGTTTATTTGCCCTGCGGCGCCCGCGGGTAGGCCGCAGAGTTCACCCAGGCGTGATCTTTCTCCCAGCTGAACTTCCATTGGCGCACTGGCCCGGCCATGACATTCAGGTAGTAGTTATCATAGCCGGCAATGGTCGCCACCGGGTGGTAGCCCTTGGGCACCTGCACCACATCGCGATCGTAGGCCGCCATACAGACATCCAGGCTGCGATCGTCGGTATAAACGCGCTGCAGGCAGAAGCCCTGCGGCGGATCAAAACGGTGGTAGTAGGTTTCCTCCAGGTAGGTTTCCACCCCTTCAATCGGCGTATCGTGCTTGTGGCTTGGGTAGGAGCTGGTGTCCCCTTCATCGGTATAGACTTCGACGACCAGCAGGCTATCGGCCGGCCGATCATCCGGCAAGATATTGTGCACCAGCCGCCGGTTACGGCCTTTCCCCCGCAGTTCCACGCCGACCTGATCGGGCGTAATTAAACGCACGGGCAGGCCGCCGTCACCGGGGGCGCTGCATACCGCCAGCTCCAGCTCCGTGTCGGCGGTAACCTGGGCCGGGCTATGGTGGGGTAAATACACCGAATAGGCCGGGATGCGTTCAAACGGGCTCATGCGTTGGCCGATGTGTTCAAAGGTGCCGGCCGCGGTGGCGATGCTTGCCAGGCCGGAAACCAGGACTAAGCAGCGTTCTCGGTCGTCTGCGGGCAGGTTCAGCTCTTGCCCGGCATTCAGGCGGTAAACCTCAAAGCCGACGTATTCCCAGCCCGCACTTTGCGGCGTAATGTTTTGGATACGCCCTTTACCTTCGGGAGGGCATTTACTGAGCAAAGTTGCCATACGTTCCTCCTCTGTATCTGCTGGTTAACCCAGCGTTGGCATACTGAATTCGGAAACGGTCTGTTGGCCGCTGGGCCAGCGGACGGTCGCCGTCTTCATTCGGGTATAAAAACGCACGCCATCCGGGCCATGTACGTTTAACGCGCCGAAGACGGAGCGCTTCCAGCCGCCAAAGGAATGGAAGGCCATGGGTACCGGCACCGGGATATTCACACCAACCATACCAGCTTCGACGGCCTGCACGAATTCCCGCGCACAGTGGCCGTTGCTGGTGAAAATGGCGCTGCCGTTGCCAAATTCATGGCCGTTGACGGTGCTGATGGCGGTTTCATAATCGGCTACCCGCACAATCCCTAACACCGGGCCAAAAATTTCCTCTTGATAAATGGTCATGGCGGGCGTGACGTGATCGAACAGCGTGCCGCCGACAAATAACCCTTGTGGGTGACCATCCACCTGATAATCCCGACCATCAATCACCAGCGTCGCGCCTTCACTTACCCCTTTGTCGATATATCCCACGACTTTTTGCTGATGCGCACGGGATACCACGGGGCCCATTTCGTTTTCCTGCTCACCACGCAAATCGCCGGGGCCGATACGCAGTGCGGTGATGAGCGGTTTCAGCCTGGCGATCAGCTTATCGGCGGTATCGTCGCCGACGGCCACGACAATCGGCAGCGCCATACAGCGCTCACCCGCTGAGCCAAAGGCGCCGCCCATGATGGCATTGACCGTGGCGTCCAGATCGGCATCCGGCATGACGATAGCGTGATTTTTGGCCGCGCCAAAAGCCTGAACGCGTTTCCCGTGGGCGCTGGCCGTCTTATAGATGTGTTCCGCCACGCCGGAGGAGCCAACGAAGCTGACCGCCTGGATGCGTGGATCGCGCGTCATCAGGCTGGCTGCTTCATTGCCGCAATGCACCACGTTGAATACGCCATCGGGCAGCCCCGCTTCCTGCAGCAATTCTGCAAGGCGTATCGCCGCAGAAGGCACCGGCGCAGGCGGCTTGAGCACAAAGGTATTGCCGCAGGCCAGCGCGATGGGGAACATCCACATCGGCACCATCGCCGGGAAGTTAAATGGCGTAATGCCTGCAACCACGCCGAGCGGTTGCATTAATGAGAAGCTGTCTACGCCTGAACCCACATTGGCGGAATACTCACCTTTGATCAGATGTGGGATGCCGCAGGCAAATTCCACCACTTCCAGGCCGCGCGTGATTTCACCCTGTGCGTCAGAGTACACCTTGCCATGTTCGCTGACGATAAGCTCCGCCAGAGCATCGCGATGCTGTTCCAGCAGCGCCTTGAATTGAAACAGAATGCGCGCCCGGCGCAGCGGGGTGGTTTTACTCCAGGCTGGAAAAGCCTGGTGCGCATAGCCGATGGCCTGTTGCATTTCTTGTTCGCTGCTTTGCGTCACCAGCCTGATCGTTTTTCCCGTGGCCGGGTTGGTCACGGGCAGCGTTTCATTGCTGCTGCTCAGGCAGATCTTGCCATTGATAAAATTACCGACTGTTTCCATCTGTATTTACCTTTTGAACCATAAACTGATGAAGTGACTTGTCCTTCGCTTACCGGCTGCGGGCCAGGTATGCCAGACAGTATTTGCCAGGCCCAGTCCGATGGCTTTTACTGTAAAATTATGGATTAAATGTTTCAAATATTTTTTTATGGAATTTTATTTTAATGTGATCCAAACCGAGTTTCGTGGTTTAGTCGGCTGATATAGCAGGCGTTATATTGTTTTGTTTTTTTTAATTTATTGATTTTGTTTAATTTATTTTTTATGTTTGCGATTTCCCCCACGCAGGGGGAAGGTAAATGTTCCCCGTGGTCTGATTTTTATGATCTGCATATCAGTTTCATTTGAAAATTAATGGTAGAAAAATTCAACCGAAATGGCGGGGTAGGTGGAGGGTAAATAGCCTGAACCCAGTGTGGCCGCGGGTTTGGGCATGATGAAACGATAGTTCTATTTCTACACCGCGTTATGCCTGATCGGGCTACCGCCGCGTAACGGGCGGTTATCGCTTTGCTACGGCAAGGGGCGCCCAGGCAGCGCCGATGCCGAATGCCGGTAAACCAGAGGAAAATGATGATGCGTCAATGTTTCTGTCAGAGTGGCCGTGAAATCAAATCCCAACCTTTTCTGGCCTATGCCAGCCGGGTCAGTGAAAACGCCGGGCCTTTTTCCCGTTTCATGCATATGCACCCAGAAACCGTCGAGATCATTCTGATCACTGACGGCGAAGGTGAATACTTTATCGGTAACCGCACCTACCCGGTGCGCCAGGGCGATCTGGTGATTTATAACAGCCAGGTGGTGCATGATGAATATTTGGAAAAGGATCGGCCGATCGGCACGATCTGCTGCGGCATTAATAACCTGTCCCGGCCTGGGCTGCGGCTGAATGCATTGATCCCTGACGATGTGGTGCCGGTCTACCCGCTGTACCACCATTACGACACTATCTTTATGCTGATGAACGCCACGTTTATGATCCTTAACCACGGCGCAGTGAACGGCCCCGCGATGGCGCAATCGCTGATGAAAGTGCTCCTGGCATATATTGACAGCAATATCCTGCCGCAGCCCGATGGGCGTGCCGCTCGCCGCGGTGAAAGCCTGCCGGCCTGTATCAAAAACTATATCGATCTCAATTTTCACGAGCCAATCCGGCTAGAAACCCTGGCCCTGCGGTTTAATGTCAGCCCGTTTTATGTCTCGCATGAGTTCAAAAAACGCTACGGCTATTCCCCGATGGACTACCTGATCAAGCGGCGCTTGGGCGAGGCGCAGTCACTGTTGACTACCGCCGAGGGGGGCCGTGAAAAAATCACGTCGATCGCTTACCGCGTAGGTTTTAGCAACCTGAGCCACTTTCAGAACTATTTTAAGAACAAGGTAGGCAAAACGCCGGGGCAGTACCGCAAAGATTACCGCAAAGCCAATCTGCGGGCGTGAGTCGGCGGCCGTTGGGCCGTGTACATACTCGTCATACTTCACGTTGCAGGTGCGTTGGCTTGGTAACTCGGCCCACCCTGGGCCTCACCGCTTCGGGGCCAGTGCGAGCACTGTTCAAAAACGCTTTAGCATTTTTGGCCTGCCACTCGAATTGTTCAGAGTATAGCTATTCATTAAGGGCGAGCGTTTCGCCCTTTTTTACGCCCTCGCGAACGCGGCCGTGCCGGCAACGCAATATCGTAAACTTGCGCGGGTCTTTTTGTGATATGAATCGATATTTCCCCGATTAAACACAGCAAGATAGATAAAGTTTTTCTACGTAAAAAAAATAAAATTGAATCATCGTAGATACGGGCGAATGAATACATTCTCTCGTGAAATAATTCCAGCGCGTCATTTAATCCTTATTAAACAGGAGTGGAACACCATGTATAACGTGAGTAAAGAGATAGCGTGGGCCATCGCGCCTATTGGCTGGCGCAATGATGATATTCCGGAAATAGGTAAGGAAAATACCTATAAGCAAATTTTAAGCGATGCACGCATCGCCGGCTTTTCCGGCACGGAGGTTGGCGGATGCTATCCACAAGATCCGAATGAATTAAATAAGGAACTGGCATTGCGGGAAATGAAAATTCCTGCACAATGGTTTTCCTCTTATATTATTCGTGACGGGATCATCACGGCAAAAAAAGCATTTGAAAAACATTGCGCGTTTTTGGAAGCGGTCAATGCGGATGTGGCCGTGGTGTCGGAGCAGTCTTACAGCATTCAGGGCACGGACAAATGCGTTTATACGGAAAAGCCGTATTTTAATGATGACGAATGGGCTTTGCTGTGCCAGGGATTGAACGAACTGGGCAAAGTGGCGCAAAAGCACCATCTCAAACTGGCCTACCACCACCACATGGGAACCGGTGTGCAAACGCTGGCGGAAGTGGATCGCCTGATGGCAGGGACTGATGCAAAATATGTACATCTGCTGTATGACACCGGCCATATTTATGTTTCCGACGGCGAAGTCATGCCGCTGTTGAAAAAGTATTTCGAGCGCATTGCACACGTACATTTTAAAGATGTCCGCAATGAGCAACTGCAGGCTTGCCGCGCCAGCCATAAATCATTTCTTGGTTCTTTTTTAAATGGATTATTTACCGTCCCTGGCGATGGGGATATTAATTTTGAAGAAGTATTAGATTATTTGGTTGCACATCAATACCACGGATGGGTCGTTGTTGAAGCAGAGCAGGATCCAAAGGTTTATAACCCGCTCGAATATGCAATAAAAGGTCGTAAGCATATTAATGAATTACTGCGTAAATATCTTTAATTTAACATGAGGTATATCACCATGTCATTAAAAGCAGGTATTGTCGGTATTGGTAAAATCGGTTCCGATCATTTGAGAAGACTGGCCAATACGGTTTCCGGGGTGGATGTGGTTGCCGTCTGCGATATTGTTGAAGGCAGGGCCCAGGCGGCGTTGGATAGCATTGGCCTAAAGGCAAAAGACTATAAAAACTATCAGGATCTTATCCGGGATAACGATGTGGAAGTGGTGGTCATCACCGCTTCTAACGAAAGCCATGCCGATATTGCGGTTGCGGCGCTCAACGCCAATAAATATGTGTTTTGTGAAAAACCCCTGGCGGTGACTGCACAAGATTGCCTGCGCGTGATCGAAGCAGAGCGCAAGGCCGGCAAGCGTATGGTGCAGATTGGTTTTATGCGCCGTTACGACACCGGCTATGTTCAACTCAAGCAGATCATCGACAGCAATGAAATCGGGCTGCCGCTGATGGTGCATGGCCGCCATTACAACGCTAGCACGGTGCCGGAATATAAAACGCCGCAGGCGATCTATGAAACGCTGATCCATGAAATCGACGTGCTGCACTGGTTGCTGGACGATGACTACAAGAACGTCAAAGTTTACTTCCCACGGCAGTCAAGCCTGGTGACCAGCGATAATGGCAAACTGCGCGATCCGCAGGTGGTGGTGATGGAGACCACCAAAGGCGTCAATATCGTGGTGGAAGTGTTCGTCAATTCCCAGTATGGCTACGACATTCACTGCGATGTGACCGGCGAGAAGGGGATGGCGGAACTGCCTACCGTTGCCAGCGTGGCGGTGCGTAAAGGGGCCAAATACAGTACCGATATTCTGGTGGACTGGAAGCAGCGCTTTATTGAAGCTTACGATATCGAATTCCAGGATTTCTTCGATCGTCTTAACGCCAATCAGCCACCGGCCGGCCCGACCTCTTGGGACGGCTACCTGGCCGCCGTGACCGCCGACGCCTGCGTGAAATCACAGCAGACCGGTAATACCGAGCTGATCGAACTGCCGGAAAAACCCGCCTTTTACCAATAAACCTCAGGTAAGGATGGGCGTGGTGCCCATCCTGTTTTCTTTGTTGTTAACCCGAGACTCCCTCCTATGAACGGCAGAATTATTACCTCTGACTGGCTAAACCAACGCTTCCTGGTTGAGCGGCCCGTGGCGTTTCGCCGCCGGGATAGCGGCGGCCAGCAGACGATCAATGTCTTTCCACAGTATCTGCAGCAGCGCATTGATGGGTTTGGCGGCAGCTTCACCGAAGGCGCCGGCGTGGTGTACAACGCCTTGCCGCTGGCGCAAAAGACGCAGTTATTACAATGGTATTTCGGCCCGCAGGGCCACGGCTATAGCCTGGCGCGCATACCGATTCAAAGCTGTGATTTTTCACTAGGCAACTATGCCTATGCTGAATGTGCAGCGGACATTACGCAGGGGCGGCTGGCGTTCGAACGTGATCGGGCCAACCTGATGCCGTTGATTCGCGATGCGCTGGCCGTTAACCCTGCACTGGTGTTGATGGCATCGCCCTGGAGCCCGCCGGCCTTTATGAAAACCAACGGCAGTATGAATGGTGGCGGCCAACTGCGGCGGGAAGAATATGGGCCGTGGGCGGAGCTGATAGCACAGTACCTGCTGGAATATCGCCGCATGGGCATCGTGATCCGTTTGTTATCGGTGCAGAACGAGCCGGTGGCCGTTAAGCCGTGGGAGTCTTGCCTGTACAGCGTGGCGCAGGAAACCGAGTTTGCACTACAGCATTTGCGCCCGGCACTGGCGCGCCACGGTTTGGATGATGTCGCGATCTATATCTGGGATCACGATAAGGATGGTTTGGTGGAGTGGGCGGAACAGGCCTTTGCCGATCCAGCCGCCCTGGCGGGGCTGGATGGACTGGCTTTCCACTGGTACACCGGCGATCACTTTTCCCAGATCCAACATCTTGCCCGGCGCTTCCCCGATAAAAAACTGCTGTTTTCCGAGGGGTGCGTGCCGATGGAAACGGGTGCCGGCAGCCAGGCCCGCCATGCCGCCACCTATCTGCACGACATGATTGGCAATTTCAAGGCGGGTTGCACCGGCTTTATCGACTGGAACCTGTTGCTGAACGGCACCGGCGGGCCCAACCATCACGGCAATCTGTGTGAAGCGCCGCTGCAATATGATGCGCAGACAGGCCAATTGCGGCGCAACCATTCTTATTACGCCATCGGCCATTTCAGCCGCTATGTGCGCCCCGGCGCACGCGTAGTGCTGTCGTCGGCTTACGATGCGGCGCTGGAAGAGGTGGCTTTCACGAATCCAGGCGGTGAACGCGTGCTGGTGATCTATAACCGCGATGAAAAAATACGCTCTTGCCGGGTGGTGGAGGGCGAATGGGAAACGGCGCTGCAGCTTGCCCCCGGCAGCGTATCCACACTGGTCTGGGCGAGTTAAAAGGAGGCGACCATGAAACTGGGGTTTAATCAGGCAACCTGTCTGGGGTGCTCGACGCTGGAGCAGGATATTCACCTGGCTGAAGCGTATGGCTATGACTATATTGAGATCCGCCTGGATATGCTGAGCGCTTATCTGGTGCAGCATTCGCTGGCAGAACTGGCGGCGTTTTTCGCGACCAGCCATCTGCAGCCCTACGGCTACAATTCGCTGGAAAACATCAATTTTTGTGATACGGCCATGTGGCAGGAAAAGCTCGATACGTTGGCTTTCGCATGCACCGCCGCAAGCAGCGTCGGCGGCGATTGTTTGGTGGTGGTGCCGACGATTTGTCCGGGGCAACGTTGGCCGCTTAAGGATGTGGTGCGCGATTCCGTCCGGCGCCTGAACGAACTTGCCGATTATGCCGATGAGTACGGCGTGCGTTTAGCCTTCGAGCCGATTGGCAGTGTCGGTTGCTGTGTCGGCAGCCTGCCGTTGGCGCTGGAAATTATCGACATTGTCGATCGCCCAAACGTTGGCCTGGTGGTTGATGCATTTAATCTGTATCTGCACGATCAATGGCGACAGCCATCGCTGTTGCGCCAGGTGCCGGTTGAGAAAATCTTCGTCTACCATATTGATGATGCGGATGATTTGCCGCTGGAAAGCCTGGACCACTGCCACCGCCTGTTTCCTGGCAACGGCGTTATTCCGTTGGCGGCGCTTAGCCGCGAACTGCAGGCGATGAACTATAACGGCATCTGTTCGCTGGAACTGTTTAATCCCGGTTATTGGCAGATGGCGGCGCGCGATGTTTTTGATATCGGCGCACGTAAAACCCGGCCCTTCCTTAACACCCCGCGTTAGTCGCCCTCCCTATGCGCCGCCGCAAACCGCCGCGGCGCTTGTATCCTTTGCCAACGCATCCATACGGTTATGTTCTGCGCAAGATCAATATAACGCTTTCGTTGCTGACTTTCGTTTAACGGGGCCGGGAGAGGAAGAGGCAGGAAAGCCGCTATCAGCACAAAAATGGCTGACGGCGGCCGGGGAACTAGCGTTGAGCGCCAGGGCGGAATTCCCGCCAGTAGCCAATCAGCGTTAGGTATTTTTGTTTCACTGCGGAAATGAGTTGTTCGTCGGTGATTTGCTGCGCCAGCCAGCGGCGCGATGGTTCAGCGAAGATGGTGCGCCCTACGGCAAACCCTTTCACCCAGGGGACATCCGCCGCGGCGGCAAAACCGGCCTTCAGTGTGCTTTCCGGCGCATCAAGGCCCAGAATCAGGATACCGCGGCAGTCGGGATCGTACTGGTCGATAAGCCGGGCAATGGCATGCCAGCTTTGCGCGCTTTGTGCCGGCAGTTTCCACCAGTCTGGCTGAATGCCCAGTTGGTAAAAGTGCTCGACAATTTGGGCATAGTAGCGCTCATCCTGGTCGGCGGCGTTTGCCGGCAGAATAATTTCCAGCAGCAGTTCATGGCCGGATTTGCAGCAGGCGTGGTAGACCTCATCGATCAAGGCTTCCTGCTGTTGGCGCAGATCGGCGTTATCCTGTGGGTGATAAAACAGCAGGCATTTCACCACGTGCTCCAGCGGCCAGTCGATCAGTTGCGAGCCGATGTCACCATGCTCCAGGCGCAGTGGGCGTGAGCCGGGCAGCTCGATCGGGCGGCCGATCCACCATCCCTGGCCGGTTATCGCATTAAGCGCCGCCTGGCCGAAGGTGGTGTCAGCCAGAATGCCGCTGTTATGCTTTAATCCTGCCTGGCCGGCGGCCTGCTGTGCGGCTGCCAGCAACAGGGTTTTCAGGCGCGGGATCGCCTGCTCGCTGGCGCCGACTTCATGCGCCATATCCACCAACTGCTTGCGGTGATCGAAAGCAAACACGCACAGCTCCGGCCACGCTTGCTTACGCGTGGTGACGCGGTGCAGGTGATTAAGACGCGGGTCTTTGTCGGGTTGGCGAATTGTGTGCTCGCGCAGCAGGTAATCGTCCAGCTCTTTTTTCGTCGGCATCGCCGGCGCACAGCCATGGCGCGATACCACCAGCGCCCCGCAGGCGTTGGCGTAGCGGCAGGCTTGCTCCCAACCTTCATCGTTAATGTAACCACGCAGCAGGCCGGACATAAAAGCATCGCCGGCGCCGAGCACATTAAGCACTTCCACGCGCACCCCGCTGTGCAGTTTCACCTGTTGCCAGTTCGCCGGGATGGCATCTTCAAATACGGAACACCCCAGCGCGCCGCGTTTGCAGACTAACGTGGCGCCGGTATGTTCCCGCACCCGGCGTAAGGCCGCCAGAGTATCGGTACTGCCGCCAGCGATGTGGAACTCCTCTTCGGTGCCGACAATCAGATCAAAATGGTGCAATACCTCTTGTAGCTGGCGGGTGACCTGTTCGGAAGCGATGTAACGTGTTTCCCCATCGCCCAGGGAGGTCAACCCCCACAGCACCGGCCGGTAGTCGATATCCAGCGCCCGACGCAGGCCGTGTTTCTGCGCGTATTCCAGCGCCGTTAACACGGCGGCGCGGGTGTTCTGATGCGAAAGGTGGGTGCCGGTAATAGCCAGCGCGCGCGCCGAAGCGATGTAATCTTCATCGATATCCTGCGGCGTTAGCGCCATATCGGCGCAGTTGTCGCGGTAGAAGATCAGCGGGAAGGTTTCCTGATCCTTAATCCCCAGCAGCACCAGTGCGGTAAGCCGCTGTTTATCAACGATCAGATATTGAGTGTCGACGCTGGCGCGGGCCAGCTCTTCGCGAATGAAACGCCCCATGTGTTCATCCCCGACCCGGGCCAGCATACCGGAGCGCAGCCCTTGGATCGCCGTGCCGTAGGCGACGTTCCCGGATGAGCCCCCCAGGTATTTGGCAAACGTCCCCATATCCTCGAGCCGTGAGCCAATTTGCTGGCCGTACAGATCAACAGCGATCCGCCCCAGGCAAATAACGTCCAGCTTTTTTTGTACGTTGTTCATTGATCAAATCCTCAGCAGAAGATGGCGTGTTTTTACTCATGTTAAGGATTTTTTATTTCATTTTCAATATAAGTGAAACGTACTTGCGTATGTTTGTTTTGATGGAGATCACAAAAATCGTCAATGGCATTGCGCAGCCGATCGGGGCGTATGGCTACGTTGTTTTTTATTTAATTTGTTGTATTTTATTTAATTTATTTGTTTTCAATTACATTGAAACCCCTTTGGACATCCACGAAACACCCGCATGATGATTTTTTCATCATTTTTTTGATCCTCTTCCCATAAATGAAATTTTAATTCTATATAATTCAAAAAACGAAAAGTTCAGATATATAATCGCACTCGGCTATGAAACCTTTATTCTGGGGCCGGAGTGCTGCGCTGGCAGGCGCACCGTTGAACGGCGAAAAAGCGGGTGGAACTCATGAAAACAACTCGGTTGACCATGGCGCAGGCGTTAGTGCGCTTTCTTGATAATCAGTACATTGAAGTTGATGGGCATGAAATCAAATTCGTTAAAGGTATTTTCGCGATTTTTGGCCACGGCAATGTGATGGGCCTGGGGCAAGCGCTTGAAGAAGACTGTGGGCAACTCAGTGTGCACCAGGGAAGAAACGAACAGGGTATGGCGCATGTTGCCACGGGGTTTGCCAAACAGCAGTTGCGCCGGCAGATCTTCGCCTGTACGTCATCGGTGGGGCCTGGCGCGGCCAATATGATCACCGCGGCCGCCACCGCGACCGCCAACCGTATACCGCTGCTGCTGCTGCCCGGCGATGTTTACGCCACACGCCAGCCGGATCCGGTTTTGCAGCAGATAGAACAGGAACACGATCTAAGCCTGAGCACTAACGACGCATTTCGGGTGGTGAGCCGTTACTGGGATCGCATCAGCCGGCCCGAGCAGTTGATGAGCGCCTGTATCAACGCCATGCGCGTGCTGACCGATCCGGCAGATACCGGTGCGGTAACTCTGTGCCTGCCGCAGGACGTTCAGGGGGAAGCCTATGATTACCCGGAAAGCTTCTTTGCCAAGCGGGTTTTCCGCCTGGAACGGCATGCGCCCACGGTCCCAATGCTGGCGGATGCGTTGACGCTGGTGGCCACGCGCCAACGGCCGCTGATTATCTGCGGTGGCGGCGTGAAGTACTCCCAGGCGGAGCAGGCGCTGTTGCAGTTTGCCGAGCGCTTCCAGTTACCGATCGCGGAAACCCAGGCGGGGAAAGGGGCTTTGGCTTCTGAACATCCGCTGAACGTAGGCGGGATTGGCGAAACCGGCGCGCTGGCGGCCAATCTGCTGGTGCGCGAAGCGGATCTGATCATTGGCGTGGGGACCCGTTATACCGATTTCACCACCGGTTCGAAATGGATGTTCCAACACCCGAATGTGAGCTTTCTGAATATTAATGTCAGCCGCTTTGACGCACTCAAGCTTGACGGCGTTCAGCTGCAAGGAGATGCCCGCGTTGCGCTGGATATGCTGAACGAAGGGCTGGCTGAACGGCAATATCATGCGGCCTGGGGTGGACAGATCGCCGATGCCCGCAGGCAATACCTGGCTGAAGTCCAACGGGTATACGCCGTTGAATATACCGGTGCGGAGTTCATTCCTGAAATTGATGATCATTTGGATCGGCAACAGGTGTATGCGGAGTTTCATGCGCTGACCCGTTCTTTCCTTACCCAATCCCGGGTACTTGGCATATTGAACCATTCGCTGCCGGAGAATGCTCTGGTCGTCGCCGCTTCCGGTAGCCTGCCGGGCGATCTGCAGCGTGTCTGGCAAAGCCGTGGCGGCAATGACTACCACGTTGAGTATGGCTATTCCTGCATGGGCTACGAAGTTAATGCGGCGCTGGGCGCCAAAATCGCACAGCCGGAATGCGATGTGTATGCGTTGGTGGGGGATGGTTCTTTCATGATGCTACATTCCGAGCTGGTGACCTCGGTGCAGATGGGGAAAAAGATCACGGTCGTTCTGTTGGATAACATGACCAATGGCTGTATCAACAATTTGCAGATGGAACACGGCATGGATAGCTTTTTCACCGAGTTCCGCTTCCACAGTGAAGAGAACGGCCGCCAGGAAGGGGGATTGATTCCGGTCGATTTCGCCAAAATAGCCGAAGGCTATGGCTGCAAGAGCTACCGTGTGACGACGTGGGAACAATTACACCACGCGTTGGAAGATGCCCGGCACCAGGCGGTATCAACGTTGATCGACATAAAAGTGTTGCCCAAAACCATGGTGCATAAATATCTGAGCTGGTGGCGGGTGGGCGGCGCCCGGGTATCGCGCAGCGAGCGCATTCTGGCGGTGGCGCGCATGCTGGATGAATATATCAACCAGGCGCGGCAATATTAACCGCAGGCCGGAAACCGGGTTAAGCGTAAAGTTCATGGCGTTTCCCGCGCCGGAGTATTAGCAGAGAATTAACGCCCGTGCTGTCAGCAAGCACGGTAGCGTACTGCTTCTGAAAACTATTGGAATGTATTTCTATCTGGCCATTATAAAAAAGCAAAGGGGTATTCATACCTGCGTAGATTAACGTGGGTGTGTGGATTATTCATTGGCTATTAATGTGTCTCTAATTAAATGATGTTCGCTGAGTTATTCTTGCCTGCATTTTTTATTTTTTACATCAGGGTAAAAGTTTAACTTTAAAATTGGTAATTTAAGGGGTTGTCATGAAAAAGCTTCGTTGTGGTGTTATCGGATTGGGGCGAGTGGGTAAAATGCATATAGAGAATATGCTAAAAATACCCGAGTTGGATATTATTGCCGTATCTGATTTTTTTGTCGACAGTATCGGTGGCTGGCTTGATACGCTGAATATTGGCGTGCGTTATAAAGACTACCGGGAACTTTTGGCAAGATCTGATATTGAGGCCGTGTTTATTTTTACTTCCACCGATACGCATGAGCAGATTATCACGGCGGCAGCCGAGATGGGCAAGCATATCTTTTGCGAAAAGCCGCTAAGCATGAGCACGGAGGAAGAGGGGGCGCTAGCCGTATTGCGTACGGTTAAACAGGCCGGAGTGAAATTACAGTTGGCCTTTAACCGGCGGTTTGATCCGCAGTTTCGCCAGCTGTATGACATGGTGCGTGCAGGCAAGATTGGTCAGCCGCAAATCGTTAAAATTTCCTCTCGGGATCCCGATCTGCTGCCGCATGATCTGATCAAGAAAATCGGCGGCCTGATCTTTGACTTCACCATGCATGATTTTGATATGGCTCGCTTTATGATGGGGGATAATATCAGCGAAGTTTTTGTGAAAGGGGCAACGTTAATAGATCCCACCTTACAGAATATTGGTGACGTAGATACCCTGGCGATTATTCTCACCTTTGAAAATGGCGGCTATGCGTTGATCGACAATAGCCGGCGTGCGGTTTACGGTTATGATCAACGGGTGGAAGTTTTTGGTTCCAGCGGCATGGCATACGCCGATAATATCAATAACTCATCGATTAAATACTTTAATAGCGAAAACTGCCAAACCAGAAATCCATTTCCAACCTTTCATTCCCGTTATCGGGCCGCTTATTTAGCCGAGATTACCTGTTTTATTCGCTCGCTAATGGATAACGAGCCTATTGCCTGTACTGGGGAAGACGCATTTATTGCACAACGCGTGGCTATCGCGGCGCAACGCTCATTACAAAGCGGCTGCCCGGTTAAAGTGAATAGCGACGTTCTCTTGCCATAACGGGTTGAGAATCGTGGAGGAAAATAGTCGAGAGTTGCAGGAAAACCGCCGCCAGCGTTTAGAACAACGTCTGTTTTGGCTCTGAAAAAAGGCGGCCAGGTATGAGTCATGCGGCAGTGTGGCGTATTTCAGGAACTTAATTTGCGAAAGGATTGGAGCGTGTAAGGCATGCCAACGCACCTGCAACATGAAATCTGGCGAGTATATCTATAAATCTCAGTACATTGACGCGCGATTACCAGCCGGGTGTGCTCCGTATTCGCACGGTCAGCATTTAGGGTGATAATGATGAAAGAATTGCAGGCAGGCTCAATGGATTTTGCACCTATTACGCCGACGAAATTCATCTGGAGTTACATCGGCACATTTTTATTCATGCTGGGCGGCTGTATCGAAAATAGCTGGCTCTCTGCCTGGCTGAGCGGCCAGGGGTTTGAACAGACCAGCGTTGCCAATATTTTTGCCGGTTATGGCATTGTGGTGGCGCTGACTTCCTGGTTATCGGGGGTGTGCGTCGATGTTTTTGGCCCCAAGAAAGTGATGATCGTGGGGTTTATCGTTTATGCGCTCTCTTCGGTGGTGTTCATCCAGTTTGCGTTGCCCAGCCATAATTTTTTGGCCATGTTGTTTGCCTATATGTTGCGTGGCGCAGGCTACCCCTTGGTTTGCTATGCCTTCCTGGTGCGCCTGACCATCCAATTGGACAAGCGCTCGCAAGGGATCGGCACTTCCTGGTTCTGGGTGGTGTTTAACCTGGGGTTTACCATTCTTGGCCCGGTGTTGGCCGCCAGACTGATCCCGCAAATTGGTCATATCAACGTGCTATGGCTGGGCATGGCGGGGGCGGTATTGGGTATGGTCTGTATGCTGTTTCTGGAGCGTAACCCGTTCGTGCTGCAGCCGCGCAAGATGCCAGTGTTCCGTGAGCTGCAGGCCGGTATCGCGATTATGTTTGAGCGCCCGCGCGTCGGCCTGGCGGTGATTGTGAAAACCATCAATGGGCTTGGTACCTTTGGCTTTGTTGTTGTTTTGCCGCTGTTCCTGCTGGAGAAAAATTTCACCATGGAAGAGTGGGCCAGCATCTGGGGCATTACCTTTATTTCCAACCAGTTTTTCAATATTGTTTTTGGTTGGTTGGGCGACAGGATTGGGTTTCGCCGCACGATTCAAATTTTCGGCAGTATTCTTACCGGCGTAGCGACGCTCATCGTTTATTGGACACCGATGATTTGGGGCCATAATTACCTGGCATTCATGCTGGCGATGAGTCTGTGGGGCGCCGGGCTGGCGGGTTTTGTGCCCATGACGCCGCTGGTGCCGATGATGGCTCCCGATAAAAAAGGGGCGGCCAACTCGGCGGTGAACCTGGGATCGGGGCTGGGCAACTTTGTCGGGCCTGCCATTGTGGCGCTGCTGGCCGGGTTTGGCACCGCAGCGGTGATGTACACCATGTCCGCGCTGTATTTTTTGAGCGCCATCATGGTTCAGTTCTTGATCGTCCCCGGTGAGAAGCGCTAATCGGTGTTGCCCGGGTTGTTCCGGCGCGAGCGTGAATGGAGACAGAGCATGGATTCGGTGTTGATCTCTCTGCCATGTTTTTTCACACTGCCCTTTTTAGTGAAAATAGCAGTGTTGACGAGCGCTATTATTGCAGCTAAGAGAGAAACAGATTTTCTGTAGACGAGCTGCACTGGCCATCGGCAGCGTGCTGGCGCCGGAGAACTCCGACTGGGTGACTGGCATTTTTCCGGCAACCCATTTCTTTTTAATTAGCCGTTATCAGTCAATTTAGTTTTTCGTTTTTTTGGTAAGAAAATAGCTTAATTAAAAATCCCAGTGATGATTTATGGGTTTTATATTTATCTAGAAAATGAATCATGATGTGCATATTTTACAAAAACGCATCAATATTGATTTTAATCAATATTGGATCAATTTATTGCCATTCGCCTGACATTTAATTTACTGATGGTGGATATTGCTACTTTGTATGCAAATGATAGTCATTTGTGCGTAGTTTTTATGGTGGTTGCATTATGATTTAATAGCGTAAAATAATAGAAAGTTCTTATTTTTTTAAATTTTTCAGATCAATGATCCATATTATTGATCTTTTATTAGTATTTGTTCTAATATCACCCATGTTGAAATTTGGTTCAAAAAACCATCACATGGCGATATGAAGAGGGATCTATGAGCGAAAACAGCTTCCAGAATGAAGTGCCAAAAGCTCGCGTTAATCTGAAGTTAGACCTGCATACCGGCGGAGCGCAGAAGAAAGTGGAACTGCCGCTGAAATTGTTAGTGACGGGCGACTTCAGTAATGGCAAAGAGTCGCGGCCATTATCTGAACGTGAGAAAGTGAATGTCAATAAAAACAACTTTAACAGCGTGCTTGCAGAATTTAGCCCATCCTTAAATCTTTGCGTTGAAAATACCCTGGCCGGTGATGGCGCCGAGGAAAATATTCATCTCGCTTTTCGTGATATGAAAGATTTCGAGCCGGAACAGGTCGCCCGCCAAATCCCCCAACTGAAAGCCATGCTTGCCATGCGCAATCTGCTGCGCGATCTGAAATCCAACCTCCTGGACAACGCCACCTTCAGAAAATCTTTTGAGGCCATATTACGTGACCCGGCGCTGAGCGAGGAGTTGCGCGCTGAACTGTCTGAACTGGCTCCGAAAGACGCCTGATAATTCCACGGATCAACACGAGAGAATGCTCATGTCTGTACAAAATACGACAGCGTCTTCCGGCGAAACCCTCGTTCGGGAACGTTCTGAAGCGGGCGGCGTATACGCCTCCCTGTTTGAAAAAATCAATCTCAAACCGGCCACGCATTTAAGCGATATCAGTATCTGGCAGGATGAAACCGCCATGGCAGAAGCCGGGGCGAATGAACGTATTACCGCCGGTGTGCAGGTGTTTTTGGATCGCCTGAAACAGTCCGGCCAGAAGGTTGATAAGCTCGATAAAACCTTAATCGATCACCAGATTGCTGAACTGGATTACCAGATTAGCCGCCAGCTTGATGCCGTGATGCACCATGCGGAATTTCAGACGGTTGAAAGTCTGTGGCGCGGGCTTAAACACCTGGTGGACAACACGGATTTTCGCCAGAACGTGAAGCTGGAAGTCCTCGATCTCGCCAAAGAAGAGTTACGCCAGGATTTCGAAGACTCGCCGGAAATCATTCAGAGTGGGTTGTACCGCCAGACGTATATTGCCGAGTACGATACGCCAGGGGGCGAGCCGATTGCGGCGGTAATTTCGGCATATGAATTTGACGCATCCGCCCAAGACGTGGCGCTGCTGCGTAACATCGCCAAAGTTTCCGCCGCCGCCCATATGCCGTTTATCGGCGCCGCCGGCGCTAAATTCTTCCTGAAGGAGGATATGGAACAGGTGGCTGCCATTAAAGATATTGGCAATTACTTTGACCGCGCCGAGTACCTCAAATGGAAATCCTTCCGCGAGACGGACGACAGCCGTTATATTGGCCTGGTGATGCCGCGCGTGTTGGGGCGCCTGCCGTATGGCCCAGACACCGTGCCGGTGCGCAGCTTCAACTATGTGGAAGAAGTGAAAGGCCCGGAACACGAGAAATACCTGTGGACTAACGCCTCGTTTGCCTTTGCTTCCAATATGGTGCGCAGCTTTATCAACAACGGCTGGTGCGTGCAGATCCGCGGCCCGCAGGCCGGCGGCGCGGTTCAGGATTTGCCGATTCATCTGTATGACCTGGGCACCGGCAATCAGGTGAAAATCCCCTCTGAAGTGATGATCCCGGAAACCCGTGAGTTTGAGTTCTCCAATCTTGGCTTCATTCCGCTGTCTTACTACAAAAACCGCGACTACGCCTGCTTCTTCTCAGCGAACTCCACCCAAAAACCGGCGCTGTACGACACTCCTGACGCGACGGCCAACAGCCGCATCAACGCCCGTTTGCCGTATATCTTCTTGCTGTCGCGTATCGCTCATTACCTGAAGATTATTCAGCGTGAAAACATCGGCACCACCAAAGACCGCCGGCTGTTGGAGCTGGAACTTAACACCTGGGTACGTGGCCTGGTGACCGAAATGACCGATCCAGGCGACGAGCTGCAGGCTTCTCACCCGCTGCGCGATGCCAAAGTGATCGTCGAAGATATTGCAGACAATCCAGGTTTCTTCCGCGTGAAACTGTATGCCGTGCCGCATTTCCAGGTTGAAGGGATGGACGTCAATCTGTCGCTGGTTTCCCAGATGCCGAAGGCCAAAGCCTAAGTAAAGTAAGGCAGGAAGCCGATGAAGATTTTTCGTCCGTTATGGGAGGACGGGGCCTTTCTGGCCCCGCAACAGTTTCAACAGCAGGCGCAGTGGGATGCGTATGTGAGCGACATTGTTGCACGGATGGGGCTGGCCCATCCGTGGGGAGTTATTGCTGCAGAATTCGATGACGCTGGGCTGGCATTATCCCGCCTCAATGCAATCCGCATCGTAGCGCGTTTCCCGGATGGCACACTGGTCGATACTGATCTGGCCGATAATTTGCCTCCTGTCTGTGATTTGTCTGCCGCATCCGGCCAGGATGCGGTGGACGTGCTGCTCGCTTTGCCGTTGCTCAGTGCCAATGGCGGTAATCTGGATGACGGGCAGGATAGCGATCGCCCACGCCGCTGGAAGGCTGAGCGTATGCAGGTGCAGGATCTGGCCGGAGCCGAACGTGGCGAACTGGCTATCCTGCGCCATGCTATTTCGTTGCGCCTTTCCTCACAGGAAAATACTGCGTATCTGACCTGCCCGGCCACACGGCTTGTGCGTAATGCGCAGGGGCAGTGGAGCCGGGATACTTCTTTTATCCCGCCGTTACTCTCGCTGTCTGCGAGCCCTGCGCTGGCGATGGCGCTGGGCGACTTGCTGAAACGTCTGCAGGCAAGACGCCAGCGCCTGATGGCCATGCGCCGTGAAAGCAATGAGCGGATGGCGGATTTCGCCGTTGCGGATGTTTCCCTGTTCTGGTTGCTGAATGCCCTGAACAGCGCGGAGCCGGTGCTGGCAGAGCTTTTGCAGGCGCCTGCCCGTCATCCCGAGCTGTTGTACCGGGAACTGGCACGCCTGGCCGGCAGCTTGCTGACGTTCTCACTTGAACATGATGTCAGGGATATTCCGGCTTATCAGCACGATGCGCCGGAGCAGGTATTTCCGCCATTGCTTACGCTGCTCGACAAACTCCTTGAAGCCAGCCTGCCTTCCCGTGTGGTCAGTATTCAACTTGAGCATGAGGATCAGATTTGGAAAGGCTCGCTGCACGACGCCCGTTTGCGTGAAGGGGCTGATTTCTACCTCTCGGTGCGCTCCCCGATGCCAAATCATGAGTTGCAGATCAGGTTCCCGCAATTGTGTAAGGCCGGCAGTTTTGATGACGTTTCCGATGTGGTGAACGTGGCGCTGAGCGGCATGGTCATCAAGCCGCTTAGCCACGTGCCGGCTGCTATCCCGTTGCGTCTTGAGAACCAGTATTTTGCGTTGGATCTCTCGACGGATGCGGCCCGGGCGATGCTGGACGCGGGCAGCTGTACCTTCTACACCCCGCGATCGCTCGGGGATGTGAAACTGGAACTTTATGCGGTGCTGCGTACATGAATAGATCCGATCTTAGCCAGATAGAACGTATTTTTTACCCCGGCTGGCTGATGGCCAGCCAACTGCGCGGCGGGCAGAAAGTACATGATGGTGAACGTTTGTATCGCCGTGCTTGCCATCTGGTGGAAAGCGCCCGTAAAGCATTGGCCGATGCCGGTTACAGCGAGGCCAGCCGGGAGCATATGATTTATGCGCTGTGTGCGCTGCTGGATGAGAGCGTGCTTAACCGTGGCGTGGATGATGATGGTTATCTGTTCTGGCGGCGTGATCCATTGCAGGCGCGTTTTTTTGGCACTCTGAAGGCGGGTGAGGAATTGTGGGAGCGGATCCGCAATATTCTTAAGGAAAACTCGCCGGATACGGCCGTGCTGACTTGTCTGTACCGCACCCTGCAGTTGGGGTTTGTCGGGCAGTACCGCGCACAAAATGACGAACGCCGCGAGGATGTGGTGCGCACGCTTGGCGAGCGGGTTCCGCCATTTACTCTGGCGCAGGACGCGCCGATTGTTGTACGGGCGTCACGTCTGCGCAGCGGTCGCCGTCTGTATTGGTTGTCGTGGATTGCCGGGATAGCCGTGCTGGCGGCGCTTTGGTTTTTCCTCTCTTCTTCCCTCACCGACATGGTGAGCCAGACTATCAGGCCGGGGTAAGCGATGCGTGATGTTTACCGCGCCCTGTTGACCACACTGGTAGGGCTTCTTGTCCTGTGGCTTGTCCTGGGATTCTGGCCGTTTTCCGTGGGCAGCCGGGTGGCGCTCAGTTTACTGGTTGTTCTGGCTTGCGGTGTGATGTTGTGGCGACAGTGGCTGGCGACACATGTACGGCATGAAGCGGTTCGCAGCATCGCGGATGGCAGCCTGCCACCTGAAGATTTTCAGGGGGCCGTGATTCTTGTCTGTGGCGACGGCTCCCCTCTGTTTGAAGCCGCTTCCCGGCACCGTGAAACTCGCCAGGGCTGGTACTTGCAGGTGCTGGATGCAGAACAGCTTCCTTTGTTGGCGCAGCATCTGAGTCTTGTGCGCCCGGCGCTGATCTCGCAGGTGTCCGTGTTGCTGGCTGTACAGCCTGAACGCCATACCTGTGCGGATGATTTTACCCAAAGCCTGCGGGGTTGGCTGCGTGCCGCGGTGCAGTGTCGCCCGTGGTTCAGCGGCTTACCGCCTATATGGACGGTGACCTGGGTTTCACCGCCAGGGGCTTGTGCGGGGGAAGAGCCTGCCTGGTTTGTCTCCGTCAATAACAGCGCCGGTCTGCAGGTTTATCGGCCAGGGCAGGGGAACCTGCCACTTGCGGACTGGATAACAGAAAGCGATGCATCGGAGCATCTTACCCGTTTGAGCCAGGCGCTGTGGCTCGACAGCCTGTTGGGCTGGCAGGCCAGTAGGGTGAACAGTCTGTTGGCTGTACGTCAGGGGGAGTTGCCCGCACAGAAGCCCTGTGCGCAGGCCTTTTGCATGGCGCCAGTCAATGGCAAGAGTGGCAACCTTTGGCAACAACATATAACCGATATCACGGCGTTGGCGCCGGCCAGCATTGGCCCGGCGGATACGCTGCCGCTACCGGAGCTACTGCTTTCCTGTTTGCCGCGCCGTCGTGGGATCAGCAGCAGGATGGTGTTCTGGCGGTGGGTTGGGTTGCTGGGCGGCGTATTTCTTGCACTGGCGATGCTGGCCTCGTTTATCAACAATCAGCGCCTTATCCGTAGCGTGGGTGATCATCTTGCGCTCTACCATCGCCTTAGCGGCGAGCCACCAGAACCTAAGTTTCAGGCACAGCAACACCTGCGTGCTGACGCACGCCTGTTGGATGACTGGCTGCGCCGGGGAGAACCGCTGCGTTACCGCATGGGCTTGTATCAAGGGGGGCGCCTGATCGCGCCGGTAGAAACTGCAATCAGTGACTGGGCACCGTCGCAGACACCTCCACCGGTGATTAACAAAATCGTGCAGGGGCTGAAGACTATCCGCCTCGACAGCATGTCGCTGTTTGATTCCGGCCAGTCTGCGTTGAAAACCGGTTCGACCAAAATGCTGGTGAATTCTCTGGTGGGCATTAAGGCCAGGCCGGGCTGGCTGATTGTGGTGGCCGGGCACACCGATAACACCGGCAACCCGAAGCTAAACCAAACGTTGTCGCTCGAGCGCGCCGAAGCGGTGCGTGACTGGATGCGTGATACCGGCGACGTGCCGGAAAGCTGTTTTGCGGTGCAGGGCTATGGCGCGAGCCGCCCGGTCGCAACCAATGACACAGCGGAAGGCCGTGCGCTCAACCGCCGTGTCGAAATCAGTCTGGTACCGCAGGCGGATGCCTGCCAGATACCGGGCAATACCCTGGCGTCATCGCAGGATGATGACGCATCACAACACAATGGAGAGTAATACCATGGCAATCCCTGTTTATCTTTGGCTGAAAGACGACGGCGGCGCAGACATCAAAGGGTCTGTGGATGTTCAGGATCGTGAAGGCAGCATCGAAGTGGTCGCTCAGGAGCACAACCTGTACATCCCAACCGACAACAACACCGGCAAATTGACCGGCACCCGTATTCACACCCCGTTCTTTTTTACTAAGGAGATCGACTCATCCAGCCCGTACTTGTACAAGGCGGTGACGACCGGCCAGACCCTGAAGTCGGCGGAATTCAAGTGGTACAAAATCAACGACGCGGGCCAGGAGGTGGAGTACTTCAACACCACGCTGGAAAACGTGAAAGTGGTGAAAGTGAATCCGCTGATGCACGACATCAAGGATCCTGCTTACGAGAAGCACAACCATCTTGAGCGGATCGAACTGCGTTACGAAAAAATCACCTGGACCTACAAAGACGGCAACATCATTCATTCCGATTCGTGGAACGAACGCGCCACGGCATAAGACTGATGCGGGCAGGGTTGCCTGTCCGCTATTTGTATCAGGCCGCTTTGTGGTGGCGGCCGGATGTTGATACGCAACTGCGCGTAATCATCGAAATAACAGACAGGTATGTCTGCTGAAGGTGGCTTATTACATGGAATCACTATGAAAACGCAAAATATTCCCGTCTCACCCGCATTTATTGTGATCTCCTGGCTGGCGATGTTGGGGGGTGCACTGGTTTACCTGGTTGGTCTCTGGCGTGCGGATATGGAGCTCAATGAAAAAGGTTACTACGTGGCAGTGCTGGCTTTGGGGCTATTCGCTGCAGTCTCTTTGCAAAAAACGGTACGCGATCGACTGGAAAGCATCCCCACCACTCAGTTGTATCACATGGTATGTCTGCTGGCTTTCGCTATAGCGGTAATCCTGCTGGTAAGTGGTCTGTGGAATGCCAGCCTGATGCCAAGCGAAAAAGGGTTTTATGGCGTCTCATTTTTTATGGCGTTGTTTGGGGCGGTAGCTGTGCAGAAAAATACACGCGACAGCGCTCATAGCGTTTTGCAAGCGGTCCCGGTTGTTGAGGAACAGGAACCTTAGCCCAAAATCCTATGCGGGCAGGGCTTCCTGTCCGCAGTTTCTTTTCTGAGTACCTGCCTGGCGGGTACTCAAAAAAGAACATATCCCGGAAATCTGACCTGATGCGCTTTGGTTACAGCGATGGGCGGTAGCGTGCCCGAAGGTCTCTGATAGCGAGTTAAATAACATGGAAAACCCGGCAATCCTCCTGCGTCGTCTTAATCCCTACTGTGCCCGTGCGCTGGAAGGTGCGGCTTCCCTGTGCCAGACCCGCGCACACGCGGAAATCGCACCAGAACACTGGTTGTTGAAACTGTTGGAGCAGGGCGAAGGCGATCTGACGGTGCTGGCGCGCCGTTACGAATGGGATATGGATGCGATCTGGCAGGATTTGCTCGGCTGGCTGGACAAACAGCCGCGTGCGTTACGCAGCCGCCCACAGCTCTCTGATTTTATCCAAACGTTGTTGCAGCAAGCCTGGTTGCTGGCTTCGCTTGCTGATGAAACGCAAATCCGAAGCCAGCATCTGCTGATGGCGTTGATTGATAAACCGAAGCTGGTTCGCTGCGACGGTTTGTGGCCGCTGTTGACCCTGGGGCGGAGCCAACTGGAGCGCCTGCGTCCGCTGCTGGATGCACAGTCGGACGAGCGCCCGGACGTTCAGCAGGAAGCTGAACTGGCGCAAGAGCACGGTGGCGACGTGGCGTTTGTTGGCCGTCCGATTGGGGCGGAAGTGAAACCGGGGGAACTCGATCCGGCGTTACAAAATGCATTGGACAAATTTACCCTTGATGTCACCGCCAAAGCCCGCGAGGGTAAAATCGATCCGGTATTTGGCCGCGATAGCGAAATTCGCCAGATGGTGGACATTCTCTCTCGCCGCCGGAAGAACAACCCGATTCTGGTGGGGGAACCCGGCGTGGGCAAAACCGCGCTAGTGGAAGGGCTGGCGCTGCGCATTGCCGAGGGCAACGTACCGGAAAGCCTGAAACCCGTGAGTTTGCGGACTCTGGATCTCGGCCTGCTGCAAGCGGGAGCCGGTGTGAAAGGTGAATTTGAACAGCGCCTGAAAAATGTCATTGAAGCTGTACAGCAGTCGCCGGCCCCGGTTCTGTTGTTTATCGACGAAGCGCACACCATTATCGGCGCGGGCAACCAGGCGGGGGGCGCTGATGCCGCCAACCTGTTGAAGCCCGCGCTGGCGCGTGGCGAACTGCGCACTATCGCCGCGACCACCTGGAGCGAATACAAACAGTATTTTGAACGCGACGCTGCGCTGGAGCGCCGCTTTCAGATGGTGAAGGTGGATGAACCGGATGACAACACCGCCTGCCTGATGTTGCGCGGCCTGAAATCCCGCTATGCCGAACATCATAATGTGCATATCACCGATGACGCGGTCCGTGCCGCGGTCACGCTTTCCCGCCGCTACCTGACCGGTCGTCAGTTGCCGGACAAGGCCGTTGACCTGCTGGACACCGCTGCTGCGCGCGTGCGCATGAGCCTCGATACCGTTCCGGAAGCCATTGTGCGTCTGAAAGCGCAGTTGACTGCGCTGGCGCTGGAAGAGCAGGCGCTGTTGGAAGATATCGCCGCCGGCAGTAACCGTCATGGTGACCGCCTGGGTGTCATTGAGCAGCAGCGCATCCAACTGGCAACGACTCTGCAACGGCAGGAAGCGCATTTTGCAGCGGAAAAAACGCTGGCGATGCAGTTGATGGCCTGCCGCCAGGGCATTCAGCCTGGGGATGAGCATCAGGCGGATATCCATGATTTACAGAAGAAGCTCGAAGCGCTGCAACAAGATACGGCCCTGATTCAGATTGATGTGGATGCCCGCACCGTCGCCAACGTGATTGCCGATTGGACCGGCGTGCCGCTCTCCTCGCTGATGAAAGATCAACAGACCGAACTGCTGACGCTGGAACAGGAAATCGGTAAACGGGTAGTCGGCCAGGAAGTGGCCCTGGCCGCTGTTGCCCAGCGCCTGCGCGCCGCTAAAACCGGCCTGACCGCCGAGAACGGCCCGCAGGGCGTATTCCTGCTGGTGGGCCCAAGTGGGGTGGGCAAAACAGAGAGCGCGCTGGCGCTGGCGGATGCGTTGTACGGCGGTGAAAAGTCGCTGATTACCATTAACCTGTCTGAATACCAGGAACCGCACACTGTTTCCCAACTGAAAGGCTCGCCCCCAGGCTACGTGGGTTACGGCCAGGGCGGCATTCTTACCGAAGCGGTGCGCAAGCGGCCATACAGTGTGGTGCTGCTGGATGAAGTGGAAAAAGCGCATCGTGATGTGATGAACCTGTTCTATCAGGTGTTCGATCGCGGTTTTATGCGCGACGGCGAAGGCCGTGAAATCGACTTCCGTAACACCGTTATCCTGATGACCTCCAACCTCGGCAGCGATCATCTGATGCAGTTACTGGACGAACGGCCGGAAACCACCGAGGGGGATTTGCACGAACTACTACGCCCAATTCTGCGCGACCACTTCCAGCCAGCGCTGCTGGCTCGCTTTCAGACCGTGATTTATCGCCCGTTGAGTGAGCCGGCGATGCGTACCATCGTCGAAATGAAGCTTGACCAGGTGAGCAAACGCCTGCACCGCCACTACGGCCTGACCACGCAGATTGATGAGAGCCTGTATGACGCGCTGACGGCTGCCTGCCTGCTGCCGGACACCGGTGCACGCAACGTCGACAGCCTGCTCAACCAACAAATTCTGCCGGTACTGAGCCAGCAGTTGCTAAGCCATATGGCCGCAAAGCAAAAGCCACAATCTTTGACGCTTGGCTGGAGTGAGGAAGAGGGGATAGTGATGGCGTTTGACGAGGCGCACGGAGGTTGAGATGCAGATTTGCATGATGGATTACGGCAACCTGTCGGCGGATGGCAAAACAGCGTACCTGAAATGCTACGGCATCGGCACGTTTGAAGTGCTGTCCGGTATTGAGCGCTATATCAACAATCCCGACTGCGCTGACCATGAAAAAGTCGCTATACCGGTCGGGGCTTACTGGGTCACCGACCGCCCTGCCGGCAGCCTGTATAACCGGGTACGGGCGGAGGCGATAGATACCTGGAGCCATTACCGAAACCACCATTCCGACTGGTTTGCGCTGTTCAGCGATAAAACCCAAAAAGACAGACTGAACGTCAATGGATTAAACCGAACGGGTTTTCGTCTTCATCCACTTAACAGTGATGGCACTGGTGAATCCTGGGGCTGCATCACCCTGCGCCGTTACAGCGATTTTCAGCATCTGCGCCGTTTGCTGCTTCAACGCGGTACGTTTCCGGTTCCGGGCGGCAATGGCCTGATGGCCTACGCCCGTATCGATGTGCGTGGCACGCCTGATTTCAGCCAGTGCGAGGAAGAAGTTAAGAAAACTAAGGAAGAGGCTGAGAAGCGGCGGGCACAGCAGGCTCTGAAACGGAAGAAGGCGAGCGCGGAATGAAAATCCTGCTGGTGCTTGTCATCGCGCTACTCGGGTCGTTCTTCCTTCGCGATGGCAACCTTACCGATTTTGTCATCAACCACCTTCCGGTGCCGGGAGACGGTGAGGAGGGGATGGATAACCTTGCCATGACGGTGATCCTGATAAAGGCCCTGTTGAGCGGTGTCGGGGCATACCTCCTGCTGATGCTGACTGGCTGCGACAACGCCCGAAAAAATAACCCCTTTTCCACTTCTGTGACCGATGCTGGCCCGGGCCAGCCCTGACGGAAAAACCGATTACATAATGGAGTCAACGCCATGAGCCTGACGGATACCCTGAACACGATGGCGGCCACCGTCGCCGGAAAAACCCTGAACCGCTACCGCCTCGATATTCCTTCCTGTACGGCAGATATCGACGTGGAGGATTTCAGCGGCTCGGAGGCGATGAGTGCGCTGTACAGCTACACCATCAACTTCACCAGTGCGGACAAAACCATTGATGCCCGCCAGATGCTGAGCAAGCCGGCGACCCTGACCATGGGCTCGGGTAACCTGCTCTCCCTGACGGAGCGTAAGGTGGTTCACGGGGTGGTTACCCACTTCGAACGGACTGGCGGTTCAGCGGATGAAGCGCAGTACTGCATCGTGCTGGAGCCGTTTCTGGCGCTGCTGGGTAACCAGTTCCGTACCCACCGCTTTTTCGTCAACAAATCGGTGCCGGAGGTGGTCGCAGAGGTGCTCACGGAGCATGGACTGAAAGGCTGGGAGTACGCGTTCACCCTCAAAGCCGACTATCCGAAGCGTGAACAGATTAACCAGTATCAGGAAAATGACCTGGCGTTCATTGAACGCTTGCTGGCGGAGGTGGGGATTTTTTACTTCTTCACCCTGCAGCCCGACACCCAGACCGAAGTGGTGCACTTCGCGGACAAGCAGAGTGCCTGGACGTTCGGGAAAACTTTGCCGCTCAACAGCCCGTCAGGGGCGAATGACAATGCGGTTGACTCGGTATGGGGTATCCACGTCTGGCACAACGTGGTTGAGCGCTCTGTCACCGCCAGCGATTACAATCACCGTGAAGCTCAGAATATCCTGACCTCTGTACCGACGGACATGACCTGTGGCGACGGTGACGGTATCACTTACGGTGATGTGTATCACTACCGCCCGCGTCACCTTGAGCGTGGCGACAAAATCACACCTTCAGCGGAAACCGGTAACTTCTGGGCGCGCCTGGAGCATGAACGCTTCCTGTCCGCGCAGACTACGGTGACTGGCAGCAGCACAGACCACACCCTGGGGCCGGCACAGGTACTGACTATCACCGAAACGGCTATCCCGCCGACGCTGCCCCGTGAAACCGCAAACGGCCTCGTCATCATCAGCGCCGGTTACTCTGCCAGCCGTCAGAATGCGCTGAAGGTGGAATGGGCGGCAATGCCGTACTACGAGAACCGTTGCTGGCGCCCGGCCGCTAAAAAGCGCCCGGTTATCAGCGGCACACTGACGGCTCGTATCACCAGTGCTAAAAACAACGATATCTACGCCTGGCAGGATGAAGCCGGTCTTTATCGGGTGAAATTTGATGCCGACCGGGATGACAAAAGCCAGGGTATGGAAAGTATGCCGGTGCGTTTCGCCAAACCTTACGGCGGCGACAAATACGGCTTCCACTTCCCGTTGATACAGGGCACTGAAGTCGCCATTGCGTTCCACGAGGGTGACCCGGACCGCCCGTATATCGCCCACGCCCTGCACGATTCCCGCCACGTGGATCATGTCACGGAGGCCAACAGTACCCGCAATGTTATCCGCACAGCGGGCCTGAACAAGCTGCGGATGGAAGACAAGCGCGGTGAGGAGCACATCAAGCTCAGTACGGAGTACGGGGGTAAGACACAGCTTAATTTAGGGCATAACGTCAACGCGAGCAGGGTTCTTCGCGGTGAAGGCGCTGAATTACGCACCGACAAGTGGGTGGCAGTTCGTGGCGGAGCCGGTGTATTCATTAGTGCGGACAACCAGCCATCCGCCAGTGACAAAATGCTCTCCATGAAAGAGGCTGTGGCACAGCTTGAAAATGCGTTAAGTATTGCCAGAAGTCTGTCAGATGCAGCAGAAGGTGCCCAGGCTTATCCGGCGGACATCCAGAGCCAGAAATTGCTGACGGATGCACTGACGGAACTGGCACAGCCGGGGATAGTATTAAATGCCCCGCAAGGGGTAAGCATCAGCAGTCCGGAAGGCGTACGCGTTTCCTCGGGAAGTGCCAGCGTGGGGATCGTGGCGCAAAACAATGCAGATATCAGCGCAATGAAGCGCTTCACGGTGGCGGCAGGTGAAGCTATCAGTATGCTGGCCCGCCAGGCGGGTATGAAGCTGTTTGCGGCTAAGGGTAAAGTCGAAATCCAGGCACAGGACGATGCGCTGGATGCCATCGCGAAAAAAGACGTTACGGTAACGAGCGCCGAAGGCAAAATTGAAATTACAGCAGCAACGGAACTGGTAATTAACTGCGGTGGTGCCTATATCAAGTTGAGTGGCGGGAATATTGAGCTGGGTTGCCCTGGGAATATTTTACTGAAATGTGCCAATGCTCAGAAAATGGGAGCCGCTTCGCTGAACACGCCAGCACCTGAATTTCCAAAAGGGTATGGTGGTGTTTACTCCCTGACTGACGAAGAAGGGAAAATTATCCCACGGACTGAATATAAAGTGACAACTGCTGACGGGCAGGTATTTCATGGAATTTCAGATGACAATGGCAAAACACTGCCGATTTATACATCAATGCCCGGAAAATTAAACATTGAGATCCTTGGGACCGGCAATTCAGTTACAGGGAGTAAAGAAGCATGAGTGATTACCATGCATGGGAAGCCAGTGAGTGTGAGCATTTTACTGATGTTAATGTGTCAGAAAAAACAGTCGTCTGTAGGCGTAAGCCTGTACCAGGAATTACGATTACTATCGGGATGTTTTTTGATGGTACAGGGAATAACGCGTTCAATACCCAGAACCGCATCTTGGAATCCTGTACTCACCTTGATGTTGGAATGAAGCCAGAAGACGCCGAAGCCTGTGCGAAAAAAATAGGGAAAAAAATTGATAATGCAGGAAGTTATATTGGATATTATTCTAACATTCACTGGCTTAATACACTTTATGTAACCAATGATCAATTAATTGAAGGGCAAGCAGTTTATCAACGAGCAGTCTATATACAGGGGATTGGTACCGATAAAGGTAATAACGATAGCACGATAAGTATGGGGACGGGCGGTTGGTTTTATGGTGTAGTTGATAAATCTGATGAAGGCGTTGGTCTTATTGCTGAACAAATTTCGCAATTCCTGGGTCTTAACCAGGGGATAAATTTTGCAATCGAAAAAATTCAGTTCGATGTTTTTGGATTTAGTCGCGGAGCGGCAGCGGCTCGCCACTTTGTTAACCGTGTAAGAAACAACGATAAAGCCATACAGCAGGCCATAACGAAAGGGCTTGGTGGACGAAATCAACATGGTAAACCTGCAGGTGAAACCCGCTTTTTGGGGTTATTTGATACGGTGTGTGCGGTAGGTACAGTAAGTAATCTATTTGATGTTCATAGTGGTGTGAACCCTGGCGTTGAGCTGGATCTGCCTCCAGATATTGCACAGAAAGTCTTTCAGATCACGGCAATGCATGAGTACCGATATAACTTTAGCCTTAACAGCATCAAGGAAGCCTGGCCGGAACTGGCTCTACCGGGAGCACATTCCGATATCGGTGGTGGCTATAATCCGAAGGAAAAGGAGTATCTATTCCTGACTCAGCCCCAAAACGAAACTGTTAGTGAAAGTATTCCTTCTGAAGTGACTGATATCTACCGGCGTTCAGCGGCCGAAATACCTGACCTAAAGAGTCTGCCAGCGTTAAGTGCGATAATTCCGAGCGGTGAAGTAAAGACAGAAACCTGGTATGACTATCTGGTTAACGAGGATAAAAAACGTGGTGGCATCACACAAAAACGTGTTGGGGCGGCAGTTACTTTTGAGAGAGTAGTGACTAATGACTGGAGCAAAGTTAGTTTACGGGTAATGCTGGATGCAGCTCTTGAGGCTGGAGGTGTTTTTGAAGCTTACGACCCTTTGTCACCAGACATGAAGCTTCCTGCTGAACTTGAGCCGTTGTGTCAAAAAGCGATTGACCAGGGAAAGGCTGTAAGAAATGGTGGTGTGCCGACGCCTTTTATTTCGCCGGAATTACAGTTGATTGGTCAATATATTCACTGTTCTGCTCATTGGAATCCTGTGGTTATTAAAGATGTCTGGCTGGATGGGAATAAAGTGAAAACTATCTATGGGGCTGTCAAATCATCTGATTTGCTTTGTTTTATCAATCGCCCCAATCTCGGTTGGGTTCGTGCCGTTTGGAATATGCAAGGAGGGAAACCATGAAATTAAAGATAAGAATAATTTCGTTTTTATTACTTGCGAGTTCTACCTGTGTCTGGGCCAGTGAACAACCAAATAGTATCAAAACTCCCTGGGATAAGTGGTATTTCGCCTTTACTACCCCCAAAGCCTTACCGGCACAGGTTACATTGTTAAAACTGTTGGATGTTGATGGTTATGCATCGACATATCGAACTATTGACCAGCCGCGTGGCATCAGTGTCGGAAAATGGAGTGAGCGAAACTCTGCTGGGAACACGCAGTTTAATAAAGCCGATAGATTGCCGAAAATAATGATGTTTTGCTGGGATTCAATTATTGATAAAAAAACATACCAATCCACTTTGTTTTTCTCTCAAAATGCATGGGATAAAATGATTGCTCCTTATCCTGATGTCTTAGAGTCTGGGAAAAGTGCATATCGGCAAACGATGTTAATAGGATTAGCGCCGGAAGGAAAAGTACGAGTCTGGCTTAGGCAGTATGGCCATTCGGATATCCCATTAAATGATACAAAAATAACAACTGTTTCAGGTAAAGACCTTGATATGTGTAAAGGGGTCACAGGGCATCCTGACGGCTATGTTTACTATGGAGGTACTCCTGATTTTATTAAAGGTAAAAAGTATCCTTATGGAACCTGGTAAATGTGCAGTAATGTTTAGTTTTTCAATCTATTGCATTCGCGCAGCCTGGAATATGCAGGGAGGAAAATCATGGAAACAATCACCAGAGTAATCTCGTTTTTATTACTTGCGGGTTCTACCTGTGTCTGGGCCAGTGAACAACCAAATAGTATCAAAGCTCCCTGGGACAAGTGGTATTTCGCCTTTACTACCCCCAAAGCCTTACCGGCACAGGTTACATTGCTAAAACTGTTGGATGTAGATGGTTATGGATCGATATATCAGACTATTGATCAACCACAAGGCATAAGTGTAGGGCGATGGAGTGAACGGAACTCAGCAGGGAATACACAGTTTAATAAAGCCGACAGGTTGCCACAGATAATGATATTTTGCTGGGACTCAATCATTGATAAAAAAATTTATCAATCCACTTTATTCTTCACTCAAGATACATGGAATAAGATGATTAGCCCTTACCCTGATGTCTTAGAACCTGCAAAAAATGCATACCGACAGACGATGCTGATAGGTTTGGCTCCTGAGGGAAAAGTACGAGTCTGGCTAAGACAATATGGCCATTCAGATATTCCATTAAATGATACAAAAATAACGACAGTTTCAGGTAAAGATCTTGATGTGTGTAAAGGTGAAACGAATTTTCCTAATGGATATGAATATAGTGAGGGGATGAAAAAGTTTATAAAGGACAAAAAATACCCTTATGGAACTTGGTAAGTTATCTTATTTAAAAAGAAAATCGGTTGCCAACAAATCTCCGGTTTTTTTGTGATTGTTCTGCAATAGAGGCTTTTATGAAATCGCTTTTCTACTTATTTTTGCTGTCTATTCCTACCCCTTGTTTTTCTCAGTCAATCGTTATCGATTCTACGTCAATAACTAAAGCGGACGATGCAAACACAATAGCCAATATGTATCGTATAGGTATGGGTGTTCCGAAGGATATGAAAAAAGCATTTGAACTCTATCAGGTCGCTGCTGAACTCGGAAACACGGATGCTCAGGTCGATTTAGGTGATATGTATTATTCTGGCGAAGAAACCCCTCAGAGTTACGAAAAGGCCAATTATTGGTATGAGAAGGCTGCGAAAAACAACAACGCTAAAGCTCAGATGTATTTAGGTTACGCATATCTTAATGGTAAGGGCGTCGCTGTGGATTATGCTAAAGCCAAAAATTTTCTTGAGCTTGCCGTTAAACAAGGCGAACCTTCAGCCATGAATCATTTGGGAACGATGTACTTCGATGGTAAAGGGGTAACTAAAGATCAAAATAAGGCTATTCCGCTATTCCAAAAAAGCTGCTCTGAAGGTGATTCGAATGCATGTGATAAGTTAAAAGAAATTAAAACAGAGAAATAATGTTTTATCTGCATAAAGATATGAATATGTGGAAGTCAAAAAATGGAGTTTCGGATGTCTAAAGGTTTTGTATTGATTGGTGATAAAACCACGCATGGCGGCCAGGTTATTTCTGCCTCATCAACAATGGTAGTAAATGGCAAGAAGGTTGCCCTCGTAGGCGATAAAGTCAGCTGCCCAAAAGAGGGGCATGGCATTAATGCCATTATTGAAGGATCGCCTGAATGGACCTCTGACGGTAAAGCCGTGGTTGTGGATGGTTGCCACTGTGAGTGCGGTTGTCAGGTGATCTCCAGTGCACCGGATTGTGTAATAGGATAAGTAATGAGCTGGGAGCGTCAGAAATCAACAATATCGACTAAGCCTGAAGAACCTTCATTCCTCCTGTGGATGATGCTGGGGGTTTTCGCGCTGGTCGGTTGTGTACTGCTGTTTGTCCTGCATGCCAATAAACTGGCAGGCCCACTTCAAACATTTAATCTTTGGGTTGTCACGGCGTGCCCTGCAGTTGTCTGGTTTTTCTTTCTGTGTCTGCGTGGCTGGCTCTATAACAATGCATTTGACAGACACGAATTTGAAGCCAATGAGGCAGAGTATGCGCAACAACAGTGGATGGAGTGGTCTGGACGCAATATCGCAGTATTACATAGTGGTGTAATGCTGCCTGCAAATCTGACACCTCAAAATTTAATTACTGCTCCGCCAACGCTTGAGCAGAGCACATCTCTGACCCAACGAGTTTGTCTGCAAGATCATGAGACTCATTTTTCAGTTCTGTTGACCGGGTTAAGTCCTGTACTGGCAAAGTTGCCTTTAGATTTAGTACCAGCTGTCACGCTACTGACAGATTCTCACGATGACATACTGGTATTGCAGGATGCATTCGCGCAGGCCTGGCAGACAGCCATTCTGGATCTCCCGGTTCCACAGTTGACGATTCTTACGTCAAAGACCTTCCTCTCACTGGATGAGCGAATTAAATCACCTACTCTGGAAGTGGATTTAATCCTGATTCACCAGACACAGGGCCGGGATGTGTACAGTGATGCGCTCGTAGCCCTGCTGTTGACCTCCGACGATGTCGCCACAAAATATGATCTTTCGCTTAACGCGTGTCTTTTGCGTCCAATGGCTCTTGATATGGCGATTTCAGAAAAATCGCTGGATACATTTTTCTCGACACAAACTCAGGCCTGTGCCACCGCCAGTATTGTCGGCGACAAAGTGGAATGGGGTAATGCATTTTCTGATTTGCTCGAAGCGGCACAAGATTATGGTGGTCACTGGAAACCTGAACAGCTCCACTGGCTGGAAAAATATGCCGGGCTCAGCGGCCCCTTTTCTCCATGGATAATGACCGCAGTAGTCAGCGATATCGTGAATATACAAAAAGCAGACTGTCTGATGCTTTCTACAGATGGTGAGCAGAAATTTATTAATACAGTGCACACAGGGAACCGAAACGATGACCACGGGTGATTCAGCATGGCGCGGAGGGTGGGGCAGGCTGGGGTTCTCTGCCCTCATTGCAGGGGGGATTGCCTGGTTAATCTGGCACTTTGGCGACCAAATTGGGCTGCACACTACGCTTCTGAAAAGCCTGGTGCTTGCCGGTGCGTTATTTCTGTTACTGATGCTTCGTCATGGCAAAACAATTAGCCTTGCCATCAAGCAGGGCTGGCATCGTTTTCAGGCTAAGGGAAAGAATGTCCTGCCTGCCGATGAGAGGCGCGTTAAACAGACGGCGCCACGCAACGTCACCGTCACGGCCATTCGTGAAGCAATGCGTAGCCTCTACGGTCGTCGCTGGGGCCGTAAAACGCGCATCCTGCTGATAACCGGTACCGCCACTGATGTGGAGCAACTGACTCCTGGTCTCACCGGCCAACTCTGGCAGGAAGATCGTGGCACGCTGCTGTTGTGGGGCGGTGACCTCAACACGCCAGCCGACAACGCCTGGCTGATCGCACTGCGTAAGCTGCGTCGCCGGCCGGTCGATGGCCTGGTGTGGGTAACCTCGGCTTTCGACCAACTGTCCGCCCCCGGCCAGGAACGCCCATTGCCGGTGCCTTCTGAAAGCACCATGGATTCCCTATCCCATGCCATCAGCGAACGCATGGATGCGCTGGGCTGGAAACTCCCGCTGTATATCTGGTCCCTACACCCCCGAGCCGGTAAGCAGGAAGGGCGGATTGCGCAGGCAACAGGCTGTCTGTTGCCTGCCGGCTGTCGTACAGAGGGGCTAACAGAGCAGTTGTCTGCCCTGGCGCCTGAACTGACCTCTCAGGGTCTGCAACAGACCTGTAATGATGTGAAACACAACTTTTTGCTTGCCCTGGCTGACCAGCTCATCCGCGAACCGGAGAGCGTGACCGCACCGCTGTCGGTGATGCTCAATCCGTACCGCCCGCTGCCGCTGGCCGGTGTGGTGTTCAGTCAGCCTTCTACCGGTGCTGAACGTGTCGTGCAACATCACTGGGGCATGGATAAGCGCTGGGATATTCTGCCTGAGTCTGTCCGGATGCTTCCTGCCGGACTGCGCCCGCACAAACCGGGTATTCCGTGGCGCAAGGTGATGGCTTTTGTTGTCGCCCTGGCGATGGTGGGATGGGCTGCGTGGATGGGCATCGCGTATGTGAACAACCGCAGCCAGATTGACAGCGCGAATGCCCAGGCAGCGATGGCTGCCCGGCAAAATCAGCCACTGGAACAGCGCCTGCATGCGCTGTCTGAACTGCAGAAAACCCTGGCCCGCCTGCAGTATCGTTCAGAGCATGGTGTGCCATGGTATGCGCAGGCCGGGTTGAGCCAGAATAACGCTCTACTGGCCGCACTCTGGCCACGTTATCAGGACAGTGCGCTGCCTCTGTTGCGTGATGCGGCCGCGGATCATCTGCAGAGGCAGGTCAGCGCCTTTAATGCGCTGCCGCCGGGCAGCCCGCTGCGTGAGCAGATAGCAAAAACCACCTATGACCAGCTCAAGCTCTACCTGATGCTGGCTCGCCCAGAACATATGGACGCCGCCTGGTTCAGTTCTGCGCTGCTGCATAACTGGCCGAAGCGCGACGGTGTGAAAGACGGTGTTTGGCAGGGCATAGCACCGTCACTGCTGTCGTTTTACGGTGCGCAGCTGGCGGCCCATCCGCAGTGGATGTTACCTGCAGATGAGAGCATGGTCAGCCAGGCGCGTTCCCTGTTGGTTCGCCTGATGGGGATGCGTAACAGCGAATCGACCCTGTATCAGAAGATGCTCTCTCAGGTGGCACAGCTGTATGTTGATATGCGCCTCGAAGACATGACCGGCGATACCGACGTGTCCCGTCTGTTCAGCACCACCGAAATTGTGCCGGGGATGTTCACCCGCCAGGCCTGGGAGCAGGCGGTACAGCCAGCCATCGAGAAAGTGGTGAAGGCGCGTCGGGACGAACTCGACTGGGTGCTCACAGACAGTAAGCGTCAGGCAAAAATACAGGATGAAACCTCCCCGGAAGCGTTGAAAAAGCGGCTGACGGAGCGCTACTTTGCCGATTTCGGTGGGGCGTGGCTGGCGTTTCTTAACAGCCTGCGCTGGCACCGTGCCGCCACCTTGTCGGATTCTATTGACCAGTTAACCCTAATGGCCGATGTGCGTCAGTCACCACTGGTCGCGCTGATGAACACCCTGAACGTTCAAGGCAGTACCGGCCAGACCGGGGGGGCGATATCCGACTCGCTGGTGAAATCGGCGAAAAACCTGCTGAGCGGAGAAAACAAAGACGCCATAGACCAGCAAGTGGGAGCTCATGGCCCGCTGGATGCGACCTTCAGTCCGGTACTGGCATTGATGGACAGGAACAAAACCGCAGGGCAGGCACAAAATCTGCAGGCATATCTGACTCGTGTCACCCAGGTGCGTCTTCGCCTGCAACAGGTCACCAACGCGGCTGACCCGCAGGCGATGGCCCAAGTGCTGGCCCAGACGGTGTTCCAGGGTAAAACTGTGGATCTGACCGAAACCCGCGATTATGGCAGCCTGATAGCCGCTGGCCTTGGCCAGGAATGGAGTGGTTTTGGCCGGACGGTGTTTGTACAGCCGATGGAGCAGGCCTGGCAGCAGGTGCTGACTCCGGCGGCGGACAGTCTTAATGCCCAGTGGCAGCAGGCGGTAGTCAGTGAGTGGAACAGCGCCTTTGGCGGGCGCTATCCGTTCAGTGACTCCAGCAGTGATGTCTCCCTACCTTTACTGGCGAAATACCTGAATGCCGATTCGGGCCGTATTGCACAATTCCTGCAGACGCGGCTCAAAGGCGTGCTGCACCGGGAAGGTAGTCATTGGGTGCCGGACAGCATTAATTCACAGGGGTTGACCTTTAATCCAGCCTTCCTGAAGGCCATTAACATTCTGAGCCAGCTCTCTGACGTTGCATTTACGCAAGGCAACGCTGGGATGCATTTCGAACTGCGCCCGGGCACTGCTGCCGGTGTGATTCAGACCGACATGATTATTGACAGCCAGAAGCTGACCTACGTCAATCAGATGCCGGCGTGGAAGCGCTTTACGTGGCCTGCGGATACCGAAGCGCCGGGTGCCTACTTAAGTTGGATTAGCACTCAGGCGGGTACCCGTCAGTATGCGGATATTCCCGGCGCCTGGGGCTGGATACGCCTGCTTGATAAGGCTACGGTGAGAGCCTACCCGGGTGTCGGCAGCAGTTACAGTCTGAGCTGGAAAGCGCAGGACGGGCGTAATCTCAATTATACGCTGCGCACTGAGGCCGGTGAGGGGCCACTGGCACTGCTGAAGTTGCGTAATTTCCACCTGCCGGAGACCATCTTCAGCACGACTGGGGCGACACCATCAGACCAGGTAGCCAGCGCGGGCAATGATGAAGAGGATGTGTATTGATGAATACCCCGAATGGCTTACTCAGTGCTTGCCAGGTCGAACAGGAATCACTGCTTGCCGCCACCCGTGAACGTGTGGCGCAGTGGGACAACTGGCTGCAGCCTCTTTCCGGTTCATCGCCCGCCGGTGAGGACCCTGTTTATGACGATGATTTCCAGCAGATGCGCGAAGAGGTCAACAAACTCTCCGGAGCCGATACGGAGATCATCTGCCGGCTGGCAGAGAAGTTACTGACCACCACCGCCAAAGATATCCGTGTGGCAACTTACTACTGCTGGGCAAAGCTGCACCGCGAAGGTGAGCAGGGGCTGGCCGAAGGGCTCGAACTGCTGGCAGGCCTTCTTGAGCGTTTTGGCGTACAGTTGCATCCGCAACGTGACCGCAGCCGAAAGGCGGCGCTGGAGTGGTTGGCCGGCTCGCGTATGACCGACAGCCTGTCCCTGTACCCGGAGGTGGTCAGGATCGATGCGATGCGTACCACCGGCGCACTGTTGCTGATAGCACAACTCACCGAGAGCGAGCCGGAGGAAACCCGCCCTCAGCTCAGTGCGCTGTACGGTGCGCTGGAAAGCCGGCTACAGAAAGCCGGCGGCGTGGATGCCGTGGTGCCGCAGAACGCCAGCAGCAGCGAACCGCAATCCACGATTGGCCACAGTGATGCACCGTCAATTGGACGTATCACGTCCGGTCAGGATTTATTGGCACAGGCCCGCACGCTCACCGAATACCTGCGTGAACAGCCCGATGGCTGGCTATCAGCACACCACCTGATGAAAAGTCTGCGCCACGATACCCTGCGGGCTATTCCGGCCCCGGATGCTCAGGGGCGAACACGTATCGAGCCGCCAAGGGCGGACCAGCGTGCGCTGCTTAAGCGCCTGTACCTGCAACAGAATTGGGCTGAAATGCTGGAGACGGCGGACAGCACCTTTTCCCGCGGCGCTAACCATCTGTGGCTGGATTTGCAATGGTATATCCACCAGGCTCTGACGAAATCCGGCCAGGAGACACTGGCCGATATTGTTGCCGCTGACCTGAAGGGACTGTTGTCCCGCCTGTCCGGGCTGGAGGCGCTGGCGTTCAGTGACGGTACGCCGTTTGCGGATGAAGTAACGCTTAACTGGATCCAGCAGAGTGTGCTGGATACGACGGGCGGGTGGGGCAATGACACGCCATCCACCCCGATGGCTGCCGGTAACGATGACATTCTGGCACTGGAGCCAGAAGCCCTGCAGGTCGCAGACAGTAAGGGAGTTGAGGCAGCCCTCTCCTGGCTGCAGAACCAGCCGGGGAGCGTCACTGAACGCCAGAAATGGCTATTACGTTTACTGATGGCTCGTATTGCCGACCAGTATGGCAAGAATGAACTGGCCACACATCTGCTTAGCGAGTTGAACGGCCAAGCTAGCGGCCTCACCCTGGCCCAGTGGGAGCCAGAACTGTTATTCGAAGTACGGGCGCGTCATCTGAAACTATTGCGTACGAAAGCCGGGCGCAGCGAGGTGGACAAAGCCCGCCTCAGTCCGTTGATGGATCAATTGCTTGCCGGGCTGATTGCTATCGATCCGGCTCGGGCGGTTGTGTTGTGTATTTAAGGAGAGTGTTTATGTCTGAGGGAACTAATATTGAAATTGTTAAAGGAATACTGATCCCGCTTGCCTTGTATTTGGTGAAAAAAGGAATTGACTGGGTTGGTAAAATTCTAGGAAATCAACGACCTGAGAGAAAATACAGATTTGATAAAATATCCTCTGATAAGAAGGTGGATGTCCTTTCTAAAATTGATGGGTTAAAGGAAAAACCGCTAACACCACATATTATTGTACAAATGAAGCTTCTGTATGAACAGATCGGTATTTATCTTCCAGTGTGGCACTGCCATCAGTTAATTTCCTGTATGGCTTCTGAAAATATAAGCTCACTAGATATACGTCTAGGGTGCTTTCTAAAGAATACTATTATCGGTAAATATTCTGATGATGATTTTAGTGTTGATGATAAAGAAGTGAGTAAATCGTACGGGGTAGTTATATTATTTGGTGTGGTTTCTTTGCTTGTTTTTATTTACGCAGGAGTGACTACGGTGTATTCATTATGGAAACAGCAGGAAATAGGTTTGTTTATGGGGTTTTTATTGGCCTATTTTTTACTTGTTTTTATTGTTTTCATTAAGCTAGTAAGCCAAGTTGAAGATATATGGCAGGCTGTAAAATTTGGCCGTTTGTTTGACGATTGGCTCCATAGGAGTATTCAGAGCGATAATATTGATACATCCAACGAAATAACGTCTGACCCACCTGCATAATCCTGAGGATATCATGGAAGATTTAACCCTGCGTTATTACGACGCGGAAATGCGCTACCTGCGCGAAGCCGCCAAAGAATTTGCCCAGATCCACCCTGACCGAGCCGCTATGCTGGATCTGGATAAAGCAGGTATACCCGATCCGTATGTCGAACGTCTGTTCGAAGGCTTCGCCTTCTCGATGGGGCGGCTGCGGGAAAAGATTGACGACGACCTGCCGGAGTTGACTGAAGGGCTGGTCAGTATGCTCTGGCCACACTACCTGCGCACCATTCCGTCGCTCTCTGTAGTAGCGCTCACGCCGGCTCTCCATACCATGAAAATGGCGGAAGTCGTGCCTGCGGGTCTGGAAGTGTATTCCCGCCCGGTGGGGCCGAAGAACACCGTTTGCCGCTACTGCACCACTCAGGATGTGATGCTCAATCCGCTAAGCATCTCAGGCATCACCATGACCACTGAGCCTGATGGCCGCTCGTTGTTGCGGATGCGCTTTGCTTGCAGCAGTCAGGCTGACTGGTCGCATGCCGACCTCAGCCGTCTGAGCCTGTATCTCGGCGCAGATGAACCGGTCAGTAGTCATCTGCACCTGATGCTGACGAAACGCCAGGCGGCACTGTACATGCGCCTGCCCGGGCAGACCGACCGTATTCGCCTTGATGGGTATTTCTCGCCGGGCGGCTTTCGTGAAGAAGACGGTCTGTGGCCTAAAGGGGACACCGCGTTCAGTGGCTACCAACTGCTGCTGGAGTATTTCACCTTCCGGGACAAGTTTATGTTTGTCCACCTCAACGGGCTGGATGGCATTACGATCCCCTCAGGTGTGGCGTACTTTGATATTGAAGTGGTACTGAGCCAGCCATGGCCGTCAGATCTGCCGGTAACGGATGACGCCATTCGCTTGCATTGTGTACCCGTCATCAATCTGTTCACGCTGGAGGCAGATCCGCTCACCATTACGGGGCTTGAAAGCGAATACTTATTGCGCCCCAAACGGCTGCAGGACGGGCATACCGAAATTTACTCCGTCGACGCCGTGATGGGCTCTGGCCGTACCGGCGATGCCGAATATGTGCCGTTCAGCAGTTTCCGTCACAAAGGTGGGATGATGCGTCGCCAGGCGCCACCGCGTTACTACCACACCCGTGTTAAGCGCAGTGTCACCGGCCTGCATGATACCTGGCTGATCCTCGGAGGGCATCAGTGGGAGGACGAACGCGCTTTTGCCCGAGAAACGGTGTCATTGCGTATCACCGGCACTAATGGTCAGTTGCCGCGCCGGGCGCTGCAAAGCACACTGCTGGACCGCTGCGAACAGGTGGTGCAGACACCGCTGTCAGTGAAAAATCTCTGCAAGCCCACGCTGCCGGTTTACCCGCCTGCCGAAGACCGTTTTCACTGGCGGGTGCTGAGCCATCTGGGTTCCGGTTTCCTCAATATGATGAGCAGCGCGGAAGTGCTGCGTGGAACGCTGGCGCTTTATAACTGGCAGGATGATGAACTAAACACCCGTCGGCTGGATGCTATCCAGCGTGTTGCGCATCATCGTATTCAGCGCTTCGAGGGTGGTTTCCTGCTCCGGGGCCTGGATATAGAGGTGGCCCTTGACAGCAACGGCTTCACCGGTGAAGGCGATATTCATTTATTCGGGGAAATGCTCAACCGTTTCTTCGCGCTTTATGCCGACATGAACCAGTTTAATCAGCTCACCCTCATCGTTCAGCCAGAAGGAAAATGCATCCGGTGGAAAGAGAACCACAGTCAGCGCCTGCCCGGCTGATCGCGCAACTGGGTGACAGGTTGCCGTACATTAACTTTTATCGCTTCTGCCAGTTGCTGGAGCAAAGCCAGCCGGATAAACCGGTGGCCGGCAGCACCTGGCAGGTACGTCATGAGCCGGTGCGCTTCCGTCCGCATCCTGGAATGGGATTTCCGGCGTCCGAAATCAAAGCATTCGAGCCCGCTGAATACCCGCACCTGTCGCCTACGGTACGTATTACCTTTATGGGGCTCTACGGCGTGGAGTCGCCGCTGCCGACGCACTATATCGATGACATCACCCAGCGGCGGGAAGGCGTTGAGGCGACCGCTGATTTTCTCGATATTTTCAATCATCGCCTGATTACCCAGTATTACAGGATCTGGCGTAAATACTCTTACCCGGCGACGTTCAAGGCCGGAGGAAAGGACAAAACCTCACAGTATCTGCTGGGGTTGGCGGGGCTGGGGATTGATGGCTGTGCGGAAAATATCGCCACCCCTGCATCCCGCTTTCTGGCCCTGTTGCCGGTCATGCTGTTACCTGGTCGTACTGCGGAAGGCATGGCGTCACTGGTCAGCCTGCTGGCGCCGTATACCCGAGCGCAGATCTGGCACCATGATCGGCGAAGGGTGCCGTTGAAAAAACAGTTGGCTATGAGCGTGCGGCAGCCGGTTAGTCTGAAGGGGCGCCCGGTGATGGGGGCTTACGCAACCGATGTTAACAGCCAGGTGCTGATGCGCCTCACCACGACCAGCCGGCAAGAAGTGCAGGGCTGGCTGCCGGGAGGGAATTTGCACACGGACCTGTTGGCGTTGCTGCATGTTTATCTGGGCGCTCGTCTGGATGTACGCCTGCAACTGTGTGTCGGCAGAAGCCTGCTTCCCGATGCCCAGATGCGCAGTGCTTCGGGGGCATCGGGCGGGCAATTGGGCCGTACGGCGGTGATGAGGCCGCTTAAGGCTGCCGAAACGCAAGCAGACAAGGCAATCATTATCAATCTGGGGCGTTACGAGCGCGTTCAGGAGAATATTCACCGAAGGGAGATCGATGAACATGGCGATTACCGCTGGTAGGGCCCCATTACTTATTCTGGTATCCGGGTTCACTCTGCTGCTTGCTGGCTGTGGGCTAACGCAGAAGGTCACCGAGGGTACCGTGGCCGTGACCAAATCCATATTCTACAAGCAGGTGAAGACTCTGCATCTTGATATTCAGGCCCGCGAGGCCGTCAACAGCAATGCTGGTGGTGTTGCGCTCTCCACGGTGATTCGTATCTATCAGTTAAAGGATCGGAAGGCCTTTGACAGTACAGATTATCCGTCACTGTTTGCTAGTGATAGCCAGGCCATTAAAGCGGATTGGCTGGCGGAAAAAGATGTTCGCCTTACCCCCGGCGGGGCCGTGACGGTAGATATGCCGATGGAAGAGGGCGCTCGGTATGTGGCTGTGGCGGGCATGTTTATCTCGCCAGACCTGGTGAATAATACCTGGCGCATCGTGCTGGCCCGCGATGAGCTCGATCCGGATAAGGCCAGGATTATCGAGGCCGCTAATAACAGCCTGGCGCTGAAACCTGTGAAGGATGAGTAAAATGCCGCGTCCTTCACTCTACGAAATACTCTACGGCAATTTCTCCGGCGGCCTGGATCTTCATCAGGTCAGCGAACAAAACCAGGTGATCCTGTCGGTGCTGGACAATATGCAGCGTATTCTTAATTGCCGTGCCGGCACGCTGGCGCATCTGCCGGATTATGGTCTGCCGGATATGACCAAAATTCTGCAGGGGATGCCTGGCACCAGCCATCAACTGATGAGCACGCTGTCCGCCGTTTTGCTGAAATACGAGCCGCGGCTAAAAGAAATCAGCGTAGTGCTGCTGGAGCAAACACAACCCGGCGAGCTGCGCTATGCCATTGAGGCCGAACTGAAAGGTTTGGGCCTGGTCCGCTACGGCACCGAATTTATGCCCGAGGGCAAGATATTGCTGCGCTACCTGAAACAGCAACACTATCTGGCCCCGCGAGCTGCGCTGTAACGGTCTTTTTTCTCACCTTAATCATCACTCATAATCATCATGACACACATATCCGAACGCCATCTCAGAACCGGCGGGGATCCGCGCACGTTTGCGGATTACGTCCTCCTGCGCGACGAGCTGAACAAACTGGTGCATCCTGCGCGCCCCGATGTAAATTGGCATTATGCCGAAAAGCTCTGCCTCAGCCTGTTTGAACATAATGGCATTGAGCTTCAAACTGCCGCCTGGTATACGCTGGCGCGCACTCAGATTGCCGGGCTGACGGGGCTGAACGAAGGGTTGTCCATTCTGGAAGCACTGATTACCCGGCAATGGGGAAGCCTGTGGCCGCAGCAGGTACATGCCCGTATCGAGATCCTGTTTTCGCTAAATAAACGCCTGCAGCAACAGCTGCGTACCATGACGCTGATTTACGCCGATCTGGGCGCGCTGTACCAGGCGGAAAAACATCTTGCTAACGTTGGCGAAGCCCTGCAGCGCCTGGAATTGCGGCATCAGGCGGGGCTTGATGTGTTGCGTCAGTTGCTTCACACCGCCGCCGTTCGTCTGGAAAATAGCGATGCTGGCACCGCGGCTTCACCGCCCGTCGTTCTGGCGCCAACCGCGGTGATGCCTGGGGAAAATGCCCAGGCCGCGTCGCCCAGGTGGGTATACGTGGTGCAGCCGGCGCCGGAACCGCGGATTAACGTGGCGCCCGCCCGGCCGGTAAAACCCTGGAAACCGTTTGCGGCTGGCGTGTTGGTCACGTTGATAGTTGGGGCTACAGCCCTATGGGGCGCACACCGCCTGGCCGAAAACCCGGTGCAGAAAGTGCTGATGGCCACAGTGGCGCCATTGCCTGCCGTCTTACCTGATGACGCCCTGAAAGCGATGCAGAAGACCGCGCCGGGTTTTGATCCGGTATGGTTGGCGCAGGCGCAACGGCAACTGGAACTGCTTCCCACGCTGTCGCCGGCCTGGCTCTGGGATTACGGGAGCGGGCTGGTTCACCAGGCTCAGCGCCTTTGGCCGAACCAACCGGAAACGGCCGCTCTCACCCGGCAGTGGCAACAGCAACTGGCCGCTGCGGCGGCGTTACCCGCCAGCCTGGACGGTTGGCATCAGGGTATGGCGCAGTTGCAACAACTGGCCCATCGTCTCAACGGCCTGGATGAAAAGAAAGGGAAATACATGACGGTCAGCGAACTCAAATCGCAGGTTTTTTCCATCACTCAGGCCCTGAACCGGACGGTGCCGGTAGAGGAGCAACTGCGCCAGTTGGCCGCACAGCCGGCGAACAGCCCGGCATCGGCAGCCCTGCGCGCGCAGACGGAACTGCACTTGAAACAGCTGATGGCCGGTTTTACCCAGCAGACTCAGGAAGTGCAACAGTCCGCGCCGTTGCCATGAAAACCGGCAGCGATTGCTGGCAGATAATGTGTGTGATGCGTGAGGGTTAACTTCGGAATCAGGATGAGCAATAACAGAAAGGTGTGGGGATTAATCGTGCTCATGGGTATTGATTTTGCTGTGGTGAGCGGCCTTCGCCACAAGGTAGCGGCAGCAAAATGGTGTCCCCGACTGGAATCGAACCAGTAACTAGCCCTTAGGAGGGGCTTGTTATATCCGTTTAACTACGGGGACGCGCCAGCAGAAAAAGCGTGCTGGCGGGCATTATACCTTTTTTTACCGGCATAATAAGCGTTTAGCAGTGCGTTTGCTTATTCCCTCGCCAATCGGCCCGGATTTGGCGGCTGAAAGCGTATAGGGTTACGGTTTTTGCGCTTTGCCGGCCTGCTTTTTCGCCGCCCTGGCCGCGTGGCGCAGATCGTTACGGATCTGCACATGGCTCAGCAGGGCGAAAATAAAGGTGCCGCCGATGATATTGCCTGCCAGCGTTGGGATGGCGAACGGGTAGAAAAAGGCTTGCCAGGGCAGTGCGCCGGTAAACACCAGATACAGGATCTCGGCCGAACCCGCCACAATGTGGGTAAGGTTGCAAATCCCCATCAGATAAACCATCAGCACGATCACCCAAATTTTCGCCGCGCCGGCGGCGGGCAGCATCCACACCATGGTCGCGATGATCCAGCCGGCAAGAATACCGTCGGCGAACATTTGCGTCGGTGAGTTATGCATCACCTCTTCCGCCAGGGCGACAAACGCCTTGCGCACCCCGTCATCCAGAATCGGCATATGGATAAACGCCAGCGCCGCCAGGGCGGTGCCGAACAGGTTGCCCACCAGCACCAGCCCCCAAAGCCGTGAGAGAATCAACACATTGCGTGGCGTCGGCCGGTGCATCACCGGCAAAACTGCAGTCACCGTGTTCTCGGTAAATAGCTGTTGGCGCGCCATGATGACGATAACAAATCCAAAGGTGTAGCCGATGTTTTCAATAAAGAAACGGCTTGGGTCATCGGGCAGGCGGGCGTGAAAAATGCCTTTTCCCATCAGCGAAGCCGCCATCGAAATCCCGGCGGCGACGGCAGACCACAACAGTGCCTGCCAGTCGCGCTCCAACTCTTTTTCACCTTCCATGCGGATTTGTTCATGCACTGCGGCGGCGCGGGAAGGCAGGTTCTCTTCTTTTACTTCGATATCCGTTTTGCCTTCGTCATGCTCTTTGCTTTCAACTTTTAGCGCATCGATGCCCTTGCCCGTGCGTGGCTCGTTATCATTCATACTTCTCTCCCTAAACATCTCGCCCCATTCAGCAATCAGCCATGGGCATTCATTTATTAATCACGCAGTAACAGCCAATACAGGCTAAGCATAGTTGCTGACCGGCGTTGTGCTAAACTTTATGAAAAGTAACAAAATTTTAATTTGCGTGTTTTTCCCGTGCAGAATTGATCTGAATCGTAATATTACCCCCAACGGAGTAGCGCTTGGCTGTACCGCAGGCTACGTCGGCCAAATTGCTTATGCTATGATTCCTTCTCCCTGAAATTAACGTTGAGTTTTCCCCATGCTGGAAGCCAAAAACCTGAGTTGTGTGCGTGACGAACGCACGTTATTTAGCGGGTTAAGCTTTTCAGTTAACCCTGGCGACATTGTTCAGGTGGAAGGGGCGAATGGCGCTGGCAAAACCAGCCTGCTGCGCATCCTGGCCGGGCTGGCGCGGCCAGAGCAGGGCGAGGTTCACTGGCGCGGGAAAAACACGTTGCGCAACCGCGCGGCCTATTATCAGGAACTGCTGTTTATCGGCCACCAGCCGGGCATCAAGGCCACGCTCACCGCGTTTGAAAACCTGCAGTTTTATCAGGCGGTGCATCAGCGGCCCGATACCCCACGCATTTGGCAAGCCCTGGCGCAAGTAGGGCTGGTGGGCTACGAAGATATACCGGTGGCGCAGCTTTCTGCTGGCCAGCAACGGCGCGTCGCGCTGGCGCGGCTGTGGTTGAGCGCCTGCCCGCTGTGGATTTTGGACGAGCCGCTAACGGCGATTGATAAACAGGGCGTTACCGAATTGATTGCGCTTTTTGAGCAACATGCCCGGCAGGGCGGGATGGTAGTGTTAACCACTCATCAGGCATTGATGGGCGTTACACAAACGGTGGGTAAAATCCGGCTGGCGGCAACGTTCGCGGAGTCAGTCTGATGTTCTTGCTGGTGTTGCGCCGTGAGTTGAAAATCGCCTTCCGTAAAGGCGCAGAGATTGTTAACCCGCTGTGGTTCTTTCTGATTGTCATCACGCTGTTCCCCTTAGGGATCGGCCCTGAGCCACAGCTGTTGGCGCGGATCGCGCCGGGCATTATCTGGGTTGCCGCGCTCCTGGCAGCGCTGTTGTCGCTGGAGCGCCTGTTCCGCGATGATTTTCTCGACGGCTCCCTGGAGCAGTTGCTGCTGTTGCCGGCGCCGCTGCCGCTAACGGCATTGGGCAAAGTATGCGCTCACTGGGTGGTAACTGGGTTACCGTTGTTGGTGCTTTCCCCGTTGGTGGCGCTGTTGTTGTCGCTGGATATGCATACCTGGCTGGCGGTGGCGTTAACCCTGCTGTTAGGCACGCCAACGTTAAGCCTGGTTGGCGCGATCGGCGTGGCGCTGACGGTCGGGCTGCGCAAGGGCGGAGTGCTGCTGAGCCTGCTGGTGCTGCCGCTGTTCATCCCCGTGTTGATCTTCGCGACCGCGGCGATCGATGCCGCGGCCACTGGGATGGCGATTGATGGCTACCTGGCGTTACTGGGCGCGATGCTGGCAGGCAGCGCCACCCTGGCACCGTTCGCTATTGCGGCGGCCTTGCGCGTAAGCGTGCACTGACAGACTGATTCAATTATGGATTAACGCCACCAAGAGCGTATTCCGTCGCATATGAAGGTTGCACGCTCCGGCTGGCGGGGCGGCCTACCGTATTAATGTTAATGTGAGCAATGACGACAATGTGGAAATGGTTACATCAATTTGCCCGGCCAGAGCGGCTTTACCACATCTGTGGCCGCTGGGTTCCCTGGCTGGGGCTGGCAGGGGCGGCATGTCTGCTGCTGGGCTGGGCATGGGGCTTTGGCTTTGCCCCCAGGGATTATCAGCAGGGCGACAGTTTCCGCATCATGTATATCCATGTGCCGGCGGCAATGTGGTCAATGGGCGTCTATGCCGCCATGGCGGTTGCGGCGTTCATCGGCCTGGTGTGGCAGATGAAAATGTCCGATACCCTGGTGGCGGCGATGGCCCCGGTGGGCGCGGTGTTTACCTTTATCGCGTTGGTTACCGGCTCGGCATGGGGCAAACCGATGTGGGGCACTTGGTGGGTGTGGGATGCCCGCCTCACCTCGGAACTGGTGCTGCTGTTCCTCTATATGGGCATCATTGCGTTGTATAACGCCTTTGACGATCGTCGCCTGGCCGGGCGCGCAGCCGGTATTTTGGTGCTGGTTGGGGTGGTCAACATTCCCATTATCCATTTCTCCGTCGAATGGTGGAATACGCTCCACCAGGGCTCCACCAACATGCAGCAGAGCATTGCGCCGAGTATGCGCACGCCGCTGCGCTGGGCGATCCTCGGTTACCTGCTGTTTTTTATTACGCTGACGCTGATGCGCTTGCGTAACCTGATTTTATCGCAAGAAAGCCGCCGCCCGTGGGTTGCCGCGTTGGTTAACAAGGAGCGCCGATCATGAGTGCCGCATTCGATTCCTGGGCGGCGTTTTTCGCCATGGGCGGTTATGCCTTCTACGTTTGGCTGGCGGTCGCCGCCACCTTAATCCCACTGCTGGGCCTGGTTTGCCACACCCTGTGGCAACGCCGGCAACTGCTGGCCGAAGTTCGCCGCCGCCAGGCGCGTGAACAACGTATCCGCCAATCCGCGCCGCAGGCCGCCAATCAGCCGGAGAAATCATTGTGAACCCACGCCGCAAAAGCCGCCTGTATTTGGTGCTGGTGGTCTTGATCGGCGTTGCGCTGACGGCAACGCTGGTGCTGTATGCGCTGCGCAGTAATATCGATCTGTTCTACACCCCCGGCGAGATCCTGCAGGGCAAAGGCGAAAGCCATCAAAAACCCTATGTTGGCCAGCGCTTACGTATCGGCGGGATGGTGATGCCGGGATCGGTGAAGCGCGATCCGCAAAGCCTGAAGGTCACGTTCAAAATCTACGATGCCCGCGGCGCCATCGATGTTACCTATGAAGGCATTCTGCCGGATCTGTTCCGCGAAGGGCAGGGTGTGGTGGCCCAGGGCGTGCTGGGCGAAGGTAACGTGGTCAATGCGCGTGAAGTGCTGGCTAAACACGATGAAAACTACACCCCGCCGGAGGTGGCCGACGCCATGAAAGAAAATCACCAGGGCCCGGCCGCCGCCTATCGCAGCCCGCAACAGGGGAACACGCCATGATGCCTGAGCTGGGCAGTTTTCTGCTGTGTCTGGCGTTGGCGCTGGCACTCCTACTGAGCATTTACCCGCAGTGGGGCGCGGTGCGTCAGGACGTGCGCATGATGAACGTTGCGCGCCCGCTCACTTACGGCATGTTTGCGGCCATTGCACTGGCCTTTCTCTGTCTGGTGTATGCGTTTGTCGCCAATGATTTCACCGTGGCGTATGTGGCGGCCAACTCCAACAGCCAGTTGCCGGTGTATTACCGCATTGCCGCCACCTGGGGGGCGCATGAAGGTTCGCTGCTGCTGTGGGTGCTGCTGCTGAGCGGCTGGTCGCTGGCCGTGGCGCTGTGCAGCCGCCGCATGCCGCAGGATGCGGTGGCGCGCGTGCTGGCGGTGATGGGGATGATCAGCGTCGGTTTTTTGCTGTTCATCATCCTGACTTCCAACCCTTTCACCCGCACGCTGCCGGCATTCCCGATTGACGGGCGCGATCTGAATCCGCTGCTGCAGGATATCGGCCTAATCTTCCATCCGCCGCTGCTGTATATGGGCTACGTGGGGTTCTCGGTCGCCTTTGCCTTCGCCATCGCCTCCCTGATGGCCGGCCGGCTGGATACCGCCTGGGCCCGTTGGTCGCGCCCCTGGACCACCGCCGCCTGGGTGTTCCTGACGCTGGGCATCGTGTTGGGTTCGGCCTGGGCCTATTATGAGCTGGGCTGGGGCGGCTGGTGGTTCTGGGATCCAGTGGAAAACGCCTCGTTTATGCCGTGGCTGGTCGGCACCGCACTGATCCACTCGTTGGCGGTAACCGAAAAGCGCGGCACTTTTAAGGCCTGGACGGTGTTACTGGCGATCACGGCTTTCTCGCTGTGCCTGCTTGGCACCTTCCTGGTGCGCTCCGGGGTGCTGGTTTCCGTGCACTCGTTCGCCTCCGATCCGGCGCGCGGCATGTTTATTCTGGCTTATCTGGTGATCGTCATCGGGGGCTCGCTGCTGCTGTATGCGATAAAAGGCGGCCAGGTGCGCAGCCGGGTGCAGCATGAAACCTTCTCGCGTGAAACCTTCCTGTTGGGCAACAATGTGCTGCTGGTTGCCGCCATGCTGGTGGTGCTGCTTGGCACGCTGTTGCCGCTGGTGCATAAACAACTTGGCCTGGGCAGCATTTCTGTCGGCGAACCTTTCTTTAATACCATGTTCACCTGGCTGATGGCGCCGTTGGCGCTGTTGCTGGGCATTGGGCCGCTGGTGCGATGGCGCCGTGACGATCCGGCCACGCTCTGGCGCCGTCTGGGTGCGGCGCTGGTGGTGACGCTGGCGTTATCGATCCTGTTGCCGTGGCTGTTGCAAGACAGCATCGCTGGCATGACGGTGGTGGGCCTGGTGATGGCGTTTTGGGTGATCGTTCTGTCGCTGGTGGAACTGCACGAGCGCGCTACCCACCGCCATAGCTTCTGGCGCGGCCTGTGCCACCTATCGCGCAGCCACTGGGGCATGGTGCTGGGGCACCTTGGCGTGGCGGTCACGGTGATCGGCATCGCCTTCAGCCAGAACTATAGCGTTGAACGCGACGTGCGCATGAAGGCCGGCGATAGCGTGGATATTCATGATTATCACTTTATCTTCCGCGACGTGCATGAGATCCGCGGGCCGAACTATACCGGCGGCGTCGGCATTATCGATGTAACGCGCAACGGCAAGCCGGAAGCCACCTTGCATGCTGAAAAACGCTATTACAACGTGGCGCGCAGTATGATGACCGAAGCGGCCATCGACGGCAATCTGGCGCGCGATCTGTACGCAGCGTTGGGCGAAGAGCTGGGTGACGGCGCCTGGGCCGTTCGCCTGTATTACAAACCCTTTGTACGTTGGATCTGGTACGGCGGGGTGTTGATGGCGCTTGGCGGCCTGCTGTGTATTTTAGATCCGCGCTACCGCATGAGCCGCAAACAGCAACGCCGGAGCGCATCAGGGGAGCAGGCATGAAGCGTAAACTGTTATTCATTCCATTGATGCTGTTTTTGCTGCTGGTGGCGGCGTTTCTAGTGCAACTGGCGCGTAATGCCAGCGGGGAGGATCCCACTCTGCTGGAATCGGCATTGATCGGCAAACCGGTGCCGGTGTTCACGCTGGAATCGCTCGATCAACCAGGAAAGACCTATAGCCAGGCGGTGTTGCGCAACGGCAAGCCGATACTGCTTAATGTCTGGGCGACCTGGTGCCCAACCTGCCGGGCGGAACATGAGTATTTAAATAGCCTGGCGGTTAAAGGCGTGCGCGTGGTGGGCCTTAACTACAAGGACGATCGCGCCAAAGCGATTGCCTGGCTGAACACCTTGGGCAATCCGTATGCGATCAGCCTGTACGACGGCGACGGTATGTTGGGGCTGGATCTGGGCGTCTACGGCGCGCCGGAAACCTTCCTGATCGACGGCCAGGGTATTATCCGCTATCGCCACGCCGGCGATCTGAACGAGCGCGTCTGGCAGCAGGAAGTGCTGCCGCTGTACCGTAAATACGGGGGTGATGCATGAGGCTGGTCGTGCTGATGTGTGCCGCGCTGTTGAGTTGGAACGCCGCCGCCGCGATTGACACCTATAAGTTCAAATCGGTGGAGCAAGAGCAGCAGTACCGTGAGCTGACGGAGCAGTTGCGTTGCCCGAAATGCCAAAACAACAGCATTGCCGATTCCAACGCCATCATCGCCGCGGATATGCGCACCAAGGTTTATGAGCTGATGATGCAAGGGCAGAGCAAACAGCAGATCATTGATTACATGGTGGCTCGCTACGGCAACTTTGTGACCTATCAGCCGCCGCTGACGCCGGCGACGCTGGTTTTGTGGCTCGGGCCGCTGCTGTTTGTGCTGATCGGCGGCGCGGTGGTGATAACACGCAGCCGCCGCCGCGCCGCTAGCGATAACGATGATATCTCCGAGCAGGAGCGGCAGCGTTTGGCGGCGCTGCTGGACGACACTGACAGGAAGAAACCCTAATGGCTTTTTGGCTGATAATGATCGCGCTGCTGGTAGGCGCCGCGCTGTTGCTGGTGGTGCCGGCGCTGCGGCAGGCACCGCGGGATGGCGCCGCCAGCCGTGACGCACTCAACAAGGCGTTTTATCAGGATCGCCTGCAAGAGCTGGCGCAGGACGAAGAACAGGGCGTGGTCGCCGAGCGCCCGGCGCTGATCAAAGAATTACAGCAAAATCTGCTGAATGACATTCCCAATCAACAGGCGGAGCAGGCGCGGCCGATCAACCGCTGGGCGCTGGCGCCGGGCGTGCTGCTGCTGGTGGTGGTTACGGTGGGGCTGTACCTTAAAACCGGCGGTCTGGCGCAGGTGCTGGCCTGGCAGCAGGTGAGCGCCGAGCTGCCGGCGCTGCGTGAACGCCTGACCGATGAGCATGCCGCCCCGTTGAATATGGAAGAGATCGCCCGGCTGGGGTTGGGGCTGCGTACCGCATTGCAGCATGACGATCGCAATATCAACGACTGGATGATGTTGGGGCGGATCGGCGTGGCGCTGAACAATGCGACAACGGCGACCCAGGCGTTTGCTCATGCTTATCGACTGGATCCGAATAATCCGGAAGTGAGTCTGGGCTATGCTGAAGTCTTGACGCGTTCCAACGATCCAGAGGATAACAGGCAGGCTGCCGTTTTACTGCGCAAACGGGTCGCAGAGGATAGTAGCGATCTGCGAGCGCGCAGCCTGCTGGCGTTTAATGCCTTTGAGCAGGGCGACTACCCGCAGGCAATAGCGGCCTGGCAGCAAATGCTGCCGCTGTTGCCGGCTGGCGATCGCCGTATCGACATGGTCAAGCGCAGTATTGAACAAGCAAAAATACAGGCAGGCGGAGAAACTGTTAAACTTGTCGTCAATGTGGCGCTGTCGCCGCAGGCTGAAAAGGCACTGCCGCAGCAAGGCGTGCTGGTTATTTCGGTCACTGATGGTAATAATTCGTTACCGGTTGCGGTAAAACAGTTACCTTTAAGCCGTTTCCCGCTGTCATTTTCATTGGATGACAGTAACGCCATGATGCCGGAACGGCTGCTTTCCGCCCTGCATCAGGTGCAGGTGCGCGTCCGTATTTCACAGGCCGGCCTTGCCACCCCGCAGCTAGGGGAGTGGTTTGGCGAAAGCGCCGTGCAGGGCTTTAATGGTAAAGGGCAGATTAACGTTCAGATAGATAAGCAACTTCCCTGAAAGAGAAACTGAACGTGCGTTTTTATGGAGAAAAATATGAATTTTCGCCTGACAGGGCTGGTTTTTGCCTCGGTGCTGCTTGTGGGGTGCGCCAGCACTCCCAATGATCCACAAGGGCGTTCTGATCCTCTGGAAGGGTTCAACCGCACGATGTTTAATTTCAACTACAACGTGTTGGATCCTTATGTTCTGCGGCCGGTTGCGGTGGCGTGGCGCGATTATGTGCCGATGCCGGCGCGCAACGGTTTAAGTAATTTCACCTCTAACCTGGAAGAACCGGCCAGTATGGTCAACGCCTTCCTTAAAGGCGATCCCTATCGCGGGATGATCCACTTCAACCGTTTCTTCCTGAACACCATTCTGGGGATGGGTGGCCTGATTGACGTGGCCGGCATGGCGAACCCAAAACTGGCGCGGGAAGAGCCCAACCGTTTCGGCAGTACGCTTGGCCACTACGGCGTGGGTTACGGCCCCTACGTGATGTTGCCGGGCTACGGCAGCTTTACCCTGCGTGAAGACGCCGGCGACTATGCCGATACCGTCTATCCGGTGTTGAGCTATCTGACCTTCTGGATGTCGGCGGGTAAATGGGTGGTCGAAGGTATCGAAAGCCGCGCTCAGTTGCTGGATTCCGATGGGCTGCTGCGCAATTCGTCCGATCCTTACCTGATGGTGCGCGAAGCCTATTTCCAACGTCATGACTTTATTGCCAACGGCGGCGTGCTGAAGCCGGAAGAAAACCCGAACGCCAAGGCGATTCAGGGCGATCTGGACGATATCGATTCAGCCAACTAATGCCATTCTGGCCGGCGGTAGGGACAAAAAGGGCGCTGTCACAGCGCCCTTTTTTTGGCTTAAGCCCCAGACAGCAGGGCGGCAGGCATTGGCGATCAGAAACTGTAGTTGAAGTTGGCGCCGTACAGCCAGGCCCGGCCTTTGGACTGGAAGGTATAAGGGCCTTCCGTGATGGAGACTTTCTGGCCGCGCATATAGGATACGCCCACGTCTACCGAGGCATCCTTACTGATGGCATAGGTGGTGCCTGCGCTCAGCCAGAGGCGATCCTGATCCGGGATTGAAATGGAACGGTTTTCTGCCGGCACCGGGCTGTCATCGAAGGCGATACCGGTACGGAAGGTCCAGGTATCGTCGTAGTAGTAGGTGGTGCCGAGAGCAATGCGGTAGGCATCGCGGAAGCCTTCATGTTTCTGGAACAGCGTCTGGCCGTTACTGCCGGTGGCCTTCAACTCCTGGAATTGGCTCCAACTGGTGTAGGCCAGGCTATAGTGCACCGCCCATTTGGGCGCCACTTTGTTATAACCCGACACTTCCCACATTTCCGGCAAATTCAGCGTCAGCGAGCCGGGGATCGTGTTACCGCCGGTACCGTACGGCAGCCCCATGGCCTGGGTGATCTGGTTCAGCGCCGGCGGCAGGTTGCTGCTGTAATCGCCGTCGAAGTCAATTTTCACTTCCGAACGGTAGGTGAAGCCGTAGCGGTTGTTATCGTCCACTTCGTACAGAATGCCGGCGTTCCAGCCGTAGCCCCATTTATCGCCTTTCAAATGGGCGATCTGGGTATCTGCCGGCAGGCTGCCCACTGCGCCGGCGTAGGCCGCCGGCACCTGGCCGGAGGCCACCGCCAACTGAGGCAGATCGCCGGCGTAGCGCTCGATTTTGGCGCGGGCATACACCGCATCAAAGCCCAGGCCAAAACTAAGGTGTTGGTTCAGGCGGTAGGCGGCGCTCAGGTTCAGGTTCAGGGTTTCCAGATCGGTCGTGCCGCCGTAGGCGCCGGCGGCATAGCCGCTGTTAAACTCGGTGGCCAGGCCGTAGTTGCTGGTGATCGAACCGCCCACCGCCCATTGATCGTTGATCGGGTGAATGTAATGCAGGTTTGGTACCCAGGCGGTGGGGGCGATATTTTTTGCATCCAGGCTGGCGCCTGAAGGTGAACGCCCGGAGATATCCACGTCCGGATCGATGAATATCGCGCCGATGGAGAACACCGGGCGATCGAACATCATCATGGTGGCCGGGTTACGGCTGGCCGAGGCGGCGGTATCCGCCATTGCGCCTTCGCCAGAATACGCGCGCCCCAAACCAACGGCGGAAAACTCGTTCAGCTGGAACCCAGCGGCATATACGTTTGAAGTCATCATCGCCACTGCAGCTGCGAGCGCTGATTTAGTGAACAGGTTTTTCTGGCTCATGACCAAAACCTCATTGTGTTTATTATGATAGCTATTGTTACACCGGGTAACAAAGGAGCGCGGATTGTAGGGTTCGTAAGCATCCCAACAAATCTGACCAGTTGCTGAATTATAGGGTTGGCTTCCGGTGATGTTGCAAATTTGTTTATAGAAAATTAATGATTTGATCTTAGAAAGGAGATCCGCCTAACAAAAAACTGCGCAAAATAACAAAATTCTTACCCTCTGATAGCAACTGCTGATTTTTATTTGTGATATCCATCACTTAAAACACCCAAAAAAAGTAAGTGCTAGTGATTAGTCGGCAGTGAGGGTAAAATAATCAGCAGATTTTTGTGTTTTTGCGCCAGATCATTATTGGCAATCGGGGCCCGGCGCCCCGCGTGAGGAGATAGCCCTATGTCAGATGCAATTAACAAATGCAGTGCACAGGAAACCGCAGCATGCTGCTGTGTGGATGTCGGCACCGTAATGGACAACACCGATTGCACCGCTTCCTACAGCCGCGTGTTCACCAACCAGCAGGAGGCGGAAACCACCCTGGCGGCGCTGTCTGAAAAAGCGCGCGCCGTGGAATCAGAACCCTGCGCGATTAACAGCAGCGTCAAGCCGGTTGACGGCGGCGTGCAGCTCGACGTCGATTTCACCTTTGCCTGCCAGGCAGAAACCTTGATTTTCCAACTCGGCCTGCGTTAAGCGCGACACGTACTGCCATGCGCGGGCTGCCCGCGCATCTTCCTTCCCGCTCCCCCTCTCCCGGTTAGAAAGTTGCTCCCGCTCGCAGTTTTCACTTTTGCCGGTTTGCCAAATGTAAATATTTGGTTAACAATGACCTTCGATCAGGTCAGACCTCTTCTCGTTACCCATGGTGCTGACGTTCTCTTTTTCAGGAGCTTCACCGATGAGTAAGGCATTGCCGCTGCTGACCCGCCAGGGTGACCGCATTGCGATTGTAAACGGCCTGCGCACGCCCTTTGCCAAACAGGCGACGGCCTATCACGGCATTCCCGCGATGGATCTGGGCAAGATGGCTGTCAGTGAACTGCTGGCGCGCAGCGGGATTGATCCGCGGCTTATTGAACAACTGGTGTTTGGCCAGGTGGTGCAAATGCCAGAGGCGCCCAACATAGCGCGTGAAATCGTGCTCGGCACCGGGATGAGCGTGCATACCGATGCATACAGCGTTTCACGCGCCTGCGCCACCAGCTTCCAGGCGATTGCCAACGTGGCCGAAAGCATCATCGCCGGCAATATCAGCATTGGCATCGCCGGCGGTGCGGATTCGTCCTCGGTGTTGCCTATCGGCGTCAGTAAAGCGTTGGCGCGCACGCTGGTGGATGCCAGCAAGGCGCGAACGTTGGCGGGGCGCCTGAAGCTATTTAGCAAACTGAAACTGCGCGATCTGCTGCCGGTGCCGCCTGCGGTGGCGGAATACTCCACCGGTTTGCGCATGGGCGATACCGCGGAGCAAATGGCCAAAACCTATGCGATCGGCCGCGAAGAGCAAGACGCGTTGGCGCACCGTTCCCACACGCTGGCCGCCCACGCCTGGGCGCAGGGGCTGCTGCTTGATGAAGTGATGACCGCCTATGTGCCGCCTTACAACACCGCGCTTGCCGAAGACAACAACATCCGCAAAGACTCCAGCCTTGCGGCCTACGCCAGGCTAAAACCAGCGTTCGATCGTCAGCATGGCAGCGTGACTGCCGCTAACAGCACGCCGCTGACCGACGGCGCGGCGGCCGTGCTGATGATGAGTGAGACGCGTGCCAGGGAACTGGGGCTGGCGCCGCTGGGTTATCTGCGCAGCTATGCATTCACGGCGATCGACGTCCGGCAGGATATGCTGCTGGGCCCGTCCTATGCCACACCGCTGGCGTTGGCGCGTGCCGGTATCACGCTGGCAGATCTGGCTCTGATTGACATGCATGAAGCCTTTGCCGCCCAGACGCTGGCCAACCTGAAAATGTTCGCCAGCCCCACGTTTGCCCGTGAGAAACTGGGTCTGGCGCAGGCAATAGGCGAGGTGGATATGGATAAATTCAACGTGCTGGGTGGTTCGATCGCCTATGGTCATCCGTTCGCCGCCACCGGCGCGCGCATGGTGACGCAAACGCTGCATGAGCTGAAACGCCGTGGCGGTGGGCTGGGGCTGGCAACGGCCTGCGCCGCGGGCGGGCTAGGGGCGGCAATGGTGGTGGAGGCGGCATGATGCGCACGGAAAACGCACTGCACGAACAGCGCGCCAAACCTTCGGCGTTCCAATTCACGCTGCGCCCAGACAACATTGGGGTGATCACCATCGATGTGCCGGATGAAAAGGTGAATACCCTCAAGGCGGAGTTTGCCGAGCAGATAAATGCCGTGCTGCTGAAGGCGCAGCAGATTGCCGCGCTGGAAGGGCTGGTGATTATCTCCGGCAAGCCGGATTCGTTTATCGCCGGCGCGGATATCAGCATGATTGCCGCCTGCGCCAGCCGCGAGGCGGCACAAACGCTGGCGAAAAAAGGCCAGAGCACCCTGGCGCAAATTGCGGCGTTCCCGGTGCCGGTGGTGGCAGCTATCCACGGTGCCTGTCTGGGCGGCGGGTTGGAACTGGCGCTCGCCTGCCATAGCCGCGTTTGTTCGCTGGATGATAAAACCGTGTTGGGGTTGCCGGAAGTGCAACTGGGGTTGCTGCCCGGTTCTGGCGGCACCCAACGGTTGCCGCGTCTGGTGGGCGCCAGCCGGGCGCTGGATATGATGTTGACCGGCAAACACCTGCGTGCCCGCCAGGCGTTGCGCAGCGGGCTGGTGGACGATGCCGTGCCGCAGGCGATCCTGCTGCAGACGGCGGTGGAACAGGTTAAACAAGGCTGGCGCGCGCAGCGGCGGCTGCCATGGCGCGAGCGGTTGTTGAACGGGCCGCTGGGCCGCAGCTTGCTGTTCAGCATCGTGCGGCGCAAAACGCGGGAAAAAACGCGCGGCAACTACCCGGCGGCGGAACGTATCATCCAGGTGGTCAGAACCGGGCTTGATAGCGGCTGCCGCAGCGGTTACGAAGCGGAAGCCCTGGCGTTTGGTGAGCTGGCGATGTCGCCGCAGTCGGCGGCGTTGCGTAGCCTGTTCTTTGCCGCGACGGCGCTGAAAAAGGCGCGCGGCAGCGAAGCGCAACCGCATCCGCTGCGCCGTGTCGGCATCCTTGGCGGCGGCCTGATGGGCGGCGGCATTGCCTGCGTTACAGCCACCCGCGGCGAACTGCCGGTGCGCATTAAAGACGTTGATACGCAGGGGATTAATCGCGCTTTGCAATATACCTGGAACGTGCTGGGTAAACGGGTGCACAGTAAACGCCTGCGCCCGGCGCAGCGGCAAAAACAGATGATGCTGATTTCCGGCGCAACCAACTGGTGCGGCTTTGAACAGGTGGATATCGTTATTGAAGCGGTGTTTGAGGAACTGGCGCTCAAGCAGCGGATGGTGGCCGAAGTTGAACAGCATGCGGCGCCGCACACGGTCTTCGCGTCTAATACCTCATCGCTGCCGATTGCCCAGATCGCTGCCAACGCGGTGCGGCCGCAGCAGGTGATCGGCCTGCATTACTTCAGCCCGGTGGAAAAAATGCCGCTGGTGGAGGTGATCCCCCATGCCGGCACCAGCGATGAAACGATCGCCACCGCGGTGGCGCTGGCGCACAAACAAGGGAAAACCGCGATCGTGGTGGCCGATCGCGCCGGTTTCTACGTCAACCGTATTTTGGCGCCCTATATCAATGAAGCGGCGCGTTGCCTGCTGGCGGGGGAGCCGATCGAATCGCTGGATCGGGCGCTGGTGGATTTTGGTTTCCCGGTTGGCCCGATAACGCTGCTGGACGAAGTGGGCATTGACGTGGGCACCAAGATTATCCCGGTGCTGGAGGCTGAACTTGGGCCGCGCTTTGCCGCGCCGGCGGCATTTGATGCGCTGCATAAAGACGGGCGCAAAGGGCGCAAGAACGGCCGCGGCTTTTATCTTTACCCCACGGGGAAAGCGCGCTGGCGGTGGCGCAAGCGGGTTGACGAGCGCGTTTATACCCTTCTGGGCATCACGCCGAAGGCGCATATCCCCCATGCGTTGATCGCCCAGCGCTGCGTGATGATGATGCTCAATGAGGCGGTTCGCTGCCTGGATGAAGGCGTGGTGCGCAGTGCGCGCGACGGGGATATCGGCGCGGTGTTCGGCATTGGTTTCCCGCCGTTCCTCGGTGGTCCGTTCCGCTACATCGATCGCTTAGGGGCGGCGAAGGTGGTGAAAATTCTGGCCCATCTGCAGCAACAGTACGGTGAGCATTTCGCGCCCTGCGAACGCTTGCAGCAGATGGCGCAGCAGGGCACGCGCTTCTATCCGTAAAAGGCCGCATGCGGCCGGCAGTGCGTCGGCGGTGCGTGCAATGATCAACGGTGGGGCGTGGCGCTGTGGTTATCAATAAAATTCATCTCGTTGAAGATTAAATATTAAGCTGTTGAATGAGGAGCATATACGCCGGAAATTCTGCGGCCGTTGCCGCTGATGTAAAAAACAGCGTTTTCTTTTACCGGAACTTTCAGGCAAAATGCCCGGTCATCACAAGAGACGGTGCGTTATCGTTGGGGGAAATCCTGCGATGCGGTAAGTGCGCGCGGCGTTTCTGTTATACCCTAATAGCCCAAGTGCAGCCCACACGCCTGTAACTTACACGATGGCGGGTATAGCGTTTTTTGGCTAACAACAGCGGTGCAATATGCAAGTTTTGATCATGCGTCACGGAGCGGCAGAACTCGATGCCGCCAGCGATTCGGTAAGGCCTTTAACTACCGGCGGTCGTGATGATTCACGCCAAATGGCGGCCTGGTTAAGCACCAAGCCGGTGGATATTGAACGGGTGCTGGTCAGCCCTTACCTGCGGGCACAGCAAACTCTGGAAGCGGTGCGTGAAGCGTTGCCTCTGCCTGAAGGCGCTGAAGTGCTGCCGGAACTGACTCCCGGCGGCGACGCGGGCCTGGTGAGCTGTTATCTGCAGGCTCTGGCAAAAGAAGGGGTAGGAGCCGTGTTGGTTATCTCTCACCTGCCGCTGGTGGGTTACCTGGTGGCGGAACTGTGCCCGGGTGAATCCGCGCCTATGTTCGCCACTTCGGCCATTGCGGATGTTGAACTGGCCGCCGATGGCAGCGCCGGAAGCTTTGAATGGCAGGTTGCGCCGTCGCAATTGACGGTAAAAGCCTAGGCTGTGTCCTGCAATAGGTCGTGGTGCCGTCGTTGCGTCCAAAGCCCGTCATCACCCGGTCAACCGCAAGGGCGATGCATGGCATCGCCCTTGGTGTTTTTTAATCGGCCAGATCGACCAAAATCAGAATGGCTGCATTGCCGCCCCATTCTTTCGGTGCCTGATGGAACGCCAGCACGGCCGGATGCTGTGCCAGCCACAGTGGCGTTTGCTGTTTGAGAATATGCTTGCCGTGGCCGTGCATCACGCAGGCGCAGTGCACATGTTCGCGCTGGCAGGCCGCCAGCAGCGCCCCCAGCTCCTGCTTGGCTTGTTTTTGCGTCAGCCCATGCAGATCCAGGAACAAATCCGGCACATAATCCCCGCGGCGCAGCTTTTTCAGCTCAAAATGGCTGTAACCCGGGCGCACATAGCGTGCCGGGCCGTCTTCATCAAGCAGCGGCTGAAATTCATCGGAAAAATAAAAGCTGGCATCAACCTGCTCCTGCAGCAGGCGCTGCGGGGCCGCCTGCCGGAACCTGGCCTTTGGCTTGGGGTGGACAATGGTATCCTGCCGCAGTGTTCTTGCGCCGGCCACCGATTCCCTGAAAAGCTGTACTTCATCTTTGCTCAGAGAGGGTTTATTTTTCATTATTTCTTCACCGGATATCGTCGTTTAAGCGGATAGTTTACCGTCTTGCCATGTTCTGTCGACGCAAAACTGCCGGCTTCCCCCCGCAGCAACGGCAGCGTGCGACTATTGCTGCTGATTTGTCGCCGGCTTCATGGCAAACTATGCGGCTATAGAGTGATTATCATGCCTGCCGGAGGGCAAATTGGACAAAATTTTCGTCGATGAAGCAGTCAGTGAACTGCACACCATCCAGGATATGCTGCGCTGGACCGTAAGCCGCTTTAACGCCGCCGCTATCTATTATGGGCATGGCACCGACAATCCATGGGACGAAGCGGTGCAGCTGGTGTTGCCCAGCCTGTACCTGCCGCTTGATATTCCGGAAGACATGCATACCGCCCGCCTGACCTCCAGCGAGCGCCACCGTATCGTTGAGCGTGTGATTCGCCGCGTCAACGAGCGTATCCCGGTCGCCTACCTGACCAATAAAGCCTGGTTCTGCGGCATGGAGTTCTACGTGGATGAACGCGTGCTGGTGCCGCGTTCACCGATCGGCGAATTGATCAACGCGCGTTTCAGCGGCCTGGTGCCGCATGCTCCGCGGCATATTCTGGATATGTGCACCGGCAGCGGCTGCATCGCCATCGCCTGCAGCTACGCGTTCCCGGAAGCCGAAGTGGACGCGGTGGACATTTCCAGCGACGCGCTGGCGGTGACCGAACGCAACATACAGGCGCATGGCGTTGAACAGCAGGTGATCCCGATTCGATCCGATCTGTTCCGCGATGTGCCGGCGATCCAATACGATCTGATCGTCACCAACCCGCCGTACGTCGACGCTGAAGATATGTCCGATCTGCCGCAGGAATTCCGCTTTGAGCCGGAACTGGGCCTGGCCGCCGGCCACGATGGCCTGGATCTGGTGCGCCGCATTCTGGCCTGCGCGCCGGATTTCCTCAGCGACGACGGCGTGCTGATTTGTGAAGTCGGCAACAGCATGGTACATGTTATGGAACAGTATCCGGATATTCCGTTCACCTGGCTGGAGTTCGAAAACGGCGGTGACGGTGTGTTCATGCTGACCAAACAGCAACTGGTCGGCTGTGAAGCGCATTTTAGCGCGTACCGCAACTAATGTACTCACCAGGCCCGCAGCGCCGGGCCTGATAACGATAATAATCAACGGTAAAAGGAGCCGTGATGGCAGGGAACAGTATTGGGCAAATCTTCCGCGTCACCACTTTTGGTGAATCCCACGGTGTGGCGCTGGGATGTATCGTCGATGGCGTGCCGCCGGGCATCCCATTGACGGAAGCCGACTTACAACACGATTTGGATCGCCGCCGCCCAGGCACTTCCCGCTATACCACCCAACGCCGCGAGCCGGACCAGGTGCGTATTCTTTCCGGGGTGTTCGAGGGGGTAACGACCGGCACCAGCATTGGCCTGATCATTGAAAACACCGATCAGCGCTCGCAGGATTACGGCGCGATTAAGGATCTGTTCCGCCCGGGGCATGCCGATTATACCTATGAGCAAAAATACGGCGTGCGCGATTACCGCGGCGGCGGCCGTTCCTCGGCGCGTGAAACCGCGATGCGTGTGGCCGCAGGGGCGATCGCCAAAAAATACCTGGCGCAGAAGTTTGGCGTGTCCGTGCGCGGCTACCTGGCGCAGATGGGGGACGTTCACTGTGAACTGAAAGACTGGGAACAGGTTGAGCAGAACCCCTTCTTTTGCCCGGATCCCGCCAAGCTGGAAGCGCTGGATGAACTGATGCGCGCCCTGAAGAAAGAAGGGGATTCGATTGGCGCGAAGGTCAGCGTGGTGGCTGAAAACGTGCCGGTCGGGCTTGGCGAGCCGGTGTTCGATCGCCTTGATGCCGATCTGGCCCATGCGCTGATGAGCATCAATGCGGTGAAAGGCGTAGAAATCGGCGATGGTTTTGCCGTGGTCACCAAGCGTGGCAGTGAAAACCGCGATGAAATCACCCCGCAGGGCTTCCAGAGCAACCATGCAGGCGGCATTCTGGGCGGTATCAGCAGCGGCCAGCCGGTGATCGCCCATCTGGCGCTGAAACCGACCTCCAGCATTACGGTGCCCGGGCGCACGATCAATCGCCAGGGCGAAGCGGTGGAAATGATCACCCGCGGCCGCCACGATCCCTGCGTTGGCATCCGCGCGGTGCCGATCGCCGAGGCGATGATGGCGATCGTGCTGATGGATCACCTGCTGCGCCAGCGTGCGCAAAACGGTGATGTGGCTTCCCCGGTTCCGCGTTGGTAGCCGCCATGAAAAACATCATGTTCGGCCTTGCTGCGCTGCTGGCCTCGGCGTCTGCGATGGCGCTCACGCCGTGGCAGAAGATCGATCACCCGGTCGCCGGTGCGCCGCAGGCCATCGGTGGCTTCTCTAATGGCTGCCTGATTGGCGCGCAGCCGCTGCCGCTGGAAGCGGCGGATTATCAGGTGATGCGTACCGACCAACGCCGTTATTTCGGCCACCCGGATCTGCTGGCGTTTATTCAACGCCTGGGCAGCGAGGCCGGGCAGAATGCGCTGGGCACCGTCCTGATCGGCGACATGGCGATGCCGGCCGGCGGGCGCTTTAGCAGCGGCCACGCCAGCCACCAGTCGGGGCTGGACGTGGATATCTGGCTGCAATTGCCGCGCCAGCGCTGGTCGCAGCAGCAACTGCTGAAGCCGCAGCCGATCGATCTGGTTTCCGCCGACGGCAAGCGCGTAGTGGAGCGCCAGTGGCAGCCGCAGGTGGGCCAATTGATCAAGCTGGCGGCGCAGGATCACGAGGTCACGCGTATTTTTGTCAATCCGGCGATCAAGCAGCGCCTGTGTGAAGATGCCGGCAGCGATCGCGCCTGGCTGCAAAAGGTGCGGCCGTGGTTTGGCCATCGTGCGCACATGCACGTGCGCTTGCGCTGCCCGGCGGGCAGCCTGGAGTGCAAGGAGCAGGATGCGCCGCCGGCAGGCGATGGCTGTGGCGCTGAATTGGCCAGCTGGTTTAAACCGCATCTGCCGAGCGCAAAGCCCGGTAAACCCGTACCGCCGCCTTTGCCGCCTGCTTGCCAGGCGTTGTTGGATAATCATTTCACTGCGGAATAATTCATGGATTGGCTTATTGCAGGTCCCGGGCTGCTCGGGATCTTGTTTGCTGTGGCGTTATTGGCTGGGTTTATCGATTCGATTGCGGGCGGCGGCGGTTTGCTGACCGTGCCGGCGTTGCTGGCCGTCGGCGTGCCGCCGGCGCAGGCGTTGGCCACCAACAAGCTGCAATCGGTTGGCGGCTCCCTTTCCGCCAGCCTGTATTTTATCCGCCGCCGCGCGGTGGATCTGCACGATCAGAAGCTGACGATTGCGCTGACGTTGCTGGGTTCGGTTATTGGTGCGCTGCTGGTGCAGCATATGCGAGCCGATCTGCTGCGCCAGATGCTGCCGCTGCTGATTATCGGTATCGGCCTGTACTTCCTGTTCACCCCGCGGCTGGGGGAGAGCGATCGTCAGCGGCGCCTGAGCGCGCTGCCGTTCGGGCTGGTTGCCGGCGGCTGCGTCGGTTTCTACGACGGTTTCTTCGGCCCCGGCGCCGGCTCGTTTTATGCCCTGGCCTACGTTACGCTGTGCGGTTTTAACCTGGCGAAATCCACCGCGTATGCCAAAGTGCTGAACTTCACCTCCAACTTTGGCGGCCTGATGTTGTTTATCATCGGCGGAAAGGTGGTGTGGAGCATGGGCCTGGTGATGTTGGTGGGGCAGGTGTTGGGCGCGCGCCTTGGCGCACACATGGTATTGACCCGCGGCCAAAAGCTGATCCGGCCGATGATCGTGGTGGTTTCGCTGCTGATGAGCCTGAAGTTGCTTTACGATAACCACGGCGCAGAAATCATGCAGTGGCTGGCCGTGCATTTTTAATAGGCGAAACGGGCGGCAAGATGAAATAATTGCCGCCTTATTTTTAGGGTTATTCAGGTTTTTCTATGGCCGAAAAGCATCATTACACCCAACTGATCGACATCTTCAATCAGTGTTTCAGCGGTGATTACAATACGCGCCTGGTAAAAGGCGATGATGAGCCGATCTACCTGCCGGCGGACGACGTGGTGCCCTATAACCGCATCGTCTTCGCCCACGGTTTTTACGCCAGCGGTATGCATGAGATTTCCCACTGGTGCATCGCCGGCGAACAACGCCGGACGCTGGTGGATTTTGGTTACTGGTACTGCCCGGACGGGCGCGACGCCCAGACGCAAAGCGAATTTGAAGCGGTGGAGATCAAGCCGCAGGCGCTGGAGTGGATGTTCTGCGTGGCGGCGGGCTTTCCGTTCAACGTCAGCTGCGACAACCTGAACGGGGATTGCGAGCCGGATCGCATCGCTTTCCAGCGTAAAGTGCGCGCCAGGGTGCTGGAACTGCTGGAGCAGGGGATACCCACACGGCCTGCGCGCTTTATTCAGGCGCTACAATCGTTTTACAATACGCCCCCGTTAACGGCGGAGCACTTCCCCTATCCGGAAGATCTCAACTGAATGAGTTTAAGAGGAAACTTGATGATCGCAGAATTTGAAGCGTGCATTCTGGCGCTGATTGATGACATGGTAGAACACGCCAGCGATGATGAACTGTTTGCCGGTGGCTACCTGCGCGGTCATTTGACGCTGGCGGTGGCGGAAGTGGAAGAAAGCGGTGAGCATACGGCCGAAGCACTGAAGGCCCGTGTGCAGCACAGCCTGGATAAAGCCATCCGCGCCGGTGAGCTTTCCCCGCCGGATCAGATCTTGGTGCTGGGGATGTGGGAGAATTTGTACCAAAAGGCACTGCCCACCGCCTGATTTTTTTCGCCCTCACCCTAACCCTCTCCCGCCGGGAGAGGGGATCGTCCGCCGCCGTTTGCCGTTTCCGTTATCCCTTCACCCACACCGGTGCACATACTGCTCCCTCTCCCTCGGGGAGAGGGGGGGGGTGAGGGGCGTTTTATCACCGGTGCACGTACTGCTCCCTCTCCCTCGGGGAGAGGGCCGGGGTGAGGGGAGAAGTTAAACCGCTTTCCCCTTCAGCAGTTTGCGTACCCACATTCGGTTGGGGTTCAGCGCCGCCAGCATTTCGGCATCGGCGGGCAAGGGCTCACCGAAGATCTGCGCCGCCAGCATTTCCGCGGCCAGTGGGGCAGAGCAAAGCCCGCGGGCGCCCAACGCGCCCAGAATAAACAGATTCGGATAAACCGGCGCATCGGCTACCGTTTCACCACGTTGGTGTTGCCGCGGCAAATCTTGATAAACATCCAGCGTAGCGGCATAGTCCGGTACGGCGCCGATCATCGGCAAATGGTCGCGCGTTGCGCTGCGCACCCCGCAGCGCGCCTGGCCGCTGCTGACATCCACCTGCTGCGGCCAATCCTGCTCCGGCAGGCAACGCAACAAACGCTGCCGGTTTTCCTGCTGTTCCTCTTCCCGATAGTCGGTGGCGGTATCGCTGCGCTGGTAGCTGGCGCCGATACAGTGCTGTTGATTCGCAGGGTTTACAGGCGTTAGATAGCCGTCGTAACACAGCACCTGTTTCAGCTTGCCCAGCGCTGGCGTCGTGGGGATATGGGAAACCTGGCCGCGGACGGCATACACCGGCAACGCGGCGCTTTGCGCCAGCGCCGCCAAGGCGTGGCCACAGGCCAGAACCACCGTGGCGTGCCGCTGGGGGGCGCCATCGGCAAACCCCAACCGCCAGCCCTGCGCGTCCTGTTCCAGCGTAGTGAGGCGGTGTTGATAGCGGCAGACCAGCCCCTGGCTTTGCGCCAGCGTGACGGCGCTGCGCGTCAACTCGGCCGGGCACAGCCAACCGCCCAGTGGGTAGTGGGCGCCGCCAAAGCCGCTGTCGACGCCGCAAAGTGCACTTAGTGCGTGCCGATCGGCCGCCTGCGCCAGTTCCGGCGGCCAGAGGGCGGCCAGTATTCGCTCGATTTTACCGGCGCTTTTTTCGTCATAGGCCAGTTGGCTGACGCCGCACCACTGGTGAGCGAACGCGACGCCCTGCTGCTCTAACGCATCATATAGCCGGCGGGCAAAGGGGAAGGCGGCGCAAAAGAAACGCTCCAGGGCATCATTGCGGCCGTTCAACAAAGGGTACAACGCCCCCTGGCGGTTGCCGGATGCGCCTTCTGCGGGTTGCCCGTCGGCGCAGTAGAGCGTGACGTGGGCGCCGCGCCGCTGTAATGCCAGGGCGATGAGGGCGCTGGCGATGCCGCCGCCGACAATGGCAACGTCTTCAGGCGTGTGCGCCGCCGGGCGATGGAACCAGGGCGTGGGATTGGCGGCGGGCTGCGCATCGGCCGGCATCCAGCCGGTGAGCATTTCCCGCTTTTGGCCGAACCCTTTGCATTTTTCTACCGTGAATCCGGCCTGCTGCAGGTCCCGGCGCACAAAGCCGGCGGCGGTGAAGGTGGCGAAGCTCCCCTGCGGGCGTGCCAGACGCGCCATGGCGCTAAACAGTGCCGGGCTCCACATGTCGGGGTTTTTCGCCGGGGCGAAACCGTCGAGGAACCAGGCGTCAATCTGTTGGTTCATGCTGTGATCGAGCGTGGGCAGCAGGGCGTTGACGTCGCCAAACCATAAATCCAGCGTGACGCGCCCACCATCCAGCAGCAGCCGATGGCAGCCGGGCAGCGGCAACGGCCAGTTGGCGCGCAGCGCCTCGGCGAAGGGCGCCAGCTCCGGCCAGCGCGCATGCGCCGCCGCCAGATCGGCCAACTGCAGTGGGAATTTTTCAAAGCTGACAAAATGCAGGCGTTGCAGCCGGGCTTGCGGGCTTTGCGCCCGAAAGGCGTCGAACGCCTGCCACAAGGTTAAAAAATTTAGCCCGGTGCCGAATCCGGTCTCCGCCACCACAAACAGTGGGCGCGGGTGCTCTGCAAAACGCTGCGGCAACCGGTTGCCGCCTAAAAAAACGTAGCGGGTTTCCTCCAGCCCATCCTGATTGGAAAAATAGACGTCATCGAACTGTTGCGAAACAGGTGTACCCTGTTCATTCCAGGTTAATGCGGCGGTTTGGATGGGGGCGTGATTCACGGCGGTTGCTCATAGCTCAAGGGGTGACGGGATTCTAGCTGCAGCGCCCTCCCGGTGCAAATCAGACAAGAATCACGCTGATCGGACTTGTTCGGCTTACAACTGTACGCTAAAGTGCGTGACGAAATCCCGAATGTAATAATTGTGGAAGAGGTATTGAATGAAACGTGCAGTGATTACTGGCCTGGGCATCGTCTCCAGCATTGGTAACAACCAGCAGGAGGTCCTGGCGAGCCTGCAGGAAGGACGTTCTGGGATCACTTTCTCCCAGGAACTGAAAGATTCCGGCATGCGTAGTCACGTATGGGGCAACGTAAAACTGGATACGACCGGCCTCATCGACCGCAAGGTGGTGCGTTTCATGAGCGACGCATCCATTTACGCATACCTGTCCATGCAAGAAGCCATCGCTTCTGCCGGCCTGACGGAAGACGTTTACCAAAATAATCCGCGCGTTGGCCTGATCGCCGGTTCTGGCGGTTCTGCCCGTTTTCAGGTGTTCGGCGCTGACGCCATGCGCAGCCCGCGCGGTCTGAAAGCCGTTGGCCCTTACGTGGTGACCAAAGCGATGGCTTCCAGCGTTTCCGCCTGCCTGGCCACGCCGTTTAAAATCAACGGCGTTAACTACTCCATCAGTTCCGCCTGTGCGACTTCCGCACACTGCATCGGCAACGCGGTTGAACAAATCCAGATGGGCAAACAGGACATCGTATTTGCCGGCGGCGGCGAAGAGCTGACCTGGGAAATGGCCTGTGAGTTCGATGCGATGGGCGCGCTGTCCACCAAATACAACGATACGCCGGAAAAAGCGTCCCGTACCTATGACGCCAACCGTGACGGCTTCGTCATCGCCGGCGGCGGCGGTATGGTGGTCGTGGAAGAGCTGGAACATGCGCTGGCGCGCGGCGCGCACATCTTTGCCGAAGTGGTTGGCTACGGCGCCACCTCTGACGGTGCCGACATGGTTGCGCCGTCGGGCGAAGGCGCAGTGCGCTGCATGAAGATGGCGATGCAAGGCGTTGATACGCCGATCGATTACATCAATACGCACGGCACCTCTACGCCGGTTGGCGATGTGAAAGAACTGGGCGCGATCCGTGAAGTGTTCGGCGACAACGTGCCGGCGCTCTCTGCCACCAAGGCGATGACCGGCCACTCGCTGGGCGCCGCTGGCGTGCAGGAAACCATCTACACCCTGTTGATGCTGGAGCACGGCTTTATTGCCCCGAGCATCAATATTGAAACGCTGGATGAGCGTGCGGAAGGGATGAACATCATCACTGAACCGACCAAACGTGAACTGACCACCGTGATGACCAACGGCTTCGGCTTCGGCGGCACCAACGCGACGCTGACGCTGCGTAAATACCAGGCATAATCCTGCCGGGTATGCGATCAATCGGGTGCGGCTTGCCGCGCCCGTTTTTTTACCTTTCTTCTATTTTTTTGATTTAAATCAACATGGTTACCGCATATTGCTGAATGCCGGGCTGGCTTTGTCAGTTGATGTAAATCCCGTTTCTGCACCACAATCCCACCGTTATACTCGCGCTGTTACGTTGAGCGGAATATCAGCATGTCAGCCAGGATCAGCAGATTATTATCCACGCATTACGCCGGCCTGGTGAAGAAGCCGGCCGCCTGGCTGTGGGTGGCCGTTTGGCTGCTGCTGAATACGCAATTGGCGCTCGCCAGCCACGCTTGCCACCTGCAGGTGACGCTGGATGCGCCGGCGATGCAGCATATGCAGCACGCAGGTATGGCCGAGGCTGAACGGCATGCGGCCGCAGAGCCGGTGTGCGGCAAACACTGCGTGCCGGACAACGCCCAGCAGGATCACTCTGGCCCGGTGTTGGCGGCGCTTCCTGCCGGTACCGAACGGGTGGTGGTGATCCCGCCGGTGCAATACCACGGCGCCCGCCCGGTCTGGCAGATGCCGCCGATCGTCGGCCCACCGGCAGAGATTGCTTTTTGTTGCTTCCGTGAATAGCCCAACACCCCTGTGCTCGCCCGCATTGCCGGGCGGTTTTGGTGTTTGTTGACTATTTTACGGAGTCTGTACTATGCGTAACCTGATGGCCGCTATGGCCCTTTTCCTGTTGTTCCCTGTCGCGGCCCCAGCCGCCCCGGCGCTTGCGCCATCCTCATCCGCTGAAATTCATGCCCAGGGGGTTATCAAAGCCTGGCGCCCGCAGGCGGTGTCGATTGCTCACCAGGCGATCCCGGCGCTGAATTGGCCGCCGATGACCATGAGCTTCCTGTTGCCGCAGCCGCCGGTTAGCCCCTTGCCGGCCGGCACACCGGTGGATTTCAGCTTCCGCCAGGTCGCCGGCGGTTATCAATTGACGGCGATCCACGCCAGCCAGCGGTAACGGGAGCCACCATGAACAAACATCTTTCTTACCCGCTGCGGGTGGGCGGGCTGCTGCTGGCCTGCTGGGCCAGCGGCGCACTGGCCGCCGAGTTAACGCTGGCGCAGGCGCTGGCGGCCGCGGAGCGCCATTCGGCGGCGCTTTCGGCCAATCAACATCAAATCAACGCCCTGAATAACCAGGCCGATGCGGCCATGCAACTGCCCGACCCCAAATTGAAGTTCGGTATCGAGAACGTGCCGGTACAGGGCGGCAACGGCCGCCGTTTTACCCGTGAAGGTATGACGATGGAGCGGGTCGGCATCATGCAGGATTACGTCAGCAGCAGCAAACGCCAGCGCAAGGCCGCAACCCTGCGCGCCGAGGCCAGCCAGGCCGGTGCCGGCAGTGTGGTGATCCTCAGCCAACTGCGCCAGCAAACCGCGCAGGCCTGGCTTGATTTGGCGCTTAGCCAACAGACATGGCAAGACGCCAGGGCCTTGGTGCAGGAAAGCGAACGCCAGATCGCCGCCCAGCGCGCAGGGGTGGCAAGCGGCAGCGCCCCAGCCAGCGGGCTTATCGAGGCGCGCCTGTCGTTGCTGACGATGCAGGATCGCCTCAGCGAAGCCCAACGCGATACCGCCGTGGCGCAGGCCAGATTGACTCAGCTTACCGGCGATGCGGCGGTGCGCGTCACAGGCCCGTTGCCGCGCTTTGAGCGCCTGCCGGCGGAAAGCCGCGTGTTGCAGCAGGCCATTGCCCAACACCCGGAAGTGCTGCAGGCCCGCCGCGAAGCGGATGTGGCCCGGGCGCGTTCGGCGCAGTCGCAGGCGGCGGCGATTCCAGACGTAGGCATCGAGGTGTATTACGGCAAGCGCGCCGATGGCTATGAAGACATGGCTGGGGTGATGTTCACCGTCGATCTGCCGTTGTTCACCGCCCAACGCCAGGATAAAGACTACGCGGCGGACATTTCCCGCACGCTGGAAGCCAACGATCGTCTGGCGCAGTTGATCCGCGATCACCAGGCGCAGCTCGATACGCTGCTGGCGCAGTATCAGGCCACGCTGGCGCAGTGGCAGCGCCAGCAACAGCAGGTGATACCGCTGCAGCAACAGCGGGTTGCGCTGCAGTTGGCGCAGTACCGCAGCGGCCAGAGTGCGTTGGCCGGCCCGCTGGAAGCCCGTCTGGCGTTGCTGGAAAGCCGTCTGGAAGCAGGGCGCACGGCGCGTGAACTGGCGCAAATCTGGGCGGCGATCCGCTATCTCACGCTACAGGAGGCCGCGCAATGAACCTACGCTTAAGTCTTACATTATTGTCGGCCGCAGTGGCCAGTGGCGGTCTGGCCGGCTATTGGCTGGCCGCTGAGCACGCGCCGGCTCCAGCCGGGGAAGTGCAGCGCCAGGTGTTGTACTGGTACGATCCGATGGTGCCCGGCCAACGCTTCGATCGCCCGGGGAAATCGCCGTTTATGGATATGCAACTGGTGCCGCGCTATGCCGATGGGGCCGCGCAGGAAGAGGGCGTGACTATCAGCGCGCGCCAGCAGCAAAATCTGGGGGTGCGCACCGAGCAGGCGCAGATGCGCGTGCTTGAAGCGCCGTTGAACGCCGTTGGCAGCATTGCGACCGATGAGCGCGGTGTGCAGATGATCGCCGCCCGCGCCAACGCCCAGATCGAGAAACTGTACGTGCGCGCCAACCAGCAGCGGGTGCAACAGGGGCAGCCGTTAGCGCAACTGTGGATCCCGGAATGGAGCGCCGCGCAGCAGGAGTACCTGGCGGTTCGCCAACTGGGGGATCGCCCATTAACCGCCGCCGCCCGCCAACGGCTGCAGTTGGTGTTTATGCCGGAAGCGGTGATCCGCCAGGTGGAACGTAGCGGCAAACCGCAGCCCCGGGTGACGCTTAACGCGCCGGCCAGCGGTTTTATTAATCAACTGTCGGTACGGGAAGGACAGCAGGTGGCCGTGGGCCAGGCGCTGTTCGAGCTTGCCGCGCTGGATCCGGTTTGGCTGGTGATCGACTACCCGCAGGGCGCGCAGGTGCGGCCGGGCGATGCGGTGCAGGCCAGTGCGGCCAGTTGGCCGGGCGAGCGTTTTAACGGGCGGATAAGCGAACTGTTGCCGAACGTAGATCCGCAGACCCGTACGGCGCAGGCGCGTGTGGAATTGGCGAACCCGCAGCAAAAACTGCAGCCGGGCATGTTTCTACAGGCCACGCTATCGCCCGCGGGGCAGCGGCAACCGGTACTCGCCGTGCCGCAGGAAGCGTTAATCAGCCGCAGCGATCGCACCACGGTGCTGCTGGCCGAAAGCGACGGACATTTTACGCCGGCCGACGTGGTGGCCGGGCGTGTGCAGGGCGGATGGGCCGAGATAAAACAGGGCCTGCAGGCCGGGCAGCGGGTGGTGACCTCCGGCCAATTCCTGATTGACTCCGAAGCCAGCATGCGCAGCGTATTGCCGCAGTTGGCCGGGGAAACCGCGCCCGCCGCCCAATACCAGGCCGAAGCTACTATTGTGGCACTGGCGGACGGCGCCATCACTCTGGCGCACGGCCCGGTGCCGGCGCTGCAATGGCCGGCGATGACCATGGACTTTGCTTTGCCGCCCGGCGGGTTGCCGGCCGGTTTGGCGGTGGGCAGCAAGGTGAGGTTCTTTTTCAGCGTGGATGACAACGGCCCGCATATCAGCCGGATAATGCCGCAAGCTGCAGAGCATGGAGGCCACCTATGATCGCCTCAGTGATTCGTTGGTCGTTGCGTAACCGGCTGCTGGTGTTGTTGGCTTCACTGATGCTGGCCGGCTGGGGGATATGGGCATTGCAGAAAGCGCCGCTGGATGCGCTGCCGGATTTATCCGATGTGCAGGTGATCGTGCGCGCCAGCTACCCCGGCAAAGCGCCGCAGGTGATTGAGGATCAGGTGACGTATCCGTTGACCACCACGCTGCTGACGGTACCGGGCGCGAAAACGGTGCGGGGTTTTTCCATGTTCGGCGACGCCTATATCTACATCTTGTTTGAAGACGGCACCGATCCTTACTGGGCCCGTTCACGCGTGCTGGAATCCCTTAGCCAGGTGCAGGCCGCATTGCCGGATCAGGTGAAGGTGGAACTGGGGCCGGATGCCACCGGCGTGGGGTGGATCTATACCTATGCGCTGGTGGATCGCAGCGGGAAACTCAGCCTGGCCGATCTGCGCGCGCTGCAGGACTGGACGCTGAAGTTTGAACTGAAAACCGTGCCGGACGTGGCGGAAGTGGCCAGCGTTGGCGGCATGGTGCGGCAGTTCCAGGTGGTGCTTAATCCGCAAAGCCTGCGCGCGCTGAACATTACCCAGCAGCAGGTGGTTGAGGCGTTGCAGCGCGCCAATCAGGCCGGCGGCGGCGCGCTGTTGGAAATGGGCGAGGCCGAATATATGGTGCGCACCACCGGCTATCTGCGGCAATTAGCGGATTTTGACCAGGTGCTGGTGGCTGAGCGCGACGGTGTGCCGATTATGCTGCCGCAAGTGGCGGAAGTGCGTCTCGGGCCGGAACTGCGCCGGGGCGTGGCGGAGCTGAACGGCGAGGGGGAAGTGGCCGGCGGCATCATCGTGATGCGCTACGGCAAAAATGCGTTGGCGACCATCCAGGCGCTGAAGGCCAAGCTGGCGCAGATCCAGCATACGCTGCCTGCGGGGGTGGAGATCGTGCCGGTATACGATCGTTCGCAGCTGATTGAGCACGCGATAGAAACGCTGTCGCACAAGCTGCTGGAAGAGTTCCTAGTGGTGGCGGTGGTCTGTTCTTTGTTTCTGTTCCACCTGCGCTCGGCGCTGGTGGCGCTCGTCACTTTGCCGCTGGGCATCCTGGGCGCCTTTGTGGTGATGCACTACCAGGGGGTGAACGCCAATATCATGTCGCTGGGCGGTATTGCCATCGCCATTGGCGCGATGGTGGATGCGGCGATTGTGATGATCGAAAACATGCACAAGGTGTTGGAACAGTGGCGGCACGATCATCCCGGCCGGCAGCCGGCCGGCGGCGATTATTGGCGCATTTCCGAGCAGGCGGCGGTGGAGGTGGGGCCAGCGCTGTTTTGCAGCCTGCTGATCATCACGCTGTCGTTTATTCCGGTCTTTACACTGCAGGCGCAGGAAGGGCGCATGTTTGCGCCGCTGGCCTTTACCAAGACCTATGCCATGGCGGTGGCCGCCGGGCTTGGCATTACGCTGGTGCCGGTGCTGATGGGCTATTTTATCCGTGGGCGTATTCCTGATGAACATGCCAACCCGATCAACCGTTGGCTGATTCGGCTGTATCAGCCGCTGCTGGCGGTGGTATTGGCGCGGCCGAAAACCACGTTGGGGATTTCCGCGCTGCTGTTGGCGCTGACGTTTTATCCTCTTAGCCAACTGGGCAGCGAATTTATGCCGCCGCTGGATGAGGGCGATCTGCTGTACATGCCTTCCACGCTGCCGGGCATCTCGGCACGCGAGGCCGGGCGCTTGCTGCAGATTACCGATCGGCTGATCAAAACGGTGCCGGAGGTGGACACCGTGTTCGGCAAGGCCGGGCGTGCGGAAACCGCTACCGATCCGGCACCGCTGACCATGCTGGAAACCACCATTCGTTTCAAGCCGCGCGAGCAGTGGCGGCCGGGGATGACCATGGACAAGCTGGTGGCGGAGCTGGATCGTGTGGTGAAGGTCCCTGGCATCGCCAATGTGTGGGTGCCGCCAATCCGCAACCGGCTGGACATGCTGGCCACCGGCATCAAAAGCCCGGTGGGCATCAAGGTTAACGGCAACAATCTGGCGGATATTGAACGCGTGGCTGGGCAGATCGAACAAATCGTCCAGCAGGTGCCCGGGGTGACCTCGGCGCTGGCCGAGCGTGTTACCGGCGGGCGCTACGTGGATATCGACATCGATCGCCAGCGCGCCGCGCGCTATGGCGTGACGGTGCAGGAACTGCAGGCGATGGTGGCAACCTTGATCGGCGGGGAAAACGTTGGCGAAGTGTTTGACGGCCGGGCGCGTTACCCGATCAACGTGCGTTATCCGCGTGAGATCCGCGATTCGTTCGCCGCGCTGGGGGAGATGCCAGTGGTGACCGCCAGCGGTGCACAGTTGCCGCTTTCGGCGCTGGCGGATATCCGCATCAGCGAAGGGCCGCCGATGCTCAAGAGTGAGAACGCGCGGCTGTCTAACTGGATCTATGTCGATCTGCGCGGGCGCGATTTGCGCTCGGCGGTGGAAGAGATGCAACAGCGGGTGGCGCAGCAGGTGCAACTGCCGGCGGGCGTTTCACTGAGTTGGTCCGGGCAGTTTGAATACCTGGAACGCGCCAGTGCCCAATTGAAGGTGGTGCTGCCGGTCACGTTGATGATTATTTTTGTGCTGCTGTTTATCACTTTCAGCAACGTGCGCGACGCGCTGCTGATTATCGCCACGTTGCCGTTTGCATTGATTGGCGGCGTGTGGCTGCTGTATCTACTCAACTATAATCTTTCGGTGGCGGGTGCGGTTGGGTTTATTGCGCTGGCCGGGGTGGCCGCCGAATTCGGCGTGATTATGGTGCTGTATCTGAACCAGGCGTTGGCGCGTCAGCGCTTGTCGGGGCAGCCGTTAACGCGTGAACAGGTGCTAGCCGGTATCCGTGAAGGCGCGGTATTGCGCGTGCGGCCGAAGGTGATGACGGTGGCCACCATTATGGCCGGCCTGTTGCCGATCATGTGGGGGGATGGGGCCGGCTCCGAGGTGATGCGTCGCATCGCCGCGCCGATGATTGGCGGCATGATCAGTGCGCCGTTGTTGTCGATGCTGGTGATCCCGGCGGTGTATCTGTTGTTGCATCGCCAGGGGTAACGGAGTGAGGGCGTGGCACGGGTTATCACGCTCTAACTGGCAGGGTTAAATTTAACCATCCTCATCACCGCGCAGGATATCCGCGAACTGTGTTCATGTTGCCGGGGCTGAGCAAGGCCCCGTTCGACGAGCGCGCGCCGCCGAGTGGCTGAGCGCCTTTCCCTGTGGGTTGGATCTGGCGGGGATTACGGGCAGTGACTGACCGGTAATTAAAAAGCCGGAAGGATCGTTAAGATCGCTTCCGGCTTTTATTTAATGTTATCTATGACATTCGCATCCATACATTCTACCCAGATATCCCGTTTTTAAAATCTTTCAGCCGGAGCGCTATCAGCGTGTCGGCTACCGACTCAACAGGGGCGACACCTCTATGCCCGCCATCAATGTCAGCGGCAAGTGGCTGAACGAGGCCGGATTCACCACCGGGCAGCCGCTCAAGCTGGGCATCATGCCGTGCTGCATCGTCATCACCGTGCAGGATTTATGGGAGCTGTGGCGCTATCTGGAAGGATTAAGCCGGGAACCGTTCGATGAACGCGCCGCCGCCGACTGACTTAACCGCTTTCCCGGCGGGTTGGATTTGACGGGGATAATGAATCAGTAAGTAACATCGACAGAGCAACATATAAAATGAAGCCGGAAGGTTATTAATATTTTCCGGCTTTTATTTTACTGGCTAATATATACAGAAGGCCCCATGAATTGTATATGACTGCACATTAGATATAAATTAAAACCACTCCCTTTAATCGATACTTCATTATGAGAATTACTCTTGTCTATAAATATACTAGACAACATGTTTTTATCAACACCGTCTATCTTTAGTGACTTGATTCCGATGCAATTTATCCCACATCTGCATCTATTATAACCTTTTACCCATTTAACTGGTGGGTTATCTGGAAGTTGATTAACTAAATCAAAAGTAATTATAACTGACGGACCTTCTCTATCTATTTTAATATCAAAAACATCTATCTCTGAGATTTCTACTGGCTTTGAAAAAACCTTGTTTAAGATAATAGCACCTTCAAGATCATTCCAATACATAATCAACCCCTTTAGAAACTATAATGATCTAGTGTGCCAGGGACGGAACCAGTTCGAATGTTCTCAATAGGCCTAACATTCAGATGAGCACCTTGATTTCCTACCCCATTCGGATAAAAATGACCGACTGAGTGATCTTGGATAATAATTTCACTACCATCAGCTTTAGTGAATTGATACTCTGTCGTCCAAATTTTATTTCCATTTACATCAAAAATAAAATCCTTATTAGAGTCAGTCATTGGAATATTTCTATGATCGCCATAAAATCCTGTTTTAGGGTTGTATATTTTATCTGGTTGCTGATTCATTGGTATTCCAGCATCTCTCTTTGCTGCTCTAAATGCCGCCTTCCTCAAAGGGAATTGTGTACTACACTTCGCCAACCCTAGCGGATCAACCCATCCCAGCGGATTTGGCGCATACTGATAGAGGTTCAGTCCCCCCACCAACCCTATCGGATCCGGCTGCGTAAACCTGCCGCACTGCGGGTCGTAGTACCTGAACAGGTTATAATGCAGTCCGGTTTCCCGGTCAAGGTATTGCCCCTGATAACGCAGGTTCTGTGGGGGGGCCAACGGCTGTGGGGTGCTCTCGCGGCGGGTTTCGCCTCAGGCGGAAAACTGCCCTTGCCACACCAGGTTGCCGTGCTCATCGGTCATGCGTGTCGGTAGGCCGTTCAGCTCGGTATGGTACCAGTAGTAGACTTCGCTGCTGTCGCCGATGCTGTCGACGCGCGCCAGCGGCTCCCAACTGTTTTCCTGATAAAGGTAACGTGTGGCTGCCCAGGGCGCCGGCTGCTTTGTTCACCCACCACCCGCAGGCCGTTCCAGTGGAGCGTCACGGTTTCCGCGGGTTATCGCGCTCTAACTGGCAGGGTTAAATTTAACCATCCTCCCTAACAGGCTGATCTAACTGTCTGCGTGCATGGTTTTTGTCACGTGCTTTATGGATAGTTTTCCGCATCAAGCGTCGTTCAGTGCAGGGGTGCATGTGCGGCAATGTATTGTAGCCAACTGTGGCCGGTTCGCACTGTCCGGCATATCTGTTTTATGGTTGCGTTGCCGCGCACTTTTTCCGGCAAAGTGGTGCCCAAGCAATTGGCTAATAGGGGATGAGGGAGAGCATTAGGATGGCGAAGCTGGACATGACGGCTTGGTTTTTTGGAGGCGTGTGCATAGGGTATTATGACTATCCATATTCATTCATCGGGTTTGTTAGCAATTTATAGTGCCGATAATAATTATACTATCGGCATTCGCTATTGGGCCTGCATAACATAGCGTACTTTATCGCTTATCTCCAAATACTTAACCATCTGTATCAGATTACTTTACTTCCTTTGTGGGGGGGCAGCCCTTATAAAAGCAGATGGTTATATTAAATTTCCCATAGGCAAAAATTTAGAGATCCTCAATGGTTTATTTTATTTAGGAAAGTAAAAAATCCCCATGATTTTTAGTAATTAGCGACTTTTTTAGCTGTCTTGTGGGATATCTCAAACGGATCAACCTAAATTATCGGCTCAGCCACATAAAAATAGGTATTCGGCCCACCTTTTAGACCAATCGGAACATGGGAATGTGTAGGGTGTACTATTTATTTTGGTTGTAAGTGCTCTTCCTGTTGTTGTCATAGTGTTGTATAAAACCGCTTATACCACATGGCTAAATATTAGTTCATACATGATTACCATCAAAAAATAAAACCCTATTTTGATATGTTGGGATATATTTGTTGCGTTTATTGTTTTTTTGAAAAAATAAATTTTAATAAAATCAAAATATTTACTGGAGTGACATTATCCTCTAGATAAATAGATATCTTGAAGATGAATGGCCAGAAGAAAATTTATAATTCTTCTGGCTACGGATAAAATTATGCTAGGGAATTACCCTCCAAAATTAATTTTTTCCAATTTTCTAGTATTTTTTTAAATTCTGATATAGTGGAAATATTCATTTCTTCATTTGTATATTCATTGTAAATGTTCACACCATTTTTTTTAATGGTCACAGTATGAGCATTTCCTGTGCCTTCCCATCTTGGGACGTCTCCATTAGAGACACTATCGCAAGCGGATAAATATTCATCCACTCCATATACACTATTCTGAACATCATGTTCTAAGAAGGATGAAACAAGATGCATACTCTCATCTGCTTCAACCTTTAGATAACCATCAGAATTTTTATAAAATTTCATATCATTACCGTTATAATATTGGATATGCGGTATTAATGTTACCAGACTTATCTAAGTAACCACCGATTTTAACTCCGCTAGAAGAAATCCCTTCCCACTGAGAAGAGGTTATCATTGTTCTTTCAGAGTATGCACTTCTTATTTCTGACATTACTTGTTGTCTATTCCATGAATCTGGGAACATTGTTGATTGTGGCCCTTTAGCAATCCATTCCCCCGAGTTTGGATCTAATATTTCAACTTTAGCTCTATATACTCCAAGAGAATTAGGCATTGTAGTAACTTCAGTAATACGGGATTTTCCTTCATGTCCTATACTACCACGATGATGAAAACCAACTGCTCTGCCTCTTTTATTGATTTCACCATGAAAGACATGTTCAGCGTTTATTTTAGCTTTGCATGAAGTTAATCCCAATGGATCGACCCAAGTCAGCGGATTCGGCGCATACTGATACAGGTTTATCCCACCCGCCAACCCCACTGGATCCGGCTGCGTATACCTACCGCACTGCGGGTCGTAGTACCTGAACAGGTTATAATGCAGTCCGGTTTCCCGGTCAAGGTATTGCCCCTGATAACGCAGGTTCTGTGGGGTTGCCAACGGCTGCGGGGTGCGCTCGCTGCGGGTTTCGCCCCAGGCGGAAAACTCCCCTTGCCACACCAGGTTGCCGTGCTCGTCGGTCATGCGTGTCGGCAGGCCGTTCAGCTCGGTATGGTACCAGTAGACCTCGCTGCTTTCGCCGATGCTGTCGACGCGCGCCAGCGGCTCCCAACTGTTCTCTTGATAAAGGTAACACGTAGCCTGTTCAGGGCGCCGGCTGCTTTGTTCACCCACCATCCGCAGGCCGTTCCAGTGGAACGTGATGGTTTCCGGTTCGCCGTGGTGCGGGTAAAGGATTTTTTGCGTGCGCCGGCCCAGGGCATCGTAGCGGTATTCCGCCCGTTGATAATGCGGGTTGCCGGTAAAGCTCACGCCGGTCAGCCGGTGTTCCGCGTCATAGCTGAAACGTTGTTCTTCACCCTGTGGGCCGTTGTGGCGCCAGTTCAGGCGGCCAAAGCGGTCATAGCCCCAGCGTGTGCCGCCCAGGCGTTGCAGCAGGTTGTGCCAGACCGTGGCCGACGAACTGTCGGTGCGGTTGCCGGCGGCGTCGTAATGGAAACGTTCTTCCAGATGTGGCTGGATACTGTGGGTGAGCTGCCCGTGCGCATCGTAGCCGAAGCGGCTTTGCAGGCACTGCGGCCCCGGTTGGCCGATGCCGTCTTCGGTGAACATCTGCTGCACCAGTTGATCCTGGCGATCCCACAGGTAACGGCGTTCAAACAGGAAAGCGAGCTCACGGTCACCGGTTGCCCGGCGCAGGGTGATGCGCCCCAGCGCATCGTAACGCGTCTCCTGATGCAGGGCGCCCTGGGTGCGGCTGATTTCACGGTGCAACGCATCCCGCTGCCAGCCGGCGATATCCAGCGTGTGGCCGCCGTGTTGCAGATTCATTTGCAGCAGGTGGCCGGTGCCGTAGCGCAGGTGGTTCAGGGCGCTGCCGTCCGGCATCCGGGTGGTCAGCAGGTTGCCCAGCGGATCGTACTCATGCTACCAGTGGGTATTCGGTGATCTGTGTGAGTTGCCCCAACCGGTCATAGCCATACTGTGTATAGCGCCCGGCATAGTCGGTTTGCGCCAGCAGGCGATCGCCGTTGTCATAATCGAACTGCCAGCGATCGTGGTTGGGGTTGAGAAGGGCGGTCATGCGACCGAAGCGATCGTACTGATAGCAGGTTTCACGGCCGTCCGGGAGGATCAGGCGCTGCAGGCGGCCCGCCGCGCTCCAGTGGAAGCGGGTGTGGTTGCCTGCGGCATCGGTGTTGCCAAGCAGCCGGCCGCTATCGTCGTACTGGCGGGTGGCGGAATGGCCGGCTTTGGGTTGGGGGGCTGTTCTAAACTAGTCCTATCTCAAGGGGTTTATTTTTTTTCCCTCCCCAAGGATCATCCATTAAATACATTGGTGTTATTGGTGTTTCAGATGGAACGAACGTTAACTTATAGAATATTTCATCACCTTCACAAATCTCGTAATAAAGAGAATATAAATTATTTTCAAAGTCAAGATCTATTTTGAACTTCTCTGCTGCCGATGCAATCTCTACATTTTCATTATTTCTGATATAAAACGGAGCAACTATACAACGCTGAGTGTCCTTATCTATTTTAAAGTCATTTGTTAAAGTTAAATGAATATTAGCACCAAAAGTATCCTCTGGTAAAGGATCGAAAATGACATAGTCATCATAAATAACTGCCCCTTGGTCAATGTTTTTCTTCCCCCACTGACTCAATGTTTCGTTAAATGGTCTGGAACGGATTTGAATTTGGTTATGGGATATAAGTAAGTCGACTGTTTGATTATATTTAGATTTCATTAATAACCTCTACTTTAATTATTGTACCGTCAGGTAAATCGGAGAGTATGTTGCCTATACTTGAACCGGCACCTCTGTTGTCACTAGGGTCAATATATCTTATACTCGCGCCACTCCCCCCCTCTCGGAACATTGCCATTGGCCATTCGTCACGATCTAATCCTGCTTTTGTTTTAACTCCTTTCAAACTGAGTACCCTATTAGATTTAGCAGATGCTCGTTGAATTGTAACAATATTAGGATGGCCATTTTCTATTGCGTCATTTATATGTCCGAAAGTTTGCGGATACTCTGATCGTTTTAATCTCAAAAGATAATCATGATCTACTGCGTCGACTTTCGTTAAACGGCAACCTACAAGACCCTGAGGGTCGATCCAAGTTAGTGGATTTTTGACATATGTATATTGGTTTAATCCACCAGCTAGCCCAATCGGATCCGGTTGCGTAAACCTGCCGCACTGCGGGTCGTAGTACCTGAACAGGTTATAATGCAGTCCGGTTTCCCGGTCAAGGTATTGCCCCTGATAACGCAGGTTCTGTGGGGTTGCCAACGGCTGCGGGGTGCGCTCGCTGCGGGTTTCGCCCCAGGCGGAAAACTGCCCTTGCCACACCAGGTTGCCATGCTCGTCGGTCATGCGTGTCGGCAGGCCATTCAGCTCTGTATGGTACCAGTAGACCCGCTGCTTTCGCCGATGCTGTCGACGCGCGCCAGCGGTTCCCAACTGTTCTCTTGATAAAGGTAACGCGTAGCCTGTTCAGGGCGCAGGCTGCTTTGTTCACCCACCATCAGCAGGCCGTTCCAGTGGAACGTGACGGTTTCCGGTTCGCCGTGGTGCGGGTAAAGGATTTTTTGCGTGCGGCGGCCCAGGGCATATGAAAGCATTTAGTAATGCTATACTCATTACGATTGGATTCTGATACCACTTATCAGTTTCTTAATTTTAGTTGTGATAAAACGTGGATATATATATCATAAGAAGATGGTCACCTAAGTGTATTTTTATGAATATTTTCCAAGAAGAAAGTAAAGTACCTGAAAAACAGATTCGAGCTTTTTATACTAAAGATTTTATTAGGGTTTATCAGGCTTATTCTGATATTATTGCTGATAGTGTTATTAGAAACGGAGCTTTTGTATCTCCGCCGTTCAGCATGACTAGAATGACATGGATTAAACCTTCTTTTCTGTGGATGATGTATCGTTCTGATTGGGGAATGAAAGATCTAGGGCAAAAAAGGATATTAGCTATTGATCTTACTCATGAAGGTTTTTTTACATTAATTAGTCAGGGTGTTTTGAATCATCATAATAATATGGATATTAGTGAGGATGCTGAGGTGTGGAAATTGAAAATAAAGAGTTCTGATGTGGTGATTCAATGGGATCCAGAGAGAGATATATATTTGAATAAACTTAATTACCGCACAATACAAATAGGATTGAGAAATAAAGCCGTGTATGATTATTGTCATAAATGGATTGTGGATATTAATGATCTCACTGAGCTAACAAAGGAGATCCATAATTTAATAATATTGGGCGATATTGATGGGGCGAGGAAATTACTGCCTATTGAAAATAAATATGAGCTTGGAAATAATTTTTATCCGTGAAATTATAAATAATACTACGCCTTAGAATGTAGCAAAAGACGTAGTGTTAAATAAATAATTTTAAATATCCTTTTATCCTTTTATCCTTTTATCCTTTTATCCTTTCAAGCTGTTTGTTTGCACTTTTACTTATGGCTTGATTCTTAGATTTAGATAAAACCTCCAGTTTTTCAATGGATTCTGCACTATTTATTTTCGCTAGCGCTCTAATGCACTTATCTGCTAAAACATGATCTTCATCATATTCTAAGTATTCAAGGTTCAGCAAGGCAGCTTTATAAAGATAATCTACACTAGTATTGTCTTTATATATCGATAACAACCTCGCTAACTCTTCATGCTTAGTATGCCAAGTATCTATAATAAGATTGTTCAATAAATTCACGCAGGAATACTTATAGGATATGACCGTCCCCAGATATAAAAAAAGATCGACTGCATCTGAGTCTTTAAGATCACGTGAAATTTTAAGGTCTCTGCAAACATCGAGTCCATCGAAAAGATTATTATAGCTATCAATAAATACAGAGTAGTCAATTTCTTTCATCATTAAAGATAATATCAATTTCTTCTTATCTTCTAGCATGGGATTATTAATTTAACCTCTCGAATTTCTCTATGCCATTATTGAAAATATCTAAAGCTTGTCCTCTTCCCAAGCCTATATTTATTTGATCACCTTCCATTTTGAAGAATGCATTGTTTTCTTTCCATCCTTTTCCAACACTAGGCATGTCTGGATAAGTTAACTTAGTTAAGATTCCTTTATCTTTAACACCGATTGATTTTAATTTTTCCAAGGATTCAGTTCTTAAATGAAATTTGACTAACACACCGTCATAACCTTCCGAAAATGCTCTTCGTGGGGATATAAATGTTTCTGAGGTTCCACGTAGTTTGCCAGTTTGCAACAGATGCTTGTAATCTTCGTGGCTCATTGAACGATAAAACTTTGTAGTGCCACATGGCGCTAATCCTTGCGGATCAACCCAAACCATCGGCTCAGTCACATAAGTATATGTATTAATCCCACCCGCCAGCCCTATCGGGTCCGGCTGCGTAAACCTACCGCACTGCGGGTCGTAGTACCTGAACAGGTTATAATGCAGTCCGGTTTCCCGGTCAAGGTATTGCCCCTGATAACGCAGGTTCTGCGGGGTTGCCAACTGCTGCGGGGTGCTCTCGCTGCGGGTTTCGCCCCAGGCGGAAAACTGCCCTTGCCACACCAGGTTGCCGTGCTCGTCGGTCATGCGTGTCGGCAGGCCGTTCAGCTCGGTATGGTACCAGTAGACCTCGCTGCTTTCGCCGATGCTGTCGACGCGCGCCAGCGGTTCCCAACTGTTCTCTTGATAAAGGTAACGCGTAGCCTGTTCAGGGCGCAGGCTGCTTTGTTCTCCCACCATCCGCAGGCCGTTCCAGTGGAACGTGACGGTTTCCGGTTCGCCGTGGTGCGGGTAAAGAATTTTTTGCGTGCGGCGGCCCAGGGCATCGTAGCGGTATTCCGCCCGCTGATAATGCGGGTTGCCGGTAAAGCTCACGCCGGTCAGGCGATGTTCCGCGTCATAGCGGAAACGGTGCTCTTCACCCTGCGGGCCGTTGTGGCGCCAGTGCAGGCGGCCAAAGCGGTCATAGCCCCAGCGAGTGCCGCCCAGACGTTGCAGCAGGTTGTGCCAGACCGTGGCCGACGAGCTGTCGGTGCGGTTGCCGGCGGCGTCGTAATGGAAACGTTCTTCCAGATGTGGCTGGATACTGTGGGTGAGCTGCCCGCGCGCATCGTAGCCGAAGCGGCTTTGCAGGCACTGCGGCCCCGGTTGGCCGATGCCGTCTTCGGTGAACATCTGCTGCACCAGTTGATCCTGGCGATCCCACAGGTAACGGCGTTCAAACAGGAAAGCGAGCTCACGGTCACCGGTTGCCCGGCGCAGGGTGATGCGCCCCAGCGCATCGTAACGCGTCTCCTGATGCAGGGTGCCCTGGGTGCGGCTGATTTCACGGTGCAACGCATCCCGCTGCCAGCCGGCGATATCAAACGTGCGGCCGCCGTATTTGAGGTTCATCTGCAGCAGGTGGCCGGTGCCGTAGCGCAGGTGGTTCAGGGCGCTGCCGTCCGGCATCCGGGTGGTCAGCAGGTTGCCCAGCGGATCGTACTCATGCTGCCAGTGGCCGCTGTGGTTATCCTCGCTGCACAGGTTGCCGGCGGCGTCGAGGGAAAAGCGCAGCGTCTCTGCCCACTCAACGGGTTCTCCGGTTGCCTGGGCCTGTTGCCAACGGGCCAGCGCGGTGCGGCGCAGCACCACGCTGCGATCTTCATAGCCGTATTCGGTGTGGCTGTCGGCGGTGTCCTTCGCTACCCGGCGCCCCAGCGCATCATAAGCCAGCCGCGTGTGCAGCGGCGCCGTGCGTTCGCCCGCGGCGGCCAGGGGGTATTCGGTGATCTGGGTGAGTTGCCCCAGCACATCGTAGCCATACTGCGTGCGGCGCCCGGCATAGTCGGTTTGCGCCAGCAGGCGATCGCCGTTGTCGTAATCGAACTGCCAGCGATCGTGGTTGGGGTTGAGCAGGGCGGTCATGCGGCCGAAGCGATCGTACTGATAGCGGGTTTGCCGGCCCGCCGGATCGGTTTCGCTCACGATCTGGCCACGCACGTTGCGCGCCACCTGGCGTTCAGACATGCCATCGACACACTCACGGCACGGCAGGCCGGCCCGATCGTACTCATAGCGGGTTTCACGGCCGTCCGGGCGGATCAGCCGCTGCAGGCGGCCCGCCGCGCTCCAGTGGAAGCGAGTGCTGTTGCCTGCGGCATCGGTACTGCTAAGCAGCCGGCCGCTATCGTCGTACTGGCGCTTGGCCGAATGGCCGGAACAGTCTTCTTCCCGCACCAACTGGCCGCGTTCGTTCCACCAGAAACGTGCCGTGTTCTCCAGCGCATCGGTACGGGTAACCAGATCGCCCTGATCGTTCCAGCTAAAACGCGTCACGTGGCCCAGTGGATCGGTCTGTTCGACCGGATCACCCAGTACGTTATAGCGGTATTGCCAGCAGGCGCCGTCAGGCAGCACCGTTTTCAGCGGCAGTGCCCAGGCGGCATGCCAGGTGGTCTGGGTTGCCCGGCCCAGCGGATCGCGCAGCAAGGTCAGATTGCCGCGTTCGTCATGCGCCAGTTCCCAGCGTTGCCCTTCCGAGTTGACTACCGTGCTCAGGCTTTCACGCTGTGCCGACCATTGGAACTGCCAGCGGGCGCCGTAGCTGTCGGTATAGTCGGTAATGCGGTTCAGCGCATCCCAGTGGTGTTCGGTGCTGCCGCCGGACAGGCAGGTGACGACGGCGCTGCGCGCCTGCTCATCCGCATCCAGCACCCAGTGTTCCAGGCTTTGCTGCTGCTCATCCAGCACTTCATAGACATTGACGCGCCAGTGCGGGCCTTGTGCGGCCGGTTGCCAGTGATAGCGCACGGTCAGCCCGGTGGCATAGCTGTGCCAGGCCATCAGCCCGCAGTCGCTGTCCCAGCCAAAGCGGCGCGTGGTGATGCCGTCCGCATCCTGCACGGCGATCAGTTGCCCCTGTTCGTTGTAGCGATAACTCACCAGCGCATACCGTTCATTGCCTGCGCATTGGTGCACGGCGGCCAGCCGGCCGTGGTGCGCTTCATAGCTAAGTTCAACTTCCAGCGCCTGATTGTCGCTGGCGATGTTGATCAACTGGCCGGCGCTGTTCCAGGTGAAGTAATGGCAGTTCTCATGGCGATCATAAATACGGGCGATGCGCCATTCGCCTTCACGGGCCGGATCGGGTTCATAAAGCTGATGTTCGCCATCGGTGGTTTGCAACAGCATCACCCCTTGCCGGGAGCAATAGAGGGTAAAGCCGTCTTCATAGAAGTGGATAATGTCGCCGGGCTCAACGGCGCCCAGGCCAATTTCGCGCCCGGTGATGTCGCGCCAGACGAATTGCTGGCTGCCATCGTCAGCCTGGAAACGGATCAGGCGGGTTTCGAACGGCAGCATCCAGCCGGTGCCCAGCATGCCGGTGGTGCGGTTACGGCTGTGGTACAGGCGCTGCCAGTTCAGCGGCAAGCGGTCCGCCAGCGTAAAGTCCAGATCTTCTTCACCGGCCAGGATCTTGGCGCCGGTGGGAATATGCACCGGCAGGGCCGTCATGGTGGCAACGGTCAACGCCCGTGCGGCCGACGCCCCGATGGCATTGGCCGCCAGTTCGGCGGCGGCAGCGGCAGCCAGCGTACAGGCGATTTCTTTCATCGCCTGGCGCCGTACCACGCGGCTGAACAACGATTGCGCCAGTTTGAGCCCGTCTTTGCCCAGGCTGCCGACCAGGGCGCCGATAAAGTAGGCCAGGGCATTTTTGCCGCTGCGGATATCGCGCACCACGATGCTGTCGCCGCCGATACGCACGCGTGGGTTGCCGGCAACCGTGATTTTGGCCTCACAGGTGCTGCGATCGCTGTTGCGTGCCGCCGGGTGGCCGTTGATCAGCACCTTTTTCGAGCCTTCCGCCAGGAAGTTGACGTTTTCCGCCAGATGGCCCTTGCTGCAGTCAACGGTATCCTTGTCGGCGGGGGTGGCATAGGGACTGGCGCTTTCCACCGTGGGTTGAGCCAGATCGTCCCAGACATCGCCCAGCCAGTTTTTCACCGCATCGCCGTCGACCTTGCTGAGTTTTTCCAGCACGGCGCCGGGGTGCATCACGGTGGCGGCAATGCCGGCCGCCAACGCAATGGCGGTATCCATCGCGCCGGGGCCTTCCGCGTCGGCCGCCGGGCTGTTGAGATAGGCATGGTCAACGGTGCCGGCGGCGCGTGCGGCCGGTTTGCCCATAATCTTCACGTTGTCGGCGCCGCTGGTGATTTTGGCGTCCGGCGGCCCTCGCAGACCGAGTGCGTCAAGCGCGCTATCGATGGCATTGCCCGCCGCGTTGCCTATTTTTTCCGGCAGGCCGCTGGCCATGGCGCCGACCAGCAGCCCCACGCCCACCACGGCGCCCACGCCGGTGCCGAACAGCGCGGCCGAGCCGACCCAAATGCCGCAATAGATAGCGCCTTCCACCAGCCCGCTGGCGAAATCGGCCAATAGGGAACTGTGTACCAGCGGATCATCTTTGCAGGCGGCGAGTAAATCATCAGCCATGATTTACGCCTCCGTGCGGCCTGCGGTGGGGATGTACCCCTGGCGGATCCCCTCCCACACGGCCTGCGCTGAGGAAGCAAAGCCGGCGCTGGTGCTGAAGGTGAGCACCAGCAAATGGGTTTCCAGCATCACGGTCAACAGCTTTTGCACCACGGCTACACCCTGGTTTTCAAAGCGGACAGTGACTTCGCGGGCCGGCAGGGGGCCGAAATGACTGTCCTGCGCCTCTTCCGCTTTAAACTTTTTCATGTCGCGCTTCACCTTCGCCAACTGTTGCTGCAGATAGGCTGCTTCCTGGCCGGGGCGAACGTCATAAGCCCGAGTGACTACCAGGGTGGCGCGCGCCTGCGGCAGTTTCAGAATGGTGACGCTGTGATCCTGTACGGCTTCCGGCAAGGCCAGCGTGCCTTCGGAAAGGAGATAATGGACAGGCTGGCTCATGCGTCGCTCCCTGATGATTTCTTGAATACGCTGTTAACTTCGTTGGTGATGTCGGCCGGTGTGGGCGGCGGGGTTTTTGTCTTTGCCGGTTGCTTGATGTTCAGATCCAGCGTGCCGCCGGTGTTGATTTCGGCCTGGCCGCTGGCGTTAATCTGGAAGTTCACGCACTGGATAGAGACGGTGCCGTTGTGATCCAGCGTCAGCTTGCTGTCGCCGCTGACCAGGCTGATGCTCTGGCCCGCCGCTAACAGGATGTTTTGCTGGGTTTTCAGCACATAGTCACCGCCCACCAGTTCGCTGCGGTTGAACTGTGTGGATTGCCGGTACTGGCCGTCGACCTGGCTTTCATGGTTTTTAGCGACCACAATCGTTTGGTTGCCGCCCACGGCGTGGTTTTCATCGTTCTCCACGTCGATATCCATATTGCGTTCGGCGTGCAGCCACACCTGCTCTTCGCCGGCCTTGTCTTCAAAGCGCAGGGCGTTGGCGTTGTCCGGCGAGCCGTCTTTGGAGCGGCTCATAAAGCCCATCTGCGTGGCTGCGGCCGGCAGCGCCCACGGCGGCATGTTGGCGTCGTTGTAAACCCGGCCGATGATGATCGGGCGGTCCGGATCGCCGTTGATGAAATCCACCACCACTTCGTCGTTCACCCGCGGGATCTGCACGCCGCCGAAGCCCTGGCCGGCCCAGGCGCTGGAAACACGCACCCAGCAGGAACTGCCGTCGTCCGCCGGTCCGAAGCGATCCCAGTGGAACTTCACCTTCACGCGGCCGTATTTGTCGGTCCAGATGGATTCGCCGGTCGGGCCGACCACCCGCGCGGTCTGCGGGCCGTGGGTTTTCGGCCAGTGCGCCTGCTGCGCCGGGCGCCACGGAATATCGGCCGGGATCACCGTGAAGTCGATACGGTGTTCGCTGGCCTGGCTGTCGCCGCTGGCGTAGCGGTTTTCCTGCAGGCGGTAGCGGGCGCGCACCGTCAGGTAGGCGCGGTTATCGTCGGCATAGGGGGCGTTGTTGAGCGTAAAGGTGTAGCCGGGGGCGATGCCGAGCGCGGTGGCGGTGCCGCCGGTCTGGTGGTGCCCGGCCTGCCAGGCTTCCTGGCGCACGCGGGCGTAGAATTCGCCCTGCTGGTGTTCGGTGTAGCGGCCCGGCCAGTCATATACGTCGATTTGCCCCGGCTGCGGCGAGACCGGGTTCTGGCGCGCCTGCAGCAGCCAGGCGTTGGGCTTGCGGAAATCGTAATCGTCCAGGCTGTAGATACCCGGCGTCACCTGGTCGGCCAGGGTCCACTGGCTGATGCCCTGCTCACTGGTGATGCCGCCGGACGGCGTCAGGTGATAGGGAATGGTTTCATAGCCGGGGTAGGGTGTGTGGATCTGCGGCGCATCGGCCAGCACCAGCGTGTGCTGATCCTGCTGGTGCTTGAAGTAGTAATAAATACCCTCCAGCTCCATCAGGCGGCTGATGAAGTTGAAGGAGCTTT